>JAAYKL010000035.1 GCA_012522445.1 Myxococcales bacterium | reverse complement strand
CTATGGCACCGTGACGCCTGGCGCAAGCACTGTGGGTGGAGAGGGGCCGGTGTTTTCGGAGCTCAACTCCCTGCCCAACGTCGAGAACCAAGGCCCGCATTTTGTCGAGATCCACTGTCCCTACGTGGCGGGAGAAGGTATCTAACCCACCGGACATCTCGCCCTACAACGCCCTGCCCAGCAACGCCTAGCCAGTAAGTAACGGCCGACAATAAGCGTTGGTCAAATCTAGCGTTTTTTGGGATAATTCTTTCTCATTGGTTTCGTGAAAACACATCAGCAGTTGGGGAGGCAAAATCCACTGCTGGGGGAGGAGACAACATGCAACAGTACAAAAAAATTATGAGTGTGGCGTGGGTGGCGGCGTTGCTGCTGGCCATTTCGTGTAGCAGCAAAGACAACGACGACGCGGGGGCCGCCGTGGCCATTGGCCCGAGGGGCGGCGTGGTGGCCGGACCCGACGGGGTGTCCCTCGACATTCCCAAGGGGGCCCTTGACGAAGAGGTGAGCTTCTCGATTCACCGCCGTTCCACTGCGCCAGCAGCAGGCGGTGGCGTGGTGCCCGCTGGCAACGTGTACGAGTTCTTGCCCCACGGCGTGGCCTTTAAAAAGGATGTCGTCGTCACGGTTCCGTTCGACGAGTCCAGGGTGGCGGACGCGGCAGCGGCCCTAGCGCTGTTCTGGGCGAACCAGGAAGAGGGTCCCTATGCGGCGCTGGCCGGCACCCAGGTCGACGGCTTTAAAAGGCAAGTCTCTGGGTTTACCCGGCATCTCTCCTACGGCGTGGCGGGCCTGCCCGAGGAAAGCAAAACCCTGCCTCTGGACACAGAGCCCTCCGACACGGGCGACACCACAGACACCGACGATACGGACGGCACAGATGACACCGACACTGGCACCGACGATACGGATGACACCGACACCGGCACCGATGACCCCGTCGCTGCGGCGTGCGACCTGTCCGGCTGGTCCCTGGAGCAAAAACAGCCGCACTGGGACGAGGAGTCCCCTGAGCCGTTATCCGTCTGTTTCACGCTGCCCCAAGGGCTCGTCTTGCAACCCGGCTTTTCACTGGTCGTTACAACATTTTCAGGCGAACAAAAACCCGAAGACTTCTTCTCAAACTTTGAAAAACGAAGAGGTCTCCACGACGCCACCTGGACCCTGCAGGAATCGCAAATCGAAAAGGGTGAAAATAGTGAGGAAAATGGAAATAGGGATGATTTTTGGTTCATTTCGGATACAGGCGTTCACTACATCGATCTCGCGCGCCTCTACATCTATGATGGGCCCGAAGCCCTTTTGATAAGCTTCAGTGACTGGCCGATGCCCAACACGGGAGAGCTGCAATCGCTTTCCCTGCGCAATGGCTCATGCCTAGACATTACGGGCGCGAAAATATTGGGCGGCGAAAACACCCAGGGTTCGGGCGAGCTCATCGATGGTCCCATTGAGATGTTCGAACTCACAGACAACGGCACCAACATGACCCGCCAAGTTTTTTCAGGCTATGGCGAAACCATCGATGAATGGACCATTGAAAACATTCCCATGATCGCTTCGTGGGTGGCAACGCCCGGTGCTGGCGCGGTGCCGAGCGGAGGCCGAGCGCTGATCACCGAGATCGGCTCCTTGCGCCCCGATGGCGAGTACGGCATTCCAGAGTTCATCGAGATCACCTGCCCGGGCGGAAAGGTCGCCGATTTTTGCAGCGCCATGAATGACCAAGACTGCAATGATGGAGAACCTCTGCAGAGCTGCGCGCGCAGCCTCCCCTTGCCCCACCTCCTTTCGGATGACGCCATGCAGTGCGTAATGGATATGGTTGACTGCGACGAGCACGAAGAATGCTGGAATTTGGCACTAGAGGAAGAAGAGACAGGCGTCACTCCGTAATTTCGTGCCCCTCCCCCCGCCCACCCAAGGCATCAAGTACGCCGGTTCCAAACAGCGACTGCTCGGCCCCATCCTCGACCTGGTGGGGCGCACCGGCGGCCAAACAGTCTTCGATGCGTTTTCGGGTTCGACCCGCGTCTCCCAGGCCCTGGCGCGCACCGGCTACCGCGTGGTGGCCAACGACCTCTCCCCCTGCGCCAAGGTGCTGGCCACCTGCTACCTCACCGCCCCGCACGACCCCGCGCACTACCGCGAGCTCATCGCGCACCTCAACGCCCTGCCCGGCGAGGACGGCTGGTTCACCGCGCACTACGGCGGGCACGCCAACGACGGATGCGCCGTGCAATCGGACGGCCTCAAGCGCCCGTTTCAGCGGCACAACACCCGGCGCCTGGACGCCATCCGCGCCGAGATCGATCGCCTGGCGCTCCCCGAGGCGGAGACCAGCGTGCTGCTCACCAGCTTGCTGTTGGCCCTGGACCGCGTCGACAACACGCTGGGGCATTTTGCGGCCTATCTGCGGCGCTGGTCCGCGCGTTCGTACAAGGAGATGCGCCTCGAAGTGCCGGCGCTCTTCGCCTCGCGCGACGACCACGAGGTGTGGCAGTGCGACGCGTTGGCGTGCGCGCCCCGCGTCTCAGCGGACGTGGCCTATCTCGACCCGCCCTACGGCTCCAACAACGACAAGATGCCGCCCTCGCGCGTGCGGTACGCCGCCTACTACCACCTGTGGACCACGGTGTGCCGCAACGACCGACCGGCGCTCTTCGGCAAGGCGCGGCGCCGCGCAGATTCCAGCGATGTACTGGCAGCGTCGGTGTTCGAAGCGTTTCGCAAAGACGAGGCGGGTCGCTTTGTCGCCGTCAACGCCCTAGATGATCTGCTGGCGAAGTTGACCGCGCCCCACGTCATTCTCTCGTACAGCTCTGGAGGACGCGCCACCGCCGAAGCCCTGCGCGAGGTGTTGCACCGCCACGGCCGCATCGCCGCAGTGTGGCAACTGCCCCACCGGCGCCACGTCATGTCGCAGATGCGCTGGACCGACGCGTGGGTGCGCGACGACGAAGCCCCCCACACCGAGTACCTCTTCTGGCTCACCCGCTAACCACCGATTGAACAAACGCTGGCTGATCCACGGGGATGTCGCGCTGCTGTGCGGGGGCGTTAGAAGAAGTGCGCGAAGGCTTCGGGCACTGCGAGGTGCACCCGGCCGTTTTGGTGCACGTGCCAGTCGCACGTCTGTTGCGGCGCGTGGCGCGCGTCGAAGTGCTCCAACTTGGTGTTGGGGCAATGGGGACCCGCCTGCATCCCCGACAGCGGACAGATCGACAGCGAGACGATGCCCTCTGGCGGCGGCGGCAGCGACAATTCGCGTTCCCGGGCGACGAGCTGCAAGGCGGCCCGAACCACCGGCGCGGCGCCGTCCATGCCCAGCACACCCTGGGTGGCGCGTCCGCTGAAGTTTCCGCCCCAGGCCGCGGCGATGACCTGGGCGGTGACCCCCACGGTGACGGTGTCGGCGAAACCGCGGGCGGTGCCGGTTTTAAAGGCGGCGCGAAAGGGCAGCTCGGTCACGGCCAGCTCGCGCCCAAAGGCCGGGATGCGCGCGTTGTCGTCGGCCAGGATGTCGCCGATGAGCCAACTGGTGGTCTCCGAGAAAAGCCGCACGGGCACAGGCGCAGGCGGTTGCCAGTCGGCGCGCTTCGGCCCGCTGATTTTCACGATGCCAAACGGCCGGTGCACCCAACCGCCGGTGGCCATGAACCCATACCCCGCGGCGAGATCCAGCAGCGTCACCCGCGTGGCGCCCAGGGCCAGGCGCGGTCCGTAATCGTCGGGACCGCCGGGCACCGCTCCGATGCCGCCACGGCGCAGCAGCGTGATGAGCACCTCCTCGCCCACGGATTCGAGCACGTGCACCGCCGCCAAATTGTAGGAACCAGCCAGGGCCTCCCGGTAGCGCACCGGTCCGCGTTCGGGCTGGGAGAGCCGCGCCGCGCGGTAGCGAGAGTTGGGCACGTCATGGATGTCCAGAGCTAAGGTGGCGGGCGTGTCGCCTCGCTCTAAGGCGGCGGCGAACACAAAGGGCTTGAGGGCGCTGCCCGGATGCCGCCGGTGGGTGGTGATGTTGAGCTGCCCCGCGGGGCCGCGAAAGTTTGGGGAGCCCACCATGGCCAGCACCGCGCCGGTTTGCGTGTCCAGCACCACCGCCCCGGCCTCGGCCAGACCGCGGGATCGCATGCGCCGCACGTGCTCTGCCACGTTGTACTCGAGGTCGCGCTGCAGGTGGCCATCCAAAGTGGTGTGCACCGTGCCGCCCTGTTGGCGCTGGGCGGCGGTGAGCTGCGACAGCACGTAGTCGCAAAAATGCGGCGCGAGAAACGGCGGCCGATGCAGCGAGACTTCGACGGGGTCGCGGACAATGCGCTGGGCCTCGCCTGCGGAGATGAGGCCGCGGGACTGCATGAGCGACAAAACGCGATCGCGGCGCGCCAGGGTGCGGTCGAGGTGGCGCAGCGGGTCGTACGCGCCCGGACTGCGGGGGATGACCACCAGCAGCAGGGTTTCGGCGGCGCTTAGGGCGGCGGCCGGTCGGTTGAAGTAGGTTTGCGCGGCGGCCTCCATGCCAAAGGCGCCGTTGGCGTAGTAGGCGCGGTTGAGGTAGGCCTCGAGGATTTGGTGCTTGTCGAGCGCGCGCTCCATGCTCAGCGCCCAAAACATCTCCTTGACCTTGTTGGCCAGGGTGCGCGG
>JAAYKL010000034.1 GCA_012522445.1 Myxococcales bacterium | reverse complement strand
GGGGCCGCGCCGCCGAGCAGCACAAAGCGGAGCCGCGCCAGCTCATTGCCGCGGTCACAGGCGAGCAGGCGCTGCAGTTGGGTGGGCACCGCCGACAACAGGGTGCCGCCGTGGCGCGCCGAAAAGGAGAGAACAGTCGTGGCGTCGAAGGCCGGGGGCAGCAGCACCGCAGCGCCGGACAGCGCGCTGCGCGTCAACACCGACAGGCCGCCGACGTGGCAGATGGGCAGTTGCAGCACCCAGCGATCCCGCGGGCGCCAACCCAGGTTGTCGGCGTGGGCGCGGGCCGAGGCGACAAAGGCGCGGTGGGAGAGGCGCACCCCCTTGGGCCGGTGGCTCGATCCCGAAGTGAAGAGGATCACCGCGGTGTCCGCGGGCACCGGAGACGCGGCCTCGCCCTGTGCAGCAACGGGGTTCGCCGCCAGCGATGACAGCGCGTCGGCGTCGAGGCACTGCGGGGCGCCGCTCTGTTGCCACAACCGCTGGCGCTCTAGCTCTGGAGCGGTGGGGGGCAGCAAGACCGCCGGGACGCGTCCCGCCCACAGCGCGAGGACGGCCAACAGAACGCGACGGGTCGGCGCAGCCACCAGCGCCACCGGGGCGTCGCCGTGGACGAGGCGCCAATCGCGACAAAAGGGCTGGCACCGCTGCGCATACGCTGCCGCCGTGCGGTAGGAACAGACGCCCTCGTCGTCGATGATGAGGGGCGCATCGCCGAAGATATCGGCCGCGCGCAGGATGTCGATCGCCGGCAAGGCGTTCGCGGAGAAAGCGCTCGTCGACGGCTTCACCGGCACATTCATGAATGCGGCTCCCCACAACAGCCGAGTCCCAGCGATTCGTTCGGCGCGAGCACGGGCCCCTCGCCTAAGGCGACGCCGCACCCCGGAGGCCATCCCGCCAACCCCTCGTGGGTGTCGAGGCCACAGGCCAAGGGCGGCTGGGGCAAGGCAAACGCAAGAGCTCGACAGGCCGCCAGGGCCACCGGACCGTCGAAGAGATGGGTCACCACCACGCGCATGTCCAACGCCGCCGCTCGCTGCGCCAATGCCCACGCCCCGGTGATGCCGTGCAGCATGGCGGGCTTGATGACGAGCACATCGGCCAAGCGCTCATCGACAATGCGGGAGCGGTGCGCCGCGCAGGCCAGGGATTCGTCCGCCGCCACCGAAATGCCCGCGTCGCGTATCGGCGCCCACTGGGACACGGGGCCCGGCTCTTCCACAAAGGCGATGCCCGCACGCCGCCAGATCTCGATGCGGTGCGGCAAGTCGCGCGGGGACAGCACACCGTTGGCGTCCAGGCGCAGCGTCGCGTCGTCGCCCAGCACATCGCGCGCGAGTTCGAGGCGCGCTCGTTCGTCGCGCCACGACCAATCGGGATGCCCCACCTTCAGCTTGAACACGTCGAATCCCCGCTGGGCGTAGGCCGCCATCTGCGACCGCAGCGACGCAGGCGAGGCGCGCAAATCCAACGTAGCGTTGACCGCGATGCGCGTCGTCCGGGCACCGGGGTTGATCCAGCGATGTGCCGAGACACCACCGCGCCGGGCGCACAAATCGATGACCGCGGTCTCCACGGCAAAGGCGGCGCTGGCGGCGTGCTCCCCAAGGCGGAGCTGCGGCACGACATGCTGCCACTGCGAAAACGACGACACCTCTTCGGCGCACAAGAGCGTTTGCAGCGGCGCTTCGAGCGCGTTCAGGCTCGCGTGGCACTGTTCGGCGGTCTCCCGAGAGTAACCGGGAAAGGGCGCGGCCTCCCCCACCCCCGCGTGGCCCTGCGCGTCGCAAATCGTCAGGCGAAACCCCGTGCGCGACTGCGCTTCGGTGCGGGCGGTCAAGGTCGACGACTGGGCGGACAGGGCAAAGCGCTCGCATCGCACCGCGCAGCGCTTCATCGCCCCTCCCCGGTTCGCGCACGTCGCCGCGCGCACATCATGGCGCGGACACGGAGTGCTTCAACCGCCAGCGCTCGGCAAAGGGCTGCATGCGGGCCTGGGCCGCCACAGTGTCGACCAGGGTCACCGCGCGAAAATGCGGAAACGCCGTCAGCGCATCGAGAAAGGTCGCCACGGCGTCTTCGGGACGGCTCACCTCTTCGGGGCGCCCCGGCAGGGCCAGGTGAAATGCGGAGGCGTCCAGTTTTTGCAGCGTGGCAAACAGGTGTTGCAGCGCGTGGCGCGCCGTTTGTGCGTCCAGGGACTCCCGCGGTCCCGCGCCCACCAACAGCAGCCGCGCCCCGGCCAGGCGCTCCCCCAAGGGATACAAGACGGTTTCGTTTGCGGCCCCGGTGATGAAGTTGTCGATGCGCAGCCGCGACAAGGCGCCGCCCAGACGCCAATCCAGCAAACCGGCGATGCCGCGAAACGGCGCGCGCGCGGCAAAACAAAAACAGGCGATGATGTCGGGGTGAGCCGCTTCGAGGCGCTCGAGGCGCGAGGGGAGAAAGGCGATCTTGGCGGTCGGCGGGCCCATGTTTTAATCGAGTTTTTGGCGCTCTTTGGCGATGCGATCCAGGACGCCGTTGACAAAGGCCGCGGAGTCCTCGGCCCCAAAGCGCTTGGCGAGCTCCACCGCCTCGTTGATGACCACCCGCACCGGCGTGTCGTTGGGGTGTTCGATTTCCCAGACGCCCATGCGCAGGATGTTGCGGTCGACGCGGCTCATGCGCTCCAAGCGCCAGTTGTCGCTGGCCGTAACAATGATGCGATCAATCTCTTCGATGTCTTTCGCCACCGCGCAAAACAGCTCGGTGCTAAAGGCGTCGGGCAGCGGCCCCTCGCCGAAATTGTCGCGGTACAGCGCCAACACCTGCGCCGCGCTGTCGCGGTTGGCCTCCAATTGAAAAAGCATCTGCAGCACGACTTCCCGTGCCCTGCGGCGTGTGGCCATGTGTCAAATCTTCCTGAACAATCCAGCCATCTCAATGGCCGACATCGCTGCCTCTGCGCCCTTGTTGCCCGCCTTGGTACCCGCGCGCTCCACGGCCTGCTCGATGGTGTCGGTGGTCAACACCCCGTACACCACCGGCGCCCCCGAATCCAAGGAGACCTGCGCCAGCCCCTTGGTGACCTCGGCGGCGATGTAGTCGAAGTGCGGCGTGGCGCCCCGGATGACCGCCCCCAGCGCGATGATGGCGTCGTACTTGTTTTGCTGCGCCAGGCGCTTCACCGCCATGGGCAACTCAAAAGCCCCCGGCACCCGCACCACAGCGCTCTGCGACAGGTCGGCGCCCAGGCGTCGCAGGGTGTCTTCGCAGCCCTCCTGCAGCCGGTCGACGATAAAGTGGTTGAAGCGAGAGACGACAATCGCGAACTTCATGCCGCTCGCATCCAAGGCGCTCTCGATGATCGTGGGGTTTTTCTGCTGATGCATCGTCATACCTCCTCCAAGGTGATTTGCTCTGTGCTCTCGAAGCCCCACGCGCTCAGGCCGACCAAGCGGTGGGGGTTGTTGGAGATGAATTGCGGGCGGCGAATGCCCAGGTCCAGCAAAATTTGCGCGCCGATGCCGTACTCGCGGATCATCGTGTTGTCGTGCTCGGCAGACGCTTCATCGGGGAAGGCCCGCTGCACGTCGAGCTCGGAGTACAGGCTCTCCCGCGAGGGCAAGAAGATGACCACCCCGCGGCCGCGGCGGATGATGGCGTCGATGATCGCGCGCAGCGAGGGGCTGCCCGAGGGGTTTCCCGCGCCCAGCACATCGTCGACGAAGCAGGCCACGTGCGCCCGGCATGGCACCGGCTCCCCGTCCGCCACGTCGCCCAGGGTCAGGGCGATGTACTCCTGCCGCGCGATGCCCGGAACCGCGCCGTAGAGGTAGAGCTGAAACTCGGCCTTGGCGTCGGTGCCCAGGGTGACCGCGCCGGTGTGTTTGCGCTCCACCAGGCGGTCGTACTGCAGGCGGTAGACGATGAGATCGGCGATGCTGAGCAGCACCATATCGTGCTCTTGGGAGAAACGCTGCAAGTCCTCGTAGCGCGCCATGGTCCCGTCTTCCTTCATGACCTCGCAGATCACGCCCGCAGGCTCCAGGCCCGCCAGGCGCATCAAGTCGACGGAGCCCTCGGTCTGTCCCGTGCGCTGCAACACGCCGCCGGGCATGGCCCGCAGGGGGAATACGTGCCCCGGGCTCACCAAATCCGTCGACTTGGAAAACGGCGAGGCCGCCACGCGAATCGTCTGGGCCCTGTCTGCCGAGCTGATGCCGGTGCTCACGCCCTTGGCCGCCTCGATGGACACCGTAAACGCCGTGCCCAGCGGCGACTGATTGGCCTTCACCATCATGGGCAACTCCAGTTGGTTCACGCGCTCCGGCGTCAGGGTTACGCAGATGAGGCCGCAGCCCTTGGTGGCCATGAAGGTAATGGCCTCCGGCGTAATCATCTCGGCGGCCATGGTGAGGTCGCCCTCGTTTTCGCGATCTTCGTCGTCGACGAGGATGACCATTTTGCCAGCGCGGACGGCCTCAATGGCGGCCTGCACGCGCGCAATGGCTTGTTCTTTATCGGTATGAGACACGAATTTACCTCACAAATCCGCTGTTGATCAGCATGTCCAAAGTGATGTCGCGGGGCGCGGCGTCGTCCGCAGCGGATGTGTGCAGAGACAACATGCGGCTGACGTACTTGGCCAAGACATCGGTCTCCAAGTTGACCCAATCGCCCGGCACCAGCGCTCCCAGTGTTGTTTGTTGTAGCGTGATGGGAATGACCATGACAGCAAAGGCGTCCGGCCCCACATCATTAACAGTCAGGCTCACGCCGTCCAGGGCCACCGATCCCTTGGGGGCCACCTGGGCCGCCAACGCCCCCTCCGGCAAGCCGAACGTCAAGACCTCCGCCGCCCCGACGCGCTGCCGGTCCCGCAGGGGAACGCGCGCATCCACGTGGCCCGAAACGATGTGCCCGCCCAGGGCGTCGCCCGCTCTCAAGGCGCGCTCCAGGTTGACCCGCTGCCCGCCGCGCAACTGGCCAATGCCGCTGCTCGCCAGGGTCTCGCGCGAGGCAAACACCGTAAACTGATGGGCTTGGAAGGCGGTGACCGACAGACAGACGCCGTTGATGGCGATGCTCTCGCCGTGCACAAAGTCGCCGAGCTGCGAAGCGACGACCAATTCGGCTTCGGGGCCTTTGTGGACGAGGCGTTCTACGCGTCCCAAATCCTGAATCAGTCCGGTAAACATGGTCGATGGTCTTTCAAATGGCACCGTTTGGCGCCGGGGCGCTCAGCGTTTTTCACGCGGGCGAATAAAGCACAAAGTACATGGGTTTGCCAGCGCCAAATCCCGGGCGTTCACCGCGGGCGGCTCAATCGCGGGAGGGTGGCTCCGGGATCGGGACAATCGAATTGCGGGCAAAGAAATTTTGCATGAGCGCGGCGCCGTCGGTGATCTCGAGGAAGCGCACCCCCAACCCGAGGGGCGTGGCGCTAAAGGAGTCGCGCGGTCCCAGGTTCTCTTTGTTGGTCCAGCAGATCTCGCCCCGCGCCAGCACGTCGCCCGCTTCCATGTTCAGCCGGATGTCGATGACAGCGCCAGCGTCCATCACCGGCAGCGTGCGCAGGAAAAACCCCGCGGAGCTGAGGTTGGTGACCGTGCCAAAAAGTGTGAGGGAATCGTGTTCGACCCAACACCGGCAGGAGGCTTCGAAGCGGGGAAAGGCGCGGCGCTCTTTCTTTAACGGTAAGTTGTGGTTCAAGTATAAAATCCTTTGCCCCCCGGCATCGGTTTCATAAGAGAAAAAGTATCACAGAGCCGCTGTGAAAGTAAAATTTTCTGCACCGCTCATAGACGACACAACGCGCCCTGGCAAGCCTGTTTTTCCGCCCCTTCTGGGCATTCCTCCCCCTTGCCATTTTCGCATCTCTTTCCGCATCCCCTCGCGCAGGTCCTGGGCGATGACACCTCATCCCGTCCACAAAATTCGCAGCGCAAAAAATGAACGTTCTCGAAGCGGGAAGATTGACGCGGAGCGCGCAAAACGGTTTGGAGCTTTAGGCAGCGGTCACGATATTTTCGCGCACAATCTTTGGATGACGGGCGGCGATTCGCAGCAACGCCAGCGCGGGTCCCTCTGGTTTTCGGCGCCCCTGCTCCCAGTTGCGAAGGGTGTGAACGCTAATGCCGATGGCAGCGGCAAAATCCTTTTGGGTGAGCCCGACGAAATTTCTGAGCGCGACAATGTCATCCCCAGACTCAATTTTTCCCTGCATTATCCGGGCGCGCAGGCTCCGCGGAATGGCCTTGGTAAAGTCCCTTTGGGTCAATTCTTTGGTTGCTTCACTCATTTTGCCTCCATGTACGCCAAGTAGAGAGCCGCTTCTTTCCGGGTCGCAAAGCGGGCGCTAATCATGCGAATGATCTCCTCTTTTCTCTCTGTCCAAACCACAACGACAAGTCCCCTGCGAATTGGCCCCACCGCAATAAAGCGCTCTTCAACGCCGACATGTGTATCGTCAAAAATTTCGAGGTAATCCGTTTCAGACTCAAAAAGCGCCTTTGCCTCATCAAAACCAATGCCGTGCTTGTTTCGGTTAGCGCGCTCTTTTGTCGAGTCCCATTCGAACCTCATACGGAAATTGTAAGCCAATGACTTAGTACGTCAATGACTTACTGGGTTGCCCTCTTCACGCCGGGTGCTGCCGCTGCAAAATGCAACAAAACGCTCCGCCCGATTCTCCACTTTCCGCATCTCTTTCCGCACCCCCTCGCGCAGGTGCTAGGTGCTGACACCTCAGTCCGTCCGCAAAATTCGCAGCGAATTTGGGAAAAAAGAATCTTTTTTGCGCTCAACAGGAAACTTTCCCGAAAAGCGGCCGATGTATCAGTTGCGGAAACGCGCGCAGCGAAATGCAAAACGCGACATGCAGAGAAATGCACAACGCAACGCGCAGCTACCCTTCCGCTAAAGGAGGCCACTTGCCCAACCACGATGCGGGATTCAAAAAAATATTTAGCCAACCCGAGGCGATCGAAAAACTCATCCGGGGGTTTGTCAGCCACGAGTGGGTGGAAAAAATCGACTTCAGCACGCTTCGGCTGCTGCCCACCGAAAAGATCAGCAATCGCTTGGACAAGCGGTTCCACGACATCGTGTGGCGCGTGAATGTCGCCAACAGCGAGATGCTCGTGTGCTTGATGATGGAGTTTCAGTCCACGCCGAACCGCTACATGCCCCAGCGCATGATGACGTACGT
>JAAYKL010000033.1 GCA_012522445.1 Myxococcales bacterium | reverse complement strand
GAAACAGCCCGTCGCTCAGCGAGCTGCGCACGACCTCCATGGAGCCCGACACCCAAGCCGTCTGCACCTGGTGTTCGAGCTTTTGGATGCGAGCGATGAAGTCGGCCTCAGAAAAGGCGGGGTCGCGCTCCATGAGGGCGGGCAGCGCACTGCGATCCGGCGCGGGGATTTTCTCGATCTTTTTGATGGCGTTGCTCGTGGTGCTGTCGGGATTGATCTTAGCATAAACAATGGCAGCGATGATCAGGCCCACCAAGAGCGGGACGCCGACGACTGGGTATTGAAAGGCCAGTATAAGCAGCAACAGGATAATCTCGCCGCCGCCACCATCGCCGCCGCCACCACCGCCACCGCCAGAATACCCACCGCCACCGCCACCGCCACCGCCGGAATAGCTCTCGCCACCACCGGCGCGGGCAAAGGCCTCCAGGGCCAAAATCATGATGCTGAGCACCACCCACGCAGCGCTGAACCATTGGGCGCGGCGCGACGCGGGCACGTATTTAACAAACAGTGTAATGAGGCGGTTTCGCATCTGGGGCTCCATTATTTGAATGCGCGACAATCACTATCATTGAGATAAACCATTCATACACGACAACCGCGAACGATTCCAACTGTCCCTGACTTTTTACGATGCCTGACGCAGCATTGGGAAGCGCTTGAACCAAAGCTAGCGGTGTGCTTAAATGCGCTCAAGACAAACACAATTCGTCACCAAAAGGAGCGGGCGAATGACCAAAGCGGACATTATTGAGCGCGTTTACGAAACCGTGGGCGGCTTCTCCAAAAAAGAAGCGGCCGAAATCGTCGAGACCGTTTTTCAAATCATGAAGCAGTCCCTCACCACCAACCGAAAAATCAAAATCTCCGGTTTTGGCAATTTCGTGGTGCGCGAAAAGAAAGAGCGCATGGGACGCAATCCCCACACCAACCAACCCATCGTCATCGGCGCACGCCATGTGCTGAACTTCAAGCCCAGCCAAGTGCTCAAAAACGCCCTCAACGCCGAGGACGGCAACTGAAACGCGCAGACACCACTGCGCCACACCGGCATCAAAACATCTCCGGAGCGACTGCATGAACACCGTTCGCCCCATCCTACCCAACAAGCTCTACTTCAAAATCGGCGAAGTCAGCACCTTGATCGGCGTCAAGCCCCACGTGCTGCGCTACTGGGAGGCGGAGTTCCCGCGCTACATCCGCCCGGAGAAATCAAAGACCAACCAGCGCCTGTACCGGCGCAAAGACGTCGAAAACATCTTCGCCATCCGCCACCTGCTGTACCACCTGAAGTACACCATCGACGGGGCCCGCCAATACCTCGACGATGAAGGCGCCGCTGCGGCCATGCCCCCCGAACCCTCCCAGGCGCACCTGGATGCCGCCGCCGAAGAAGCCCGCGCCGCCCTGCGCAAAGAGCTGGCGAACAGCCGCCAAAAGACCCGCGCGCAATACGAAAAAAAACTGCTCGAAATCAAAAGCGATTTAATGATTCACATCCGCGCCCTCGAAAAAGAATTCAAGTAACGCGCCGCGACACATCCGTCACGGAGTGGGGTTGAGCGCCGCCTCGTCATCCTCGGCCACTTCGAGGGCTTCGGCGGCCTGCAGCCACGCTTCTTCGGCCGCTTCGATGAGCTCGCACAACTCGCGCTGACGCCGAGAGAGCGCCGCCAACGCATCGGGACACCCCGCATACACCGCCGCGTCGGAGAGCTGCGCCTCGATGGTCTCGCGCTCGGACACCAGCGTCTCCAGGGCCAACTCGGCCTCCTGTGCAGCCTTTCGGAGCGGCGCCAGTCTCGCCCGCATGCGCACGGCGTCCTTGCGGACTTCCTTGCGGCTGCTGCGCACATCCCCGCGCTCTGCGGCGTTGTCGGCATCGCCCTCGTCGCGACGCGCCCGCAGGCTGCGCTCCTTGAGGGTCTGCGCGCGGTAGTCGTCGAGATCGCCCGCATAGGCCGCGCAGGTGCCGTCGGCCACGCGCCACAATTGCTCACAGGTGGCCTCGATGAGCGTCCGGTCGTGGGAGATGAGCACGATGGCGCCCTCGAAGTCGTTGAGCCCTTCGATCAACGCGGCGCGCGCGTCCATGTCGAGGTGGTTGGTGGGCTCGTCGAGGATTAGCAAGTTGGGGCGCTCGGCGCTGAGCAAGGCCAGCGAGAGTCGCGTCTTTTCGCCGCCGGAGAGCTGCGCGATGGCGACCTCGGCGCGCTCTTGTGCGAAACCAAAGCGGCCCAGCCAGGCGCGCACTTTGTCCTGGGGGGCATCGGGCATCACCTGCTGCATCTGCGCCTTGGCCGACAGTTCCATGTCGAGCTTTTCGAGGTGGTCCTGAGCGAAATACCCCACGCGCAGTTTCCCGGCGGGCACCAGGCGTCCGGCGTGCAAGGGCAGCGCGGCGATCAGCAGGCGGGCCAGGGTGGTCTTGCCGTTGCCGTTGGCCCCCAACAGCGCGACGCGATCCTCGGGATAGAGGCTCAGGTTGAGATCGCGCAGGATCACGCGGTCGCCGTAAGCCGCCGCCGCATCGTAAAGGGTGAGCAGGGGCGACGGGCGGTGTTCCGGTGACGGGAAGTTGAATCGGACCGCGTGCGCGGTGTTTTCCAGCTCGATGACCGGCAGGCGCGCCAGGGCTTTGAGGCGGCTCTGGGCCTGCTTGGCCTTGGTGGCTTTGGCGCGAAAGCGATCGACGAACTGCTGCAGGTGACGCCGGTGGGCCTCTTGTTTTTGCAAGGCGGCCTGGGCCGTGGCCTGGGCCTGGGTGCGGTAGCGCAGGAAGTCGTCGAACTGCCCAGAGAACATCGTCAAGCGACCGTCGTTGACGTGCAGGATGCCCCCCGCCACTTGGTTGAGCAGGTCGGGATCGTGGCTCACCAAGAGCAGCGTGTTTTCGTATTGCTGCAGGTACGAGGCAAGCCACGTGATGGACTCGAGGTCGAGGTGGTTGGTGGGCTCGTCGAGGAGCAGGAGGTCCGGGGCGCTGAACAAGGCCCGCGCCAAGGCCACCCGCATGCGCCACCCGCCCGAGAAGGCGTCGAGGGGTTGTTGCTGCTCCGCCTGCGAAAACCCCAGTCCCGCCAAAATCACTGCGGCCCGCGCCGGCGCGCTGTAGGCATCGATTTCGACCAGCCGCGTGTGGAGGCGTGCGATCTCGTTGGGGTCGGTTTCGGTGTCGGCGGCCGCCAGACACGCGGTGCGTTCGGCGTCGGCTTCGAGCACGTACGCCAGGGGGCTCAACGCGCCGCTGGGGACATCCTGGGAGATGGCGTCCACCCGGCAGCGCTGGGCGATGTCGATGCGCCCGCCATCCAAAGAGAGCTGCCCCGAGATGAGGCGAAACAACGTCGTTTTGCCCGAACCGTTGTGGCCGACGACGCCAATTTTTTGCCCCCGGGCTACCTTGGCCGAGGCGTTGTCGAACAAGGTGCGCGTTCCCAGGCGGCAGGTAATGTTGGCGATCGTCAGCATCGAGGGGGACTAGGGTTGGCCTTTGTGCAGGTCGCGGTGGACCGCTGAGACGCGAAAGCCCTGGTCGCGGTAATGGGCGGCCAGGCGTTCGACAAAGGTGACCGAGCGGTGGCGCCCACCGGTACAGCCAAAGGCCACGGTGACGTTGAGCTTGCCCACCTGCGCAAAGGGCGCCTTGGTCATGTCGAGCAAATCGCAGACCATGCCCGTGAGGCGCGTGGCTTCGGCGTGGGCCATGACGAATTGCTGTACCGGTTCGTCTTGTCCCGATTGGGGGCGCAGGGCGGGGTCGTAAAAGGGGTTGGGCAAGAAGCGGACGTCGAAGACATAGTCGGCGTCTTGCGGCATGCCGTACTTGAAGCCAAAGCTGATGAAGCGGAAGTGCGTGGCCGATTGCTTGCCAGCCCCGGTGGCCAGGGCGATGACCTCTTGGCGGAAGGCATCGGGGCGCAGGTGGGCGGTGTCGACAATGGCCGAGGCCATGCCCCGCACAGGTGCCAGCCGGCGGCGGTCTTCTTCGATGGCCTGCTCCAGCGAGAACTCCGGCTCCAGCGGATGGGCGCGGCGCACCTCGTTGAAGCGGTTCACCAGGACGTCGGCGGCGCAGTCCAAGTAAAGAATGAACGGGGAGACGCCCGCCTCTCGCAGGGCCGCCACGGCATTTTGAAACTCGTCGAACAAGGCGCCGGAGCGGATGTCCGAAGCGATGGCGACGCCGCGGCGCACGTCGTGACTTTGGCGCACCAGGGACAGAAACTGCGGGATCAATCCCGGCGGCAGGTTGTCGATGCAGTAGTAGCCCAAGTCCTCGAAGGCGCGCATGGCTGTAGATTTTCCGGCGCCGGAGAGCCCCGTGATGATCACCAGTTGATCGGCGGTGTCGCGGGCGCCTTGCGGCGCGGCATCAGAAATCGAAGTCATCGAGGGTTCCCGAGTTCAGCACGTGCTGCAGGTTGTGCGCGTCGTCCAGGGCGCGGCGGGTGTCGAAGGCGCAACACACGGTGTCGAAGCCCTCTCCCGCGGCGGCGATGCGCTCGAGATCGTAGGCGCCCATGCGCGCGCCCATCACGGAAAACGGACCGAAGCGAAAATAGGCTACGTCGCCCGGCATCGGATCGTCGCGCAGGGGATCCACCGCCAGGACGAGGCCGAGCTGAGCGGACAACGCCTGGGCCTGGGCCATGTCCCAGGGGCCGTGGGGCTCCCAGACGACGGGCACGGGCCAGGGCCGCATCGCGTCGAAAAAGCCTTGTATGCGGTCGATGAAGAACGAAGAGGGCGTAATGGACGGCGGCGTGATCAAGACGATGGCCGCGGCGTTCAGCTCGGTGGCGAAGTCGATTTGCCGCTGCCACAAGGAGCGCATTTCATCGGAGAGTTGAAAGGCCCCGTAGGCGCTGGGATCGCCTTTGAGCGTGGTTTGTTGTGGCGCCGTCTCCGCAAAGAACTGCGACGCCTGCACCGAAAGGCGCACGCCATCGGGGATGTCAGCGGCCATGCGTCGCGCTGCCCGGGTGCTGGGCGGGATGTGGCGCGCGTCGGTGAGTTCCACCAGGGTAACGCGCTCGAGTACTCTGCTTCGTTGAATGGGAAAGCCCACGGTGCCCACGAGATATTCGGTCATCTTACGGAAATCCTGTCCCGGCTACGCGAGTGCCGCAGCGCTTGCAGCCGCCATTTTCGGTGTGGATGGCGCGAATGCGGTATTGCATTCGGTCGACGATCACGGCACCGCATCCCGAGCACAGCGTGCGTTCGCCGTCATCTCCGGGAATGTTTCCGGTGTACACGTGGTGCAGCCCAGCGGCAAGACCGATTTGGCGCGCGCGATGCAAGGACTGCACCGATGTGCGCGGCAAGTGCTGCCAGCGCCAGTCCGGGTGAAACGCCGACACATGCCAGGGAATGGCGCGGTCAATCCCGGCGATGAAGGCCGCCATTTGCGTCACCTCTTCGGCGGTGTCGTTGAAGTCGGGGACGAGCAGCGTCGTGACTTCGATCCACACGCCGGCCTGGTGCAACTCCCCGATGGTGTCGAGGGTGGCGCTGAGCGTGCCGCCCAGTACCGATCGATATTGGCGCGCCGAAAAGGTTTTTAAGTCGACGTTGGCCGCCGCAATGGCGCGAGCGAGATCGGCCCGGGGCTGGGCATTGACCTGGCCGTTGGTCACCAGGATCAGGGGCAGTTCGTCCCGGGATTTGGCGCGCGCCACTTCGAGGATGTACGCGAGCTGGAGCAAGGGCTCCGAGTACGTGAACGAAATAGAGTGAGCGCCCCGACGCCGCGCCTGTTGCAACAGGAGGGCAGGCGGGACAAAGGCGTTTTTCTCCGGGCGCCAGTCGCCTTCCCGCGGGCGTTGCGAGAGCAGGTGATTTTGGCAAAAAGGGCAATCGAGATTGCAGCCATCGGCGGCCACGGAGAGGGTCTGGGAGCCCGGCCAAAAATGGAAGAGGGGCTTTTTCTCGATGGGGTCTAGGGCGGTGACCGAGAGGCGTCCGAGGTTCAGCGCGTGCCACTCTCCCTGGCGGTTGATGCGCGTACCGCAGTCACCGCGCTCACCAGGCTGGCGCACGCAACGACGCGGACACAGCGTGCACGCGATTTTGCCGTCGTCCCGCACCACAAAGTATGGGCACGACATCTCTGGTGTTGTGCCATTGGCTCCGCTCATCACGAAAGGCTCCTTCCCATCAACCGGGTGGCGCCGCGTCGCTGTCCAGGTGCTGTTGCAACAACGCCCGGTCTTGGCGCGGCAGATTGCTGAGCCGCACCGACATGCGCAAGGCTGTGGGCGACAGGCGCTCCTGCCCCACCACCTTACCATGCAAAACAAGGGTCTTCTCGGCCAACGCGAGCTGCATGGAGACCCGCGCGCCCGGCGGACGCGGTTGCGCCACGAGAACATCCAAGCGCATGCCTTCCAACGCCAACACTTCGTCGATGGCCAGCGGCTGCGTCAGCGCGTTGTGGGTCATCGGGATTTCCTTTCGCGCACAACGGCGCGCATCTCGCGGCGCTGTTGGGTTTCGAGGATGGCCTGTCGGTTGTCGTGCTGCTTCCGGCCCCGGGCCAGGGCCAGAGTCACCTTCACCCAACTGCCCGCGAAGTGCATCTCCAACGGGATCAGCGTGAAGCCGCGCTCTTTCATTTTTACGGCCAGGCGCGTGAGTTCGTTGCGCGACAAGAGCAGTTTTCGATCGCGCTTGGGCTCGTGGTTGAAGCGGGCGGCCTTGTCGTATGGGGTGATGTTGAGGCCGATCAAAAAGAGCTCGTCACCGATGAACCGGGCGAAGGCGTCGGTTAGGTCGGCCTTGCCCTGGCGCAGTGATTTCACCTCGGTGCCCACGAGCACCACCCCGGCTTCGTAGGTGTCGCCCAGCTCATAATCGTGCCGCGCCCTGCGGTTGACGCAGATATAAGCGGCCTTGGCCTTGTTTTTTTTGCGTTGGTTCATGTCGCCTTGTGCCCCGCCTTTCGACGCGTGTATCTAACGCGTTTGCCGGCGACATTCAACTGCCTGCGCCCCCACAAACCCATGACGCGCGCAAAGATGTCGCCCCCAGACAAGCGCCGGGCGCAAAAAGCGGTGATGTAGAGATGGTGGTTAGAGGTTGACGTCGGGCGGGGGGGTCGGCATGGGGCGGCTGCCCAGCTCTTTGTCGAGCATCAGCAGGGCGCCCTTGGCTTCACAGGCGAGCTTCAACTGGTCGATAATCGCGCCGGCCGAAGCCTCTTCCTCGACCTGTTCAGCGACAAACCAACCCAGCATTTGCACCGCGGCGTGGTCGCTCAGCTTAATGGCCAGGTCCATCATTTTGTTGATGCGATCGGTGACGTACTCTTCGTGGGCCAAGGTGGCTTCCACCGCCTCCAGCGTGGAGTTCCATTCTTGTGGCGGGCCCTCGATGGCCGTCAGGAGCACGCGCCCACCGCGGTCGACGAGGTGCTCCGAAAACCGGGCGGCGTGGTACATCTCCTCGATGGCCTGCAGGCGCATCCAGTGGGCAAAGCCCGGTAGGCCTTCGTTTTCGAACCACGTGGACATGCTCATGTACAAATACGCCGAGTAAATTTCGGCATTGATCTGCGCATTGATGCTGTCTTGAATCTCTTGTTTCACCATGGGGCTCCTCCTTGCATGTGTTAGCGCGCAAATCGCTTTGCCAGCGCCTTGGTTTCAATCGCGAACGAAATCGGCGAACCCCGGCAAGCGCGCCAAGAGTGCGTCGAGTTCGTCGATGCTCGTCTTGTGTTCAATGGCCGAGCTGATGAGCGCCGCGTCCGCTGTGTTGCCGTACAACACCGCGCCGACGATACGCCGATCGCGCATCACCAGGTAGCAGTACTGCTGCACGGTTCCGGTTTCGAAGGTGCGAAACGAGCCGTCTGTCGGGGCGATATTGCCGATGCTGTAGACATCGACGTCGAGCACCTTGAGCTGGTTGAACGGCGCCATGGCGGTAAAACGCGCCTCGCCGCCGGCGGCGTTGGTCCCCGCCACAAAGCCCTGCGAGAAGGCCGCTGGCCACAGACCGTACATCCGACCGCGGTGCTCCGCCACGTCTCCGGCCGCATAAATGTGCGGGGCCGAGGTGCGCATCATGTCGTCCACGACGATGCCCTGAGCGGTTTCAATGCCCGCCTGCCTAGCCAAGTGCGTGTTGGCGCGCACACCGGTGGACACGATGACCAGCTCTGCATCCAGATGCGCTCCATTTGTCAACGCGACGCCTGTCACTCGGTCGCCTCCTTCGATCTCTTTGGCCGATACGCCTGTCATCACTTCAATGCGTCTGGTTTGCAAAAAGTCAACGAGGTGGTGCGCCGCGGTTTGATTCAATTGGCGCATCATGGCCCAAGGACCGCTCTCCAGCACCGTTACGCTGGACACTTTGTCGGTCAGGGCACCGGCGGCTTCCAGCCCCAGCACGCCGCATCCCACGATGACGACGCGGGTCTCGGGCGTCACCTGGGCGTGGATGGCGTGCACGTCGGCCAGGGTGCGCACCGTAAAGACCCCCGCCTTGTTCGCCCCGGAGATGGGCGGCACAAAGGGATGAGAGCCCGTGGCCAAGACGAGGTCGTCCCAGTCCAGCACCGCGCCGCTCTTCAGCGTCAGGCGCCGCGCGCGCGGGTCGATGCTCGTCACGGTGTCGGTGATGCGCTGGATGTCGTGTGCCGCAAACCACGCTTCGTCTTTCATGGTGAGGGCGGCCTCGGTGACCTGCCCGGCCAGGAGGCGCGTGAGGTTTAAGCGGTAGTAGGGCCAAGGGGCTTCGTTGCCCACCAGGGTCAGCTTTACGTGATCGCCGCCGTGGACCAGCACCTGCTCTGCCGCCGTGATGCCCGCCACGCCCTCGCCGACAATCACCACGTGTTTGCGTGGAGCCGTCGCCGCTCCGGTCTCTTTTGCGTCATCCCGCTCAAAGAGATCGCTGTCCGCGCTGCACACCGGGCAGCGGTCTGGGGGCGCGTCGCCGTCATCTACATAGTGGCAAATTATGCAGCGCCAACCGCTCTTGGCGGCAGTCCTTTTCGGCGCCCGGGTCGCCGTGACCTCCAGTGGCGAGAAGGCGTCGGCATCAACACCGCAAATGGGACAAGTATTGGGCGGGGCATCACCCCGGTGAACATAACCGCATACATCGCACTTCCACATATTTTGCGACACCATGTTGTCTCCTTACAGTCGGCAGAACAGCATTGAGGGATACAGTGTTGGGGTGGACTTGCGCGCCTTGGGTTCGTGGGCCTTTGGCGCTCGCGCCTCAGTTTTCTTTCAGGACGTGTTCGTCGTACTCGATCTCGAAACGCAGTTTGTGCTTGGCCTCTTCGATGGCGAGTTTGTCGAAGAGTTGTTTGATCTCCGCCGTCGTGGCGCGGGTAGCGAGCTCGGTGTAGAGCATGAAGGCGTGCTTTTCTTGGCGCATGGCGAAGAGCAGCAAGTCGCCATAAGAGCTGGAGGAGTCGACCTCGGCGACCCCCGTGTGAAAGTCGACGATTTTTAGGTCTTGAACCGGCTCCGCGGTGAGGTTGGTGATGTGCCCGGCTTTCACATCTTTGAGGATGCGCTCGTGCTCGCGCTCTTCATCGGCAAATTCCAGCAGCGCTTTGCGAATGGCGGGGCGGTCGGATTTCTCCGCCAGATCAGTGTAGAGCTGCACCGCGGCCTGTTCGAGCGAGATGGCGTAGTCCAAAATTTCTTCCATAGAATTCAATTGCATTGCAGAACCTCCCTGAAGCGGCATGCCATCGGCATGTATTGTGTTTTTTATCTAAATCACGAAAATCAACACACGCAAACGATTTTCATGCACACAACACCGTAAAGGGAAAAAGGCGCCGCTACGATGACCCCCGATGTGGCACAACTCGAACAACACCTACTGCACAGCGCGCATCTCTTGCTCTGCACCCACCGCGCTCCCGATGGCGACGGCATCGGCACCATGCTCGGGCTCTGGCACGTGTTGCAGCAACAACAGCGCGCCGCCACCATGTGGTCTCCCGAGGGCGTACCCGCGCACCTGCGCTTCTTGCCCGGCGCCGAGCGCGTCTGCACCCAACTCCCTGCGGGCCAGCGCTTCGACGCGGCCATTGTTATCGACACCAGCGACGACGCCCTGCTCCCCGAGGGCTTTGCCGACGCCCCCATCGATGGTCCCCTGGTCTTTATCGACCACCACATGCATCACCGCTCGTCCCGCGACGCCCTGTTCATCCGGCGCCCAGCGCCCGCAGCCGGCGAGTTAATGGCCGACCTGCTGAGCGACATGCAATGGCCCCTCAACGCCGAGGCCGCCCGTTGCCTGTACACCGCCCTCGTGTCGGACACCGCCTCGTTTCGCTACGCCATTACCACACCACACACCCACCGCACCGCCGCTGCCCTCATCGCGGCCGGTGCCAGCCCAACGGAAACAGCGCGCCACCTCTACGAACGCATCCCCTTGGCCCGGGCCCGCCTCCTGGGCGTCCTGCTGCACACCCTCTCCGTGGACGAACCCTTGCGCTTCGCCTGGATGCACTGTCCCGCAGCAACGCTGCGCGAGCTCGGTTTGCCGAACAACGCCCTGGACGGCATGGTCAACGTGGCGCGCGCCCTGCGCGGCATCGACACCGCCGCCCTCTTCTCCGAAACGCCCGACGGCATACACGTCGAGATCCGCTCCAAAACAGACGGCAACCTCACCCAATGGCTCGGCGACTACGCCGCCAAAGGAACGCGCTTCGGCCTGCAGTTTACGCTCCCCCATCACACGCTGACCTCGGCCACTGCGTGGATTCGCGAGCGACTAGCGGCACACCAGAGGACCGCCGTCGACGCAGCGGAGAAGCGCTGAACAAACACAAGAAGTCGTGGATAAAACCGTTGGGTGTGACGGGTTAAGCTGGCGTCAATCTGCGGATGGCGCGCGCCAAATCGCGTTGAAAGGCGTCGAACACATTGGCCACCGACAGCACCTGCGAGATGGCTCCCACGGCCTGGCTGGCGCTGAGCTCGCCGGCATCTAAGTCGCCTTCGAAGATGCCCTGCTTGGCGCGAAATTTACCGCGCAAGGCGCGCAGGGTCTCCGCGTCGGTACCGGCAGCTTCGCGCGTGCGCATGTCGGTTACGTAGGCATTGCGCAGGGCGCGCACCGGTGTGTCGTCGCGCAAGAACTGTACGGCCTGGCCTTCCGGGGCATCGACGCAGGCCTGCTTGTACGCTGCGCTGGCCGAGGACTCTTGGGTCACGGCAAAACGCGTGCCCACTTGTACGCCCGCAGCGCCTAAGGCCAACGCCGCCGCCATCTGTCGGCCATCGACAACGCCGCCAGCCGCCACCACAGGAACGGACACCGCGTCGACCACCGACGGCCACAACACGAGGCTCGTCAAAGCGTCGCGACCGTTGTGTCCCCCGGCCTCAACGCCTTCGGCCACCACAACATCGCAACCGCAGGACGCCGCCTTTTGCGCGAGGCGAGCGCTGGGCACGACGTGCATCACGGTGATGCCGGCGTCTTTTAAGCGCGCGGTGTACAGGACGGGGTTTCCCGCAGCGGTGCACACCACCGGGACGCCCATGTCGATGCAAGTGGCAATGTGGGTTTCGGCGTGTCGGTTCAGCAGCGGGATGTTGACGCCAAACGGCGCGGATGTGGTAGCACGCATTTTCTCGATGTGCGTACGCAGGAGCTCTTCGGTCATGGAACCGGCCCCCAGCAGCCCCAAGCCGCCGCAGTTCGATACCGCCGACGCCAACCGCCAACCGGAAGCCCAGACCATGCCGCCCGACACGATGGGCGCGCGGATGCCGAGTCGCTCGGTCAACGCGGTGTTGGGAAAGGGCATGAAGATCAGGCGCCGTCGATGCTCACGCGACCATTGGCTTCCATCCAGCCCTCGGGGTCCTGCAGGTAAAAGATGGAGCTTTTGATGGACATGTAATGTTCGTTTTCAATGGAGGACAAAAACGTAAAGAACTTTTTCTCCTGGGGATTGGTACAGAGTTCGGCCAGTTTTTTGTAAAACTCTGCACCGCGCGCCTCGGTCTCCGCACCTTTTTGCAGGGCGGCGATGTCATCGTCGTCGTGTTCGGTGGCCGATTCTTTCAGGCCCATGAGGAAGTTGATTTGGTCTTTGATATCGGTGCCGCGCACGTTGATGGGCACGTCGGTGGGCCAGCTACCGTCAGCGGTCAGTTTGGCGTGCAGGTCGCGGATGCGCTCCATGTGCTCTTTTTCGTCGTAGGCCAGCATCTCAAAGAGGCGTTTCGCAACATAGTTTTTTGAGCGCCGCGCCTGTTCGAGGTAGTACTTCATTTCGGCGCGCTCATTGTTCAGCGCCATCTCGATCGATGACATTTTTTCCATGGGGACCCTCCTTGTGACGGCTAGTTATTGCTGTCTTGTTCGTGACAATCCAGCCGAGAAAATTGCCATAAAAAAATCACAAAGTCAAAACAGACCGTCTGCTCGCATCCCCATCTTTCCGCATCAAAAAAAACACATTTTCGTAATCGATTGACACTGCATCGGTGGGTTGGTAGCCCATGTTCAGCTGCACACGCGCAGCGCAACAATGGAGAAACCATGGATTTCAGAGGTGTTCACACAGCCATCATCACGCCGTTCAATTTGGACGGAAAGGTCGACGAACCCGTCTTGCGCCAACTCATCCAGCGCCAATTGGATGCTGGCGTAGCGGGCATTGTCCCCTGTGGCACAACCGGGGAAAGCCCCACGCTAAACTACGATGAACACGCGCGTGTTATCGACATCGCCATTGAAATGGCCAAGGGAAAAGCGCTGGTCATTGCTGGCACGGGTTCCAACGCCACCGACGAGGCCATTCAACTGTCGCGCCACGCGCAACAAGCCGGCGCCGATGCCGTGCTACAGGTCAACCCCTACTACAACAAGCCCACGCAGTTGGGATTGTTTCGTCACTTTAAGGCCATTGCCGATGCCATCGACATACCGGTGGTGCTGTACAACATCCCCGGGCGCACCGGCGTCAATGTTGAAACACCCACGCTGGTCTCTTTGGCCCAAAGCTGCGCCAACATTGTGGCCGTCAAAGAGGCCTCGGGCGACCTCAACCAAATCAAAGACGTCATCGCCGCCACCCCACAGCCTGGTTTCGCAGTGCTCTCCGGAGATGACAGCCTCACCCTCGATCTCATCGAGGCGGGAGGGCACGGCATCATCTCTGTGACCTCCAATGTTCTGCCGAAGAAAATGGTCGAGATGGTGAAGCGTGCCCTCGCTGGCGACAAGGCGGGCTCGCGACAATTGCACAACGAAATGCACCCGCTGTTCCGCGATCTCTTTCTCGAGACGAACCCCATCCCCGTCAAAACCCTTATGTCCGAGATGGGGCTCTGCCGCGAAATCTTCCGCCTGCCGCTGTGCGAATTTTCCTCAAGCGACAAACGCCACCATCTTCTCGCCACCGCCAAAACCCTCGGCCTGCTCTAATCGCTTCGTATAAAATCACTTCCATGAGAAGGCACCTCAGGGGCAACTGAAAACGGCGGTTCATTTTGTTTGCCGTTCACGGCATTTTTTGTTCTTCGCGGTTATGTTGTCATCGTCCTTATGCTCCTGCGGCACCGG
>JAAYKL010000032.1 GCA_012522445.1 Myxococcales bacterium | reverse complement strand
CGGTAGCGCGTCACCACCGCCTGTCGCGCTTCGATTTCGCGGGGCAGCGCGTCCAGCTTGATGCGCAGCAGCTCGGCTTGTAGCGCGTCCATGCGGAAGTTCCCGCCGATGCACTTGTGGTAGTACTTGGTGCTGGTCCCGTGTGTGCGCAGGGCCTGGAGCGCGGGCTGTAACGACGCGTCGTTGCCGAACACCGCCCCGGCGTCCCCCAAGGCGCCCAGCAGCTTGGCGGGGAAAAACGAGCAAGCGCCCAACGTGCCCATCGTGCCCGCCATACGGCCCTTGTGCGTGGCGCCCAGGGCCTGGGCCGCGTCTTCGATCACCCAGAGCTTGGCGGCATCGGCGATGCGCTGGATGCGCGTCATGTCGGCGCAGCAGCCAAAGAGATGCACCGGGATGATGCCCACGGTGCGCGGGGTAATGGCCGCGGCCACCGCGTCGGGGTCGATGAGCAGCGTGTCGGGGTCGATGTCGGCGAAGACCGGCGTGGCGCCCAAGCGCACGATGGTGCAGGCCGTGGCGAAGAAGGTGAAGGGCGTGGTGATGATCTCGTCGCCGGGGCGCACTTGCAGGGCCATGAGGGCCATGAGCAGCGCGTCGGTGCCGGAGCTGGTGCCCACGGAAAACGCCGCCTGGGTGTAGCGGGCCAGCGCGTCTTCAAACGCCTCGACGGGTTGGCCCAAGATGAACTGGCCGCTGTCGAGCACGCGCACAAAGGCCGCGATGAGGTCGTCGCGCAGGGGTGCGTGGAGCCGCGGCAGATCGACGAGGGGGATCACAGCGTTACCTCCTGTTGGCAAGCGGGACAGACATTGTCGCTCCCTAGGGTTTCGCCGCAGGCGCACACCCAGGCGATCTGTCGCGCGGGGTTTCCCACCACCAGGGCGTGGGCGGGGACGGACTGGGTGACGACGGCCCCAGCCCCGACGAGGGCGTACGCGCCAATGGTGATGCCGCAGCGGATGACGGCACCCGCGCCGATGGTGGCCCCGCGCTGTACGGTGGTGGGCTCGTAGTCGCCGTGCCGCGGACGAAAGGCCCTCGGGCGGCGCACATTGGTGAAGATGGCCCCGGGGCCGACAAAGACGTCGTCTGCGAGGGTGACGCCCGCGAACACCGACACGTTGTTTTGCACCTTCACGCGGTCGCCGATGGCGACGCCGCTGCCGACGAATACGTTTTGCGCGAGCTGGCAGTCCGCGCCGATGCGGGCGTGGGGCATGACGTGACAGAAATGCCAGATGCGGGTGCGGGGCCCGATGCGACAGGGCGCGTCAATGACAGCGGTTGCGTGGATTTGCGCCGTGGCGTCGACGTTTGCTGGGTCGCGGCAGTCGTTGGGCGCGCTCATGGCAAAGGGACCAGGTTGTCGGCGTACCAACTGATGGCCTTGTCGAGGCCCGAGAGGACGTCGTCGGTGGGCGCGAAGTTTAGCATGCGCTGGGCCTTGGAGATGTCGGCCAGGCTGTGGCGCACGTCGCCTTGGCGCTCGTCCTGGTGTGCCGGGCGCACGTCGCTGTGCAGCAGCTCCGCGATGTGGTCGCACACCGCGTTGATGGTGATGGCCTTGCCGGTGCCGATGTTGAACACCTCGCCGTCGCAGTCTTCGCCCGCCTCGCAGGCCAGGAGGTTGGCGGCGATGACGTCGTCGATGTAGACAAAATCGCGGGTCTGCTCGCCGTCGCCGAAGATAATGGGCGCCTCCCCCCGCAGGAGCTTGGCGACGAAGATGGGGATGGCCGCCGCATAGGCGCTGGCGGGATCTTGGCGCCGCCCGAACACGTTGAAGTAGCGCAGCCCAATGCAGGGGAGGCCGTACACGCGGTGAAACATCTGCAGGTATTGCTCGCCCATGAGCTTGGTGGCGGCGTAGGGCGACAGGGGGTTGAGCGGGGTGTCCTCGGAGATGGGCAGGGCACTGGTGTTGCCGTACACCGCCGACGTGACCGCCATGACGACCTTCTTGACGCCGCATTGCCGCGCGGCGGACAGCACGTTGAAGGTGCCGGTGACGTTGTGCGCGTGGGCCAGCTCCGGGGCTTGGATGGACCAGGGCACCGAGGCCATGGCGGCGTGGTGCAGCACGTAATCGCAGCCTTTCAAGCAGTCGGTGAGGGCGGCGCTGTCGCGGATGTCGCACTCGGCGAAGGAGAAGGCGCCGCGTAGGCCCGCGAGGTTTTGGCGCTTGCCGGTTAGGAAATTGTCGATGCCCACCACCTCGTGTCCCGCTGCCAGCAGGCCCTCGCACAAGTTGGCGCCGATGAATCCCGCTGCGCCTGTGACCGCAAATTTGCTCATGCTGTATTCCTTTGATCGGGGCCGGATGCCCGCGAGCGCAAATCGTTGAAAAAAGCAGCATAGCCAGGGGCGCAAACCGGGGTCAACGCGAAAGCGGCGTTTGCAGGGCGTAGGGGTGCCCTCGCGGGTATCCGTCCATTTGGTGGCGCCAGCATCCTGCTGGCGAAATGCATCGTTGGCATCACCGGTGTACGGGCGGTTCGCGTTCTCGCCCTCGCCCGCCTTTTTGGGTTCGGTTTCACACGCATTGTTGATGTCTTCGGTGTAGGGGTGCCCCTCGCGGGTACCGGCCCAAAATCACCCGCCCCAAATCACTTCCATGAGAAGGCACCTCAGGGGCAACTGAAAACGGCGGTTCATTTTGTTTGCCGTTCACGGCATTTTT
>JAAYKL010000031.1 GCA_012522445.1 Myxococcales bacterium | reverse complement strand
TGCGTCTCGGTGAGCTATCGATTCTGCTACGGCTCGTCGAAGTTAAGTTCGGCGCGATTGAAGATGACGACAAGGAGCGCCTTTCGCAACTCAACCACGAGCAAATCAAACGCGCCTCTGCCCGCATTTTAACCGCCACCACCTTTGAAGAGATTCTGTAGCCGCAAAACCCGCCTGGAGCGCAGTTCGACGCGCGGGAGAAAACGTCAGTGCACATATGTGCACTGTGTAACCCACTGAAATCATTGCACATTATTTTAGGTTTTTGAAATTCGGCCAAATACTGTCCCGTCACGAGACAGATATTGTCCCGTTTTGGACGGCGCGAATTTGAGGTGATCAGAGTGATTTGGGACGGCGTAACGGACGGTGGGACGGGGCGTTTTGTATTTTCGATCTGTATTCTGTGCGGGCTCCGTGCTAACAGCGCCCCGATGAACGCCCTACTCAAAAAAGAGCTCAACAAGCGACGCACCTTCGCCATTATCAGCCACCCCGACGCGGGCAAAACCACCATCACCGAAAAGCTCCTGCTCTACGGCGGAGCCATCCAGGTGGCCGGCGCCGTCAAATCGCGCAAAGACCGCTCCACCACCAGCGACTTCATGGAAATGGAGCGCGACCGCGGCATCTCGATCTCCACGGCGGTGATGAGCTTCGAATACGGCGGGCTGGCCATCAACCTGCTCGACACCCCGGGCCACAACGACTTCTCCGAGGACACCTACCGCACCCTCACGGCGGTGGACTCCGTGCTCATGGTCATCGACGCCACCAAGGGCGTGGAGACGCAGACGCGCAAACTCCTGGAGGTCTGCCGCCTCAAGCGCACCCCGGTCATCACGTTTATGAACAAGCTCGACCTCGAGGCCATGGAGCCCCTGGAACTCATCGACAACCTCGAGAAAGAGCTGGGCATGCACTGCGCCCCCATGACCTGGCCCATCGGTCGCGGCGCCGACTTCAAAGGGGTTTACCACCTCCGAGAGCAAAACGTACACTTCTACCGGGCCAAGCAGCGGCGCCTCCCCAGCGACGTGGAGGTCATCCGCGACCTGGCCAGCGAGCGCGCCCACCAGTTGCTCGGCGCGACCCAGGCCACCTACCTCAGCGAAGAGATCGACCTGCTCGAGGGCGCCAGCCACGGCTTCGACGAGACGCAGTTTTACCGCGGCCAGATGACCCCGGTCTTCTTCGGGTCGGCCCTCAACAACTTCGGCGTGCAGATGGTACTCGACGCCTTCTGCGCCTTAGCGCCCAGCCCGCAGCCCCGCGAATCCACGACCCGCATCATCGAACCCGAAGAGGAAAAGTTCACCGGCTTCGTGTTCAAAATCCAAGCCAACATGGACCGCCAGCACCGCGACCGCATGGCCTTTGTCCGCGTCTGCTCGGGGCATTTTCGCCGCGGCATGACCCTGCACCACGTCCGCGCCGGCAAGGACGTCATCATCCGCAACGCCCAAACCTTCATGGCCCGTGACCGCGCCCTGGTGGAAGACGCCTGGCCCGGCGACATCATCGGCATCCCCAACCACGGCAAAATCCGCATCGGCGACACCTTCACCGAGGGCGAGAAGCTGCAGATCACCGGGGTGCCCAACTTCGCACCGGAGATCTTGCGGCGCGCCCAACTGCGCGATCCGTTAAAGGCCAAGGCGCTGGCCAAGGGGCTGGTGCAGGTCGCTGAAGAGGGAGCGGCCCAGTTGTTTCGACCGGTCAACGGCGCGGATTACATCGTCGGGGCCCTGGGAGAGCTGCAGTTCCAGGTCATCGCCTCCCGGCTGAAAAACGAATACAACGTCGACGCCAGCTTCGAGCTCATGCCCCGCACGATCTGCCGGTGGGTGCTGTGCGACGACAAAACCACCCTGCGCGCCCTCCTCGACCGCTACGAGTCCGACCTGTTTTACGACGGCGCGGGCAACCTGTGCGTCATCGCCGAGAACCGCTTTCGCGTGGCGCAGATCGTCGAAAGATTCCCCGACATTCGGCTGGGCCAGACGATGGAGCAGTCGTTTTAAAAACCGATAATCTCCGCGATGAGGGCGTTGAGCTTGGCGGTGTCGATGGGCTTCTCGATGACCGGGCAGTTGGCGTGCACCAGGTACTTGGCGACGTCCTGATCGGTGGCGCCGCCGGTGATGAAGATGAGGCGGTCGGCCATGTGCGAGTTTTGGCGCCGCAGGTGTTCGCAGATGTCGAGACCCGTCATGCCCGGCATGAACACGTCGAGCAGGATGACGTCGATGCGCGGGTTTTGCTTGATGAGCTCGAGGGCTTCGTGTCCGGAGCTGGCCGCCAGTACGTCGTGGTCGTGCTCGAGGAGTCGGCGGGTGGAGCGCACAATGGCGGGTTCGTCGTCGACGATTAAGATGGTGCCGCGGCGCGTGCCCAGGGATGGCGCAGGGGGGATGCTCGGCGGCGCATCGGAGCTGCGCGTCGCCACCTGGACGCGGGGCAGCGACCACGTCATCGAGATGTGCTCGGGGTGGGTGTCGTGCTGGAACGCGGCGCCGGCCTTTCGCACGTGGCGCGCCAGGACGCCGCTGGGCTCCAACTGGTGTTGCAAGAGCGGCGCGATGTTGAAGGTGCCCGCGGAGATCGCGATTAAGATGTCGACGGTTTGCGCGTCCGCCTGAAAGGCCATGTCGATGCCGAGGGAGCGGCTGGAGGCGGCGGCGGATTCGAGCACCCCCACAAAGAGCAAGAAGAGCGCGCGCACCAAGTAGTGGCGGCGGCACTGGACCGTGAGGGTGGCTTCTTCGGGGAGGTTGAGGTGCACGTCGATGCCGCGCTTGGCGTAGAAGCGGAGCACCGACAGCACCATGCGAATGATGGGCACGGGATCGGTGTGTTCGAGCTCGTGGATCTCCTCCGGGGCGAAGGACCGCAGGGCGAAGGTGATGTCGCGGATGTTGTCGATGGCCTTGAGGGAGTCTTCGGTGGCCGTGCTCACCGCGGCGTTGCGCGCGAAGCGCCGGGCGGCGGTGGAGATTTGCTCGGTGTTGTTTCGCAGCACGGTGACGGCGTTGGTGATCTCGTGGGCCAGACCCGCGGCGAGGCGCCCCAAGGCCACGGCGGTCTCTGCGTCTTCACTGTGGGCCGCGGCACCGCCCGTTGTCGCGTCGCCCACCGCCAGCATGCGGACGCCCATGCCGATGAGCTCGCCCAGCAGCAAGAGGCCCTGGTTCTCTTGGGGGCCCAACACCGTGTAGCCGTTCACGTGCAGCACCATGACGCCCTCGGGCGCGTCTGCGGCCATGAGGGGCACCAGGATCAGCGTGTTGTTGGTGGCGGTGCCGTCCATCGTCGCCTCTTTGACAATGACGTCGCCGCGCTTCAAGCGACCGATGACCGACGCGCGAAAGATGCCCTTGAGGTGCATCTCGGTGAAGTCGCCGAACATGGCGGTGACGGGCCAGCCAGAGCGGGTGGCCCCCCAGTCGATGGAGGCGGCGCCGGTGGCGGAGAGGGCCTCGGCCATGACCGCCAGGGTGTCGAAGAGCAAGGCGTCGCGGCCCTGGGCGCGGCGGCAAATCGAGGTGATGCGGCGGGCCACGGGCAACAGGCGGTGGGGGTCGGCCAGGTTGGAGCGCCGCGATTCCATTAAGGACTCTGAGATGGTGCCCGACAGGTTGAGCAGGACGTTTCCGTCTTCCTGCAGGGAGAGCGTCATGTTGATTTTGCGCGCGATTTCATCGAGCCCCAACACGGACAGGTGGACGCGGCCGTGCATTTCGTCGCGCTGCACAATGGCGTTGAGCTCGCTTTCGAAACGCGTTTGGTGGGCGGACAGCACGTGGTCGAGCAAGGGGGTGCCCTGCAAAATCTTGACGGGGATGCCGCAGAGTTCGGCGGCGGACTCGTTGACGCTGGCAATCATTCCAGACGGATTAATGAGGATGAATGGAAAATTATACATGGCCCACTTTACCCCAGCCGGCCGCAGATTGACCAGCGCACATTCACGCAGAGAAGAACAGATAACCCCACAGAACCAGCGCCCCCAGGGCCGCGCCCAGCAACCACGCGACGCCCACGGAGAGCGCGGAAAACCGCCGGGATGTGAGCGGGCTCGCTGAGGTAAGGCGCGCCGCACTGTCGGATGCGAGACGCTGAATTTGCGCGCGCAACTGTCGGCCTTCGGCGTCGGATGCGTGCTGCAGCAGATCGCGGGCCCAGTGCACGTCGCCCAGTGCCAGGGCTTGCTCGGCGGCCAGCAGGCTCACGCGGGCCAGGCCTTTTTGCGCCGCCTCGTTTTGGGGCCACAGCAACAGCGCCTGCCGCAGGGCAAAGGTCAGCTCCGCCGCTTGGCGAAACCGCTCCCGCGCGCCCTTGGCGGTGTGGGCCTTGGGCATTTTGTCGATGCGCGACAGGGCACCAAAGGCCATGCGACGGCTCTCCTGGTGGCGCAGGTAGGCTCTGAGCGCCCCCTGGAACGCCGCGGCGCTCTCGTAACGCGCGCTGGGATGCGGGTGCATGGCGCGAGAGATAATGGCGCGCAGTTCGCCGTCAACACCCTCGTCCGGCGGCGGATAAAAATCCCGTGGCGGTTTGTCCTTGGCGTCGCCGTTGCGGCGGTGGGCGTGGGGCGGCTTGCCCACGACGATGTCGTAGAGCACGGCCCCCAGCAGGTAGATGTCGGAGTGCGTCCCGAGTTCGTCGCCCTTACCGGCACACATCTCCGGGGCCATCCAGGCCGGTGACCCCTCGGGGCCCTGCACCTGGCTGCGGTGTGGAAAGCCCTGCTCCACCGCCAGTTGCGCGTTGGACGCCGCGGAGAGCGCCAGCCCCCAGTCCAGGAGCAACACCTCGCCAAACTCCCCCATCATGATGTTTTGCGGCTTGATGTCCCGGTGCAGAATTTGCTCGCTGTGGGCGAATCGAACAGCGTTGCAAACGGCGATGAGCACCTCTATTAGGTCGTCTTGTGCGTAGCGCCTGGCCCGCTTGCGCTCCGCTTCATCGGCGGGCCGCAGCACGCTCTCCAATGAAATGCCGCGGATGAGCTTCATGCTGATGGCGAGTTCGTCCTCGGAGGCGCACACGCCGTAAATCGGCACGATGTTGGGATGCGCCAAGCGGCCGGTGATCATCGCCTCGCTCAGGAAAGCGCGTCGGATGCGGGGGTTGCGGACCAAGGGGGCGCGGAGCTGCTTTAAGGCCACGTCCCGCGAGAGATCGATTTGGCGCGCGCGGAAGACCTCGGCGGTGCCGCCTGCGCCGATGGGGGTTCGCACGGCGAAGCGCGAGAAGCCCGTCACGACGTCGGCGTCTGCGCTGGCATCTGCGGTGGTTTCTGGCGGTGTTTTGTGGCGTGTATCGGACATCTCGTATTCCCAATCATGACGTGTGGTATATTATCCAACCGAGTTCAACTTTATCCACAAAGGAGCGACATCGTGCAAAAACGGAATTGGCTGTTTATCGTTTTTCTATTCGGCGCCCTGCTGACCGCGAGCGCGTGCAGCGACGATGGCAGCGACAACAACGCCCAAGCCCCCTCTGGCGACACCGACAACCCGCCCGGGCCCAACGGCAACGACACCGGCAATCCGCCCGGCCCCAACGGCAACGGCACCGACACCGACAACCCGCCCGGTCCCAATGGCTCGGACACCGGAATTCCCCCCGGTCCTATCGACACCGGCTCCGACGGCCCCGTGGACGAAACCGATCCCGACGCACCCTGCGAAGACATCCTCCCGCCCGCTGGCGCCATGCCCTGCGACGACATCGCTCCCGACAGCACCTACACCTGCGAAGAGCAAGCGAGCTGGGGCAAGTGCGACGAACCGTGGATGATGGGGCTCTGCAACAAGTCCTGCGGGCGCTGCGACGCGCAAAGCGGCTCCTGCGCTGCCTTGGCCGAGGCGGGACACTGCACCCAACCCTGGATGCAGGGCTACTGCCAACGCACCTGCGAGCGCTGCCCCGGCGATGTGTCGCGCGACTGCCCTGCCCCCGTGATGCCCGGCGCCTCGCAGGCCACCAAGGACGTCCTGTGCTACCTCTACGACATTTACGGCACCAAGGTGCTCTCCGGCCAGCAGGACTGCCACTGGAGCCAATCCCCCGGCGACATCGGGCACATCCACAACGTCACCGGGAAGTACCCCGCCATCGTCGGCGGCGACATGCTCTACGACAACGTCGTCACCCAGGCCGTGGCCCAATGGAACGCCGGCGGCCTCTCGATGATCCGCTACCACATGGGGCTGCCCGACGAGGCCGACAGCTACGAGTCTTCCTTAAAGACCACCGATCTCGCCGACACGCTGACCCCCGGCACCGCGCGCTACAACGGCCTCATGCAAAAGTTCGACCACGCCGCGGCGCGCCTGCAAACGCTCAAAGATGCCGGCGTCGTCGTGCTCTGGGCGCCCTTCCACGAGGTGCAACCCGAGGGTTGGTTTTGGTGGTCCAAGGGCACGCCCGAACAACTCCGGGCCCTGTGGCACCTAATGTTCGACAACTTCAGCGCCCGCGGCCTCGACAACATCATCTGGCTCTTCGCCTACAGCCACAACCCCCACGAGGACTGGCTCCCCGACGAAGGCACCTTCGACCTCGCCGGCCCCGACACCTACGCCGACAACCCGCCCTTCGTCAGCATGTTCGGCAAGACCCGCTGGATCGTCGGCCCCTCGCGCCCCATCCCCCTGCACGAGACCGGCCTCATCGTCGACCCCGCCGAGATGTTCGACGGCAACCAGGCCCCCTGGGTGCTCTTCAGCGTGTGGTGCGCCGAATGGCTGCTCGACAACACCGACGCATCCCTGCAGCGCGCCTACGCCCACCCCAGCACCATCAACCGCGACGGCGTGCCCGCCTTCGGACGCTAGCCAAAGCATGCGCGTCGCCACCCTCATCGCCACGGGCCTGCTGGGCACCCTGCTCATCGCCTGGGGCCTCATCGCCATCTTCGAAGTCTTCGGCGACACACCGCCCCAAGAGGCGGCCACCGAGGCACCCTTTGCGCCCATGGCCGCGCGAGAAGCCCCGCTCCACCGCCCTGCCCCGCCAGACGCCAGCGCTGACGCGAACACGCCGGACACCGCTGAAGCCCCCGCAGCCGCAGCCACCGCCGCTGAAACCAAAACAGTTGACGTCTCCCAAGCCGTCGACGCACATGCGGCCGACACGGCCCCCAAGCCGCCGCTCACCTCCGGTGAAGAGCTCGCCTTTTTAAAAGAAAACCTCTTTGCGCATCCCGACCAAACCCTGGAGATGGCGAGGGCCGCCCACCGCCGCAATCCCAACGCGCCGGAAGCCCCGCACTTCAACTGGTACATCATCCGCTCCCTCGTAGGGCTCAATCACTTCGACGACGCCCAGGAGGAAACCCGCGCCATGCTCGAGCGCTACCCCTCACACCCGCTCTCCCGAGATGCCCGCCGCCACCTCCTCTCCCACCCCATGGGCAGCGTCCAACGCTAACAACGCCGAGCGCGAAATCGTCGCAATAATATGCTGTTGGCGTTACGCCGTCAGGCGGTCGTTGAGGGGATCGGGGGAGGACTCCAGCCAGATGGGTGAGGACCAGGCTACATGGCCGTCGGTTTGTACCACCCGCACGAAGTAGTAAATCGCGCGCTGGACGGGGGGCGGCGGCAGCGTGCCGTGTACGTCGGCGCTGTTGCCCTCGAAGCGCAGGGGTGTCTCGCGACCTCCGTTGGTGACCAGACAGAGCGATGCGATGTCCGCGGTGCCGCGCACCACCACGCGGTAGGCCGACACCCCGCCGGGACGAACGGTCTCGCCCATTGGCATGCCATCCACTTCGAACCACAGGGCGATGCGCGCGCCCGAGGTGGCGTAGCAGCAGCGCCGGGCCAAGGCGTCGAGCACCCCCTCGCGGGTCACCGAATCGGCGATGACCGCGGTGAGCCCCGTGCGGTGTGAGTCCTGTATGCGGCACACGCCGTGGTGCCAGTTGAGGCCGTGTCCATCCGAGCCGCCGACAAAGCCAAAGCGCAGGCCAGCGTCCAAGGCGTCGGCGACAAATTGCCCCGGCTTGTCGTTGCCCCGCGTCCCGATGGGGGTGCCGCCCTCGCGCTCGTAGGCCCCGTGACAGGAAACGATTTCGAAGCAGGTTTGTACCTCGGGATCGTGGCTGTCCATGTCGGCGCCGCTCCAGCCGACGTGGTGCGGAAAGGCCAGCGCGCCGTGCTCGCGACAGGCGGCCAACAGATCGTGGGAGGCGGCGTAGCGCGGGTCGTCGCGGGAGAAGAGCAGCGGCTGTGTCGGCGCGGGGTAGATGACCTTGTGCCCGGGACCGGGGTGCATGATGCCGGTCCACTCGTAGGCGTACAGGGTGACAAAGGCGCCGGGCTCGTAGAAGTCGTCGGCGGTGGCCCGGATGCGCGCCCATTCGCCGGGGGTGGTTTGCTTGCCCAAGAAGCTCTCGTGGTCGGCCACGGCCACCAGCTCGTCGCCGTAGCGGTAACGCGCCCGCAGGTAGACCTCGGCGTCGGTGCCGGTGCCGTCGGAGTTCACCGTGTGTTGGTGGATGTCGCCGAAGAGCAGGCGGCGTCCCAAAATGGTGGTGCCCACCTCCTGGCGCCAGGCAAAGCCGATGGAGGGCGTGGCGGTGGTTTCGGCGGACTCGGTCAGGGGCAGCTCGCGCAACACGATGCCCTTCCGCTCGCGGCCCACCACCCACACCGCGTCGCCGTGGAGCGCCACTTTGTAGCGGCTGCGGCACTGCCAACCCGGCGCGTCCACTTGCCCGCGGGGCGTCCAGCCATCGGCCGTCAAGTCTTGGCGGCGCAGGCTCTGCGATCCCCGGCCGATGATCACCAAGCGCCCGCTGGGGGCCGTGGCGATGGCGGGAAATTCGAAGCCCTGATCCTCGCCGCGCGCGTCGCGGTCGATGCCAGGCATATCGGCCTTGGGGCGGTGGCAGATGCCGTCTTGCTCTAGGCGCACCAGGTCGATCCAGCGCACCAGCGTGGGAGATGCCCCCGCGCCCTTGTCGGTGTGCCAGGCCACCCAGACACCGCCCTCTCGGCAAGGCGCCAAGCTGCACATGGCGTCGATGCCACCTTGGGCGCGCGTCACCGCGAGGATGTCACCCGGCTGTCCCGCCGCGTCGAAATGGCGCGCGAGGATGCGGCTGCCGCTGGGCGACATGGACTGCCAGGCCACCCAGGGGACGCCCTCGGACACCGCCACCGCCGGGCGCAGGTTGAAGATGCGGCGCTCGGAGAAGAGCGCGGGCCGGGGCAAGGCGGCGATGTCGCTGCCGACGATGCCCTCCACCTGTCGGCCGCGGGGCTCCCGCACGGTCCAAGCCAGGATGAAGCGCCCGTCTCCCGATGCCATGGTGAGCCCCATGGGATAGCGGCGCGCGGGCTGCACCAGGCGCGCGGGACCCATGCGTTGGGCGCTGCTCACTTGGCGGAGCATCAGGCCGTCTCGCTCCGGGTCGCCCAGGGCAATCCAGGCCGCGGCCACGCCGTCCTGCCAGGGCATGATGGCCAAGCTCAAAATCGCCTCGGCGCGCTCGCAGATCGCAAAGGGCGCGCAGAACTCGCCGTCGGGCTGCGCGTGGCACAGCATCACCGATTCCGCTTCGCCGTTCCACTCGATCCAGGCGATCCAGGGGCGCCCTTGGGCATCCACGGCGATCTCCGGGTGGGTGCCGTAACCGGCGTGGGGCAAGCGCCAGGTGTGCCGGGGGACAAACAGTGTGTTCGCGGTGTCTTCGCGGTTCATCTCGCTCACCAAAACGCCACGGCGATGGCACTGTCACCCGTGTAGCAAACGGGCTCGCAATGCGCGCCGTTGGGGCGTTCCTGCGCGTAGTCCGGGGCGATGCGCCGCGTGCCGATGGGGGTGTCGTTGTAGGAGACCGTCAGCCACAGATGCGGCGGGGCGCCGACGATGTGCAGGAGCATTTCGAAGCCGTCGCGGTGCGCGGCTGCGCTCAGGAGCTCGGTGTCGCCGAGGGAGCACTCCAGGGGGCCTTCGGGGCGCAACAGGATGCAATCGAGCCAGTACTCGGAGCCGTCCGGCGCGATGACATCGAAGCTGTACATGCCCGTGGGAAAGGGGTCGTCCCCCGCCAGCAACACCTCGATCTCCAGGGAGTGCGTACAGGTGAGGGTGCCGCAGGGGGCTCCGGAGGCGTTGCCATCTGCGCCACAGGCGGCGTCTTTTACGGCGTCGCAGCCCACGGCACCACAAAACAGCGCCGCGAAACACAAGTAGAGGAGTTTGTTTTTCATGCTGGGAGTATTGGCAGTTCGCGCGGGAGTTTTCAAAAAAACGACCTCATTTCAATCGGGCAATTCGGCGCTGGGCCCAGGCGTGGGAATGGAAATGGTGAAGCGCGCCCCGCCCTCCGGCAGATTCCGCACCGTCATTGTGCCGCCGTGTTCCTGCACGATGCCCAGGCTGATGGCCAGGCCCAGCCCCGTGCCGCGTCCTTGTTCCTTGGTGGTGAAAAAGGGATTCCAGATGCGCGCCAGCACGTCTTCGGGGATGCCCGGACCGTTGTCGCTCACCTGGATGTACTGCGCGTCTTCGTCGGCGTGCAACCGCACGTCGATACGGCCCTCCCCGCCATCGGAGCGCTGCTCCAAGGCGTCGGAGGCGTTGACGATTAAGTTGAGGAGCACCTGGACGATCTCTTGTTCGTTGATCACGAGAGGCGCCAACTCTTCGCCGCCGCTCACCTGCACCTCGGCGTGGTACTTCCAGCAGGCTTGGCTCAAGTCGACGGCGGCATCGACGCAAGTGCGCAGCGTCGTGGGGGTGCGCTGCTCGGTGCCCGCGTGGGAGAAGCGCGACAGACCGCTCGCGATGCGACTGATGTGGGCCACCCCATCGTGGATGCCCTGCAGCAGCACGGGGATGTTCTCGCTCATGCGCCCCAGTTGGTCCGGGGGCAGCGCGTCGTTGGCCACGGCGGGGAGCAGCGGTTTGAGGCGATTCCAGTAGCGCGTCAGGGTTTGGGCGTTGCCCGCCAGGTAGGTGAGCGGGTTTTTGATCTCGTGGATGATGCCGGCGCTCATCACGCCCAGGGTGGCGATGCGGTCAGCGTGGACCAACTGCTGGGCCCGCGCCTCGGCCAGGGACTCCATTTGCAGGGCGTAGGCCTGGAGCTCGACTTGTTTGCGCGCCAGGTCGCGCTCGTAGCGCAGCAGCCGGATGGCGACGTTCATGCGCGCGTTGAACTCGGCCAGGTTCACCGGCTTGAGCAAAAACTCGTGGGCCCCGGCCTGCAGGCCCGCCAGCATGTCTCCGGGTTGCGTGCGCGAGGTGATCAGCACCGTGTACACGAAGACATCGCGGCGCTGGGCGATCATGGCGCAGAGCTCGACTCCGCTGTAGCCGGGCATCATCCAGTCGAGCAAGGCGATTTGGGGCGGCTGCGGGCGGTTTAAAAACGCCCAGGCCTCGGTGCCGTTGCGCGCGTGGCTGACGCGGTATCCCGACTTTTGCAGCGTCTTCGTTAGGATGAGGGCTGAGGTTTCGTCGTCGTCGGCCACGAGGATGTGGATATCTTCATCCGGGGCGGCAGCGGGCAGCAAGGTGACGTCTGCGGCGTGGGAGGCTTCGGATTTCGCAAGCGGCAGGGGCTGTTCCATGGCGCATTTCCTCGCTGAAAGTGGTATGCAGTGCCCAAAAAATGTAACACCTTTGATCGCAATAACAACCGCCGAACACCAAAAATTGTATCGATAAAAATGAACCGCTCCCGTCCGTCATCTCCGCCATCACGCCCATTGCCGCCCAGCGAGCCCCCCAACCCGCACGACGCCGAACGAGAGAACACACGCGACGCCGAGCGCGCGCAGATGCTGATCAACCGCATCCGCAAAAACGAGCGCCGGCTCAAATCCTGGCGCCGCCAAAACAACATCACCTGCTACCGCCTGTACCACCGCGACATCCCCGAGATCCCCGCCTACGTCGACACCTACGAGGGACGCCTGCACGTCTCCTGGCGCCTGCGCGACGACGCGACCTCCGACGAAGCGGCGGCCCGGCAAATCGACACCTACATCGACGCCCTGCACCGGGCCCTGCAAGTGCCGCCCAACGATATCTTCATCAAACTGCGCGTCCGCGCCAGCGGGGGCAGCGCCTACGGCCGCATGTCCGACGCGCGCCGTTGCTTTCAAGTCTCCGAGGGGGGCCACCGCTTTCACGTCAACCTCTCCGACTACCTCGACACCGGGCTCTTCCTGGACCACCGCCAAACCCGCGCCTTGGTCCAGGCCGAAGCCGCAGGCCGAGACGTGCTCAACCTCTTCGCTTACACCGGCGCCTTCTCGGTGTACGCCGCAGCCGGCGGGGCGCGCACCACCACCACCGTCGACCTCTCCAACACTTGGCTCGACACCGCCCGGGACAACATGCACCTCAACGGCTTCACCGGCGAGGCCCACCGCTACGTGCGCAGCGACATCCTGGCCGACCTCGAGAGCGACCACATCCCCCGGCGCTTCGACCTGATCGTCCTCGATCCCCCCACGGTGTCCAAGAGCACCCAAATGACGCGCACCTTGGACATCCAACGCGACCACGCCTGGCTCATCAACCGCGTGCTGCGCTGGATGCGCCCCGGAGGCGTCCTGTACTTCTCCAACAACTTCCGCAAATTTCGCCTGCACGCGCGTGACATCGCGACGCCGCACATCGCGGACATCACCGCCCAAACCGTCCCCCCCGACTTCGCCCAGCACCGCCCCCACGTCTGCTACCGCATCGAAAAGCGCTAGGTGCCAAACGCGAAACGAATTGTTGCGAGGAGTTTTGTTGGAAAGGCGTTGTGTCAGACGCGTTGGTTACGGCGCAGGACGCGACGCATGCAGCTCTCTGGCGAGGAAATCCGTTTGGGCGTGCAGCGCCGTTAGCTGCCGTGCGCCGGTGGCATCGACGCCCCACTGCGGCAACGGATAGACCAGCCCCACGCGCTTCGGCACCGCCACGCCAGCGACCACCGTGCGCAGACGCGCCGCCACAGGAGCGCGCAGCTCTGAGAGTTCGGCGCAGAGCTTTTCGGCGCCCGTCCCATCTCCGGCGAAGCGAATGCGGCGCACCTCGGCCAAGAGTTCGGCGATGGACCCGCGCACCCGCGAAACATCTGGCAGCGTCACCACACCGGTGGGCGCATCGGCAGATTCCGCGGCCTCGGGCACGACCAGCACGCCCTGGTCGAGCAGGTGGTTCAGGAGCATCAGCGCGGCGCGGCCCTCCAGGGTTTCGAAGTAGTGCGGCCACAGCGCCCCCGCGGCCAATGCCCCGAACAAATAGGTCTCGACAAAGGCCTGCGGTCCCCCTTCGGCGGGCACCAACCCCAAGCGCTGCACGTCGGCGTCATAGGCCATGTACAGGGCGGCCAAGTCGGCGCGCAGGACCGCCAACAGCGGAGCGCGGGCACCCAGCCGATTTTGAAACCATGCGGTGGGGCGGTGTTCGGTGCCGTCCACGCCGTGCCCCAGGGCCTCGCGCAGCACCCAGCGGGCGTATTGCATCTGCAAGCCCAGGGCCCGGTGGCGCGCCAACTGCGCGGGGTCTGCGATCACGGCAGCGGCCAGGGCATCGCCCAGCACGGGAAAGAGCGCCTCGGCGACATTGACGGCAAAGAGCCGCTCCCCTGCCCCGCCATCCAGCACCGGTCCGGTGGCCACCGCCGATGCTAGGTCGGGTAGCTCGGGCCCCAGGGCGCCGCCCATCGACAGCACGTTCACCGCCCGCACGACGCCGGGGGCCTTGGCCGGACGCGTGCTCTTTCGCCCCCCCACCTCGCGCACGCGGTTCTCCAGCGCGGCGTACATGTGGCGTACGGCCTCGGTTTCGGCGCGCAGCACGTCGGCGTCCCACACCACCCAGGCGGGCGGGCACACCGACGCCATCGCATCGTCAGTGTCGCTCGCATCGGGCGCATCGGGCACATCGGACGCTTCACCGGGCGTTTCGCCAGCCCCCGTGTCGCCTTGCGGTGCCGAGTGCAGCGCTGTCTGAAGCGGCGCGCCAAAGATGTAGGGACGCACCCACTGCAAGAGGGCCTCGAGCTCCGCCACGCGATCCGCCCCGGCATCCGCCACCTGCCCCGGGACATCTAAGGGGATGTCTGCGCCGGACTCCAGGGCCACCAGGGCCGCCGAGGCGAGCTCTCCGGGGATGTAGCGCGCGCGCAACAGGCGTTGGGTGGCGCGGTCGCGGTGCCCCTTGTGCAGGGCGAAGGCCGAGAAGTAGCGGGCGATGTGGTTGCGGGCAGGCACCCCCTGCGGGTGGACGAGGATTTGCGACAGCATGCGGTGGACGCGCAGGGCCTGGGGCCCGGTTTGGGCGTAGCAGGTGTCGTCGGCGTCGTAGAGGGCTTGCCACTGCGCCCAGATCGCTTTGCGCTGCGCCTCTTCGAGCGTCGACACATCCGGTGCCGCGAGGGGGAGCATCCGCACGTCGCCGATTAACGCCGCGGTGGTCTTGGCCTGAGGCGCCGCTGTCTCCGGGGCGTCCGCGTCTTTGGGGGGCGCTTCCCCAGCGGGCGGGGAGGCTTTTTGACAGGCGTTGCCAGCGAGGGCCAGGGCCGCGATCACCCAAACAATGCCGGTAGTTCTCTTCATGGTTGCCCGTACCGCGCCACGACCGTGTCTCGCACAAAGTCCGCGGATTCATTTGGATAATCCGCAGTGTAGTGCAGGCCGCGGCTCTCCTTTCGGCGCATGGCGCATTCGATAATCAGGTGGGCCACCGTGGCGATGTTGCGCAACTCGATGAGGTCGGGGGTCACCACGTATTGCCAGTAGTACTCTTTGATTTCTTCGCGCAGCAGATCGAGGCGTCGGCGCGCCCGCTGCAAGCGCTTGTCGGAGCGCACGATGCCCACGAAGTTCCACATGAAGCGGCGCAGCTCGTCCCAGTCCTGCGACACCACCACCGACTCGTCGCTGGGCACCGCGTCCCCCACCTCCCAGTCCTGTACGTCATCTAAAGAGAGCGCCGGCAACTCGGCGGAGGCCCGCGCCGCGCGCTGGGAGAACACCAGGCCCTCCAGGAGGGAGTTGGACGCCAGGCGATTGGCCCCATGGAGCCCCGTGCACGCCACCTCCCCCACGGCGTACAAACCCGGGATGGTGGTGTGGCCGTCCAGGTCGGTCACCAGGCCGCCGCAGGCGTAGTGGGCGCCCGGCACCACCGGGATGGGCGTGCGGGTCATGTCGATGCCAAAGCCCAGGCACGTGGCGTAGATGTTGGGGAAGTGCTCCTGGATGAACGCGGGGCTGCGGTGCGTGATGTCGAGCAGCACGTGGTCGTCGCCGGTGCGCTTCAACACGTCGTCGATGGCCCGCGCCACCATGTCCCGGGGCGCCAGCTCTTTGAGGGGATCGTACTGCGCCATGAAGGCCTCGCCGCTCAAGTCGCGCAAGATGGCCCCCTCGCCGCGCACCGCCTCGGAGATGAGCACGCTCTTGGCCTCCGGGTGGTAGAGGATGGTGGGGTGAAACTGGTAGAACTCCATGTTGGCCACCTGGGCCCCCGCGCGGTAGCCCATGGCCACGCCGTCCCCGGTGGCGATGTCCGGATTGGACGTGTAGAGGTACACCTTGCCCAGCCCGCCCGTGGCCACCACCGTCACCGGCGCCACAAACGTGCGGATCTCTCCCGTGGTGCGGTTCAGCGCATAGACGCCCTTGCACACGCGCTCCGGGGACGCCGCCTGGGGCACGATGAGGTTCACCGCCATGTGGTGCTCGTAGAGGGTGACGTTGGGCAGGCCGTGCACGTGGGCGAGGAGCGCGCGGATGAGCTCCTTGCCCGTGGCGTCGGCGGCGTGGATGATGCGCCGGGCCGAGTGTCCCCCTTCCCGCGCTAGGTCGAAGGCGCTCGGGTCGTTTTTGTTCATCGTGAACTGGGTGCCGATTTGGGTGAGCTCGCGAATTTGCTGCGGCCCCTCTTCCACGCACATTTGCACGACATCGGGATGGCACAGCCCCCGCCCCGCTTGCAGCGTATCGGCGATATGAGCGGCGAAGCTGTCGTCGGAGTTCATGACCGTCGCCACGCCGCCCTGGGCCTCGGTGCTGGCCGAAGCCCCGGCGCTGCCCTTGGTCAAGATGACGATGCGCTTGCCAGTGGCCGCGGCGCAGCGCGCAAAGTTCAAGCCCGCGATGCCCGAGCCGATGATCAAATAGTCGCAGTGGATTCTCATGGGGTGCAGCGTGGTGGGTTAATCGTTGAAGAGCGCGCGCTGGATCACCGGTACCCATTCGCCGGTGTGCACGTTCATGCCGCGGTTCATGCCGCCGTCGTCCCAGTAAGCCCAGCCCAGTCCCCGGCGCTCGGCCTCTGTGCGCACCATGCGGATATAGGTTTCGCGCGAGACCTCGTCGATTTTGTCCACGGCGCCGAACTCGCCCAGGTAGATGCGCCGGTCGTGCTGCTTCACGTAGGCGGTGACCCGGTCGAAGTCGCCGTACACCGTCTTGGGACCGCAGGGGTTCAGGTGCGCTGGCAGGGTGTTGTACAGCGAGAACCAGTTGGCGACCCAGTCCTCCTGGTAGAGCGCGTCGGGAATCGACACTGGCTCTGCGGGCGGTCCGGGGAACACGACGCCGGTGATGGCGTACAGCGGGCCCATCCAGTCGGCGCCCTGGTGGGTGAAGAGGATGGGCTGGTACATGTGCACCGACGCGATGACCTGGTCGTCGGCCCAAGACAAATCCAGCTCGTGGAGTCGCTCGATGTTGGCCCAGAAAGCGCAGTTCACAAAGATGAGGCGCTCGGGGTTGGATTCGCGCACCGCCTCGACGGCCTTCTTCATGAGGGGGTTGAGCACCGACGGCGGATCGAGTTTGTCGCTGGGTTCGTTGAGGATTTCGAAGGCCACGGTCTGGGGTTCGTCGCGGTAGCGCTCGGCGATTTGCTTCCACATGGCCAGCAGGCGTTCTTCGTGCGCCGCCGGGTTCTTCATGATTTCTTCGTAGTGGTGCACATCAATGATGATGGAGAGCTTGTGGGCGTGGGCCTTTTCCACCGCCCAGTCGACGCGCTCGAAGAAGGCCGGGTCGATGGTGAAGGGGGCCTCGGTTTCAGCACGCACGCTGAAGCGCACCGGCAGACGCACGTGGTCGAGCCCCGCCGCCGCCGCCATCTCGAAGTGCTTTTCGCTCATGTGCACGCCCCAGGCGCCCTCGGTTGGCGCATCCAGGGCATTGCCGATATTGATGCCGCGCATAAAGCCCGGAATGGGCCGCGCCACAACATCAACCGGGGGTGGCAACAAGGGCGCCGCATCCACGGCATCACCCGACGGCTTGGCCGCTCCCCGTTCGCCCGAAGCCGCCCCGCAGGCCGCCAGGCCACACACACCAGCCAGCATCATCGCCACCACCATCATCGTCGTCATTGTCTTGCGCATACGTTCCTCCAACAGCATGCTGTGTTGCCATGTGCCCGCTGTTATTTGGCAAAGTAGTCGATTTTGCTGCGATCGGCCGAGGCGGGTCTGGCGCGCTTTCGCGCCCATTCGCGCAGCTTTTTGATTTCGGGTTCAAAGGTCTCGTACAGGCTCACCGTCTCGGTGCGCGCCCGCAGCAGGTGGACATCGTTTAACGCCTCGCCCCGCTCAAAGGCCAAAAACATGGCGGCGATCACCAACTGCTCAATTTCGGAGCCCGTCATGCGGTCGGTGCGCTGCACCAGGGCGTCGATGTCGAGGGTGTCGGGGTCGATGCCGCGTTTTTGCAAATGCAGTGTCCAGATGGCGCGGCGCTCGTGGGCGTCGGGGAGGTCGACGAAGAAAATTTCGTCGAAGCGGCCCTTGCGCGGGAGCTCAGGCGGCAAGAACTCGACCCGGTTGGCCGTGGCCACCACAAAGACCTCTTTTTGTTTCTCCTGGAGCCACGTGATCAACCCGCCAAGCAGACGCGACGACGCTCCGGCGCCGGTGTTGTCGAAGCCCTTCTCGATTTCGTCGATCCACAGCACCACCGGGGCCATGGCCTCGGCCATGCGCAGGGCCTCGCGCAGAGCGGACTCCGGGCTCGCCTGGCCGTACACCGCCGAGAGGTCGAGGCGCACCAGGGGCAGGTGCCAGTATCCCGCCACGCACTTGGCGCTGAGCGACTTGCCGCACCCCTGCACGCCCATGAGCAGCAATCCCTTGGGCGCCGGCAGGCCAAAGGCCTCGGCCCGGGCCGAAAAGGCCTCTTTGCGGGAGAGCAGCCAGCGCTTGAGTTGGTCGAGGCCGCCCAAGTCGTCGAGGTTTAGCGAGACGTCGATGTGGGCGAGCACGTTGGAACGGCGCAACATCCGGCGTTTGTCTTGGGCGACGGATTGCCCCGCCGCGTCGGCGTCTTCGGGCCAGCCGAGCAGCGCCTTGTGAAACGCGCGCGCCGCCTCGGAGGCCGTCAGCCCCTGCCCCACCCGCACCATGGTGCGCTGGTCCGCGTCGGTGAGCAGGACGCCGCAGTCCACGCACACCCGCGACAGAATTTGGCCGAGTTCCGCAGCCGTGGGATAGGGAAAGACGCACACCGCAGCGTGGGATTCCAGCTCCTTGGGCATGTCAAACGAAGGGGTCAGCACCAGCAGGGTGTTGGCCGAGGCACCACCAAAGCGACCGGCGTCCGCCAGGAGGCGCACCACGTCGGGGTCGTCGAGGCGACGGTGCACATCGTCGAGCACCACCACGGCGCCGGAGGGCGTCACCGCGCCGAGCAATTCGCGCAAGGGGAGGACATCGCAGGCCTCGCGGGGCCGCAGCACGCTTTTGTTCGCCGCCTGGGCCGCCGCCTGCACCCCGTGAAAGGCGCTGGTTTCGTCGGCCGTCACCACGAAAATCAGCGGGTATCCCGCGCGCAGGTGCAGCGCGACTTCATCGATAAAGGCTTGTGGCATCGCCGCTGTTACAGGTGCTGTCATGCTCTTCTCCACAGGGACCAAACCGGCGTTGGAACGCCTGTCCCTACGCCACCGCAACGAAAATTTCGCGCCCCCATGATGCAATGCAAAGCAAATTCTGTCACGGACAGTTCATCTTGTCCGCATCAAAAGCTGGTAAAGCAATGCGCGCAAAGCGGTTGGCAAATCAGCACAAATTTACGAGATGGACCCGGCGCTCTCGCGGTTTTCGCCGCGGATGGCGTTCTTCTTGCTTGAAATGAAGGACCTGCAAGAAAAGGACCTCGCGGAAATGTCGCCGGAAAATTTTGTGGCGGCGTTGTTTCGGGTTGAGCATGCGCGCACCAAGGGTGTTATAGAAGACATTCTGTAGCCACAAAGCCCGTCCAAAGTGCGGGTACCTGCGGGCCAAGGACACCCGTAAGACACAGGTGCGGGGATGTTTTACAAGCGCCTTGATTCCCAAGGACCACCGCGACGAAGCCACAGAAAGAGCAGCAATACGTCTGCATCATTAGGTTTTATGCACACAGCAGGAGAGCAGAATGGGGAATAAAAATACAACAGCCATCCGGTGCAAAGAGTGCGGCGCGCCCTCGTACTTCGATGAGAAAACGCAGGGATTCATTTGCCCTTACTGCGGGGAGGTCGCGTCTTGGGGTTCTGCGGACTACCGGTACACGCTGGATATGATTTTCCGGCACCGCCAGATTCCGGTTATCAACGGTCTGATAAAACTCACCCACGTGGGCATGGGCGAAACCGCCATAAAAGACATCCCTGCCCCCAATGAGATGGCGCTGAGAACAAGCAACTTAAACGATTTGCTTTACGAGTTTGATCAGAAAACATCTGAAAAATGGGATGAAAGAAAAAAAGAATCCTTTGTTTGTCCATCTTGTGGCGCTAAAATTATAGGGTTTTCAACACAAAGTGTTTTCAAGTGCACATATTGTGAACAGCGTATTATGCTTTCGAAAGTGTTTGAAAACGGCCAACACGGAGAAAACCTCGTGTTTGGCTACGATCCAAACATGTACGATCGTGCCCTTTCCTTCAAGATTAGTAAAGAACAAGCCATAGCCCAAATGCTTCGCTTGGCTGAACAAAACAAGAGCGACTTTGCAGGTCAAGATATCGAAAACAGAATCAAAACCGAACTACAGGCAATTTCCTTACCTTATTGGGTTGAGGATATCAGTGTAAAAGCAACGGTGAGTACCGATCGCGGGAGGTTCACTTTTTATCACGATAGAATCAATTGGGCGAGACCTCAGTGTTCTCTTTTTGACATCTATCTGCTCAACGAACTGAACCCTTGGGATTACGGGGAGTCCGCGCCGTTTACACCAGCGTTTTTAGAGAATGATGTGCGTATTTTTTCCCCCATGAACAACGATGAGCGCGTGACAGCACCATATCGAATGCTCTATCGAGATATACCCGATATGCTCAAATCTGCATTTGGCCTGAAAAGGGTTAAGGTGCTAACTTGGGTGACGAATTTCAGGCAACACAAATATGCGTCTATCAATCATCCGATATGGTTTCTTGATAAAGCAAGCTGGACGAAGGAATCGGATTTACAGACCAGAATGGCGGTAAATGCACAAACGGGAAAAGCCGCGGCATTGTTTTTGGAAGCTGGCAAAAAGGACTATACGCGAACGCTTGATGCATATCCATCTCCGAAGATGTCGGATGACTGCACCATCTATTCCCCACCTATCCCGATCAAATATGTGACGTCGCCTTTCTTGTTTAAAACACTTACTCTTGATCAGGCGGTGGGCAAACGGGGAAATCTATTTCGAAGGTTGTTTAACATTTAAGTCATCTTTGAGCGATGTTTGAGCGCGCAAAACCTTTTCTGGCTCACCAAACTAGCGCCCTCCCCGTCCCGCCAACCTCAACCAATCCATCGTTTTATTGACGTATTCAATGTAGAGGCTCCCCTTGCGGGTGCCCTTTGTAAAGCGCAACGTGGCGCTCAACGTAGCGTTCAGAGTGATTCGGAAGGGGTTCGGGGCGGCGAAAAAACGAAGTGAAAAACGAAGTGTTCAGAGTGATTCGGACGGAGATTCGGACGGAGCGGTTTGAAATCGTTCAGAGTGATTCGGCAGGGATTCGGCGGGGGCGCAAATGACGACGCGTCCTTTCGGTTTGCCGCACGGCTGACAACGCGATGCAAATTATTTATGCAACAGGGCATTTGTGATAGGATTCACGCGGTTTCTGCAAACAAACAAATAGGGGGAAAACGAGACCAACGTCCAGGAATACCATTATGTCGTACCTCGTAGATCAACTGGCCCACCTCTCCAACTTTGGACAACGCCTGCGAACATATCCCACCGACGCCGAGCGCCACCAACACGCCCTCGACACCTTGTCGCAACTGCTCGGATACCGCGCCGCCGCAATTTTCATATGGAATGACGCCCAGGCGCGCTTCACCTGCGCGGCACAACAAGACTGCCACGCCGCATGCATCGACGCCCTCCTGGACGGCGCGCCGAACTCCCCCTTGCGCCGGCTCGCCCACCAACGCGAGACCCACATCGCCAACGCGCAGCCCGAGGTCCCCTTATCCCCGCTCAACACCGCCACCCCGCCGCTGTCGCAGATGCGCGTCCCGCTGCAGTTTGCCCAAAGCCCCCTGGGGGCCCTCCTGGTCGAGCGCGACGACCGGCACTTTGACGCCACCGACACGGCCCTGGCCGACATCTGGGCCGATCAACTGGCGACAGCCCTCTGCCACCAGCACCCGCAAGGCCCGCGCAACGCCCCCGCGCAACGCACCGACCGCATCGCCGAGATCCACCGCGCAGCGGCCTCACTCAATATCACCAGCGGCGACGACACCCCCCTCGCCTATATCGCCCGCGCCGCGCTCCAAACCCTCAACCTCGACGCCATCGCCCTGTTCGTCCCCGACCCGGAGAGCGGACACCTGATGACGCACACCTCCTTGCACCACGCCTGTCCCGTGGGCACCTTCATCGAAGCCGACCACGGCGCCCTGCCACACGTAATGGCCACCGGCGAGCCCGCCTGCCTCACCCACCCCGACGAGCTGGCCGCCCGCCCCTACGCCACCGCCGCCACCCGCTGCGAAGTCTCGGTGCCCCTGCTGGTCGACAACACCGTCATCGGCGTACTGGTGGCCGAGAGCCACAAGCGCGATCACATCAGCCCCGAGGATCTCCGCTTGCTCCGCATCTTCGGCGCCCAAGCGGCCACGGCCCTGCACAACGCCGCCATGATCGACCAACTGCGCGACTACAACGCCCGCCTGCACGCCATCAACCACGCCGCCTGGACCCTCAACTTCGCGCGCGATCCCGACATCATCATCGACGAAATCCTCAACTGCGTCTGTGAGGCCTTTCAAACCAAGCAGTGCGCCCTGCACCTGGTGAGCGACTGCGGCCAGCAAATCACGCTGCACGCCGCCCTGGGCCACTACCGCGATCTCGGCACCACCACACCGCCCGGACGCGGTGTCATCGGCATCGCCGCCACCGAGAGCCGCGCCCTGCTCGTCACCAACTCCACCGAGGACGAGCGCTGTCTGCCCGGAGAGTATCCCTGCGAGTCCAGCGCCATGATCGCCCCGCTCATCATTATGGACAAAACCATCGGCGTGCTCGAAACCCGACGGCAGCGCCCCGCCAACTTTCAAAAGAGCGACCTCGATCTCTTCGCCACCTTTGCGGCCCACGCGGCCATCGCCATCCACAACGTCAACCTCATCAACGGCCTCGAAGCCGCCAACCAGCAGCTCGCCGGCAACTTCGAGGAGATGCGGCGCCTCAACGGCGAGCTCGAGCAATACGCCCAGCGCGTCAACGAGGCCAAGCTGAACCTCGAGTGGCAAATCCAGCAGCTCACGGCCCTGCACGAGGCCACGCGCACCATCACCTCCAGCCTCGATCTGGACACCACCCTCAAAACCATCCTCGACATCAGCGCCAACATCGCCGACTCCACCGCCGGCGCCATCAAGCTCTACGACGAGGAGACCCAAGAGCTCTCTGTGCGCGCCACCCAGAGCGCCTCCAAAATCGAAACCGACTCCCGCGCCGTCCTCAGCCTGCCGTTGAGCATCAGCGACAAAATCATCGGCGAGTTTGAAATCATCCGCTCCAAGCGCTTAACCCTCAGCGACGAAGAGCAGCGCATGCTCGAGACCATGGCCTCCCAAGCCGCCATCGCCATCGAGAACGCCCGCCTCTTCGAGAGCACCCAGCGCGTCTATTACGAGACACTCAAAGCCCTCACCCACACCATCGACGCCCGCGACGGCTACACCCGCGGTCACTCGGATCGCGTGGCGGACCTGGCCGAAAAGCTCGCGCGCCGCCTGGGCCTCTCCGAGCGCAACATCGACAAAATCATCAGCGCCGCCATCCTGCACGACATCGGGAAGATCGGCATCCGCGACGAGCTGCTCCTGGCCCCGCGCCCCCTCACCGCCGAAGAGCGCGTCGCCATCCAACAGCACGCCACCCTGGGCTTCAACATCCTGTCCCCGCTCAAATTCCTGGGCGAGGTGCGCCCCATCGTGCACTACCACCACGAGCGCTGGGACGGTAAGGGCTATCCCGAGGGCCGCGCCGGCAAACAAATTCCCTTTGCGGCCCGCATCATCGCCGTGGCCGACGCCTACGACGCCATGACCTCCACGCGCCCCTACCGGGAGCCCCTCTCGCAAGACGAAGCCATCGCTGAAATCCGCGCGGGTGCGGGCACGCAGTTCGACCCCGAGGTGGTGGCCGCCTTCGAAGCCTGCATGACGGCTCCCGGAGCCACGCCGTGACCCAGCTTCGGGGAGCGCGCCCCTGGCACATCCTCGTAGCCCTGTGTGCGGTGCTCGCCGTCCTGGCCGCCCTCACCCACCGCTTTGTCTCGCTGGAAGCCGCCCGCGACTGGACGCGCGCCCTGGGCCACACCGCCCAACAGCACGCCCTCTTAACCGGTGCGGTCTTCTTCGGCCTGCTGGTCCTCGCCATGCTCTTCGCCCTGCCGGCCAAGGCCGTACTCAACATGATGATCGCGGCGCTGCTGGGCTTTTGGCCCGCGGTGTGCCTCACCCTGCTGGGCACCTTAACGGGGAGCTCCCTGCTCTACGCGGTGACCCGGCGCATCGCCACCCCATCCCCGTTGCCTCCCCGCTGGCACGGCGTACAGCGCCGCCTCCTGCGCCGCCCCCTCATCACCTGCGCCGCGCTCCGCCTGACCCCGGTCTTGCCCTACGGCCCGGTGACCATCGCCTGCGCCATGGCCCAAACCCCGTACCGCCCCTTCTTGCTGGGCTCCGCCTTGGGCGACATCCCCATCGTCGCGCTCTACGCCCTGGCCGGCACCCGCCTCATGGCCCTGGCCCAAACCCGCGACGCCCTCACCCCCACCACCGCCCTCGTCCTGAGCGCCGCCGCCCTGCTCCTCTTGCTCGGCGCCATCGCCCCCAGCAAACGGCGCGACACCCCGCCACCCGAGCAGGTCCAATCATGATCCTCATCCTCACGCCCAACAGCGGTCGCCAAGCGGGAAAGCGCCTGCGCATCGACAAAACCCAACGCCTCAACCTGGGGCGCAAACCCGAAAACGACGCGGTCTTCGACGCCCCGGAGCACCAGGTGGTCTCGGGCTTTCACGCGCAGATACGGTGGACCGACGGCGCCTGGCGCATCCAAGACCTCGACTCCCTGCACGGCACCTGGCGCAATGGCCAGCGCATCACCACCGCCACTCTGCAACACGGCGACCAAATCCGCCTGTGTGAAGACGGCCCCAGCGCCGTCATCGCCCTGGAGGGAGACGCCCCCATCACCGCCCCGGACATCGCCAAAGCCCCTCATTCAAATCCCGTTCCGGGCCCAGCCCCCAGCAGCGGCGAGCGCCAGAGCCGCCTCTACGGACAGCGCACCTTGGGGCTGCTCATCCAGCGCGCCCTCGAATCCGCGGGGCTGTTGCAACAAAAAACCGGCACCAGCAAGCCCACCGCCTACTTCGAGGCCATGCTCGAAGACAAAGTCGCCGACGCCCGGCGCTACTCCCGGCTGCTGCTGCTCCTGCTGGGCATCGCCCTTGCCCTCATTCTGGTCATCGCCACCCTGCTCGTCCTGCGCTACCGCAGCGTCACCATCCACCAAACCACCCAGTACGTCACCGAGACCGCGGCGGGCGGCAGCGTGGCCTCGGGCAACCGCCACCACATCTTCGTCATGGCCGGCGTGCCCAACGACCCCACCTTGCCCCGCACCCCCATGGGCTTCTGCACCGCCTTCGCCATCGGCCCCGATCTCTTGGCCACCAACGCCCACTGCGTCCTCACGGCCTCGCGCGACTTCGCGGGCATCGAGGTCCGCATGAACGGCATGCCCCACCACGCCCACCGCGTCGTCCAAATGCACTACCACCCCCACTACCGCGCCGAGGTGCTCTCCCCCGACGTGGCCCTCATCCGCATCGACGGCAAGCTCAACGCCTGGGCGCGCCTGGCCACCACCGCCGAGCTCCAGCAAATCGGCCCGGGGGTCCCGGTGTTTCTCTACGGCTTCCCCGGACGCCTCAACAACCTGGTCTCCCCGGAGGCCACCTTTGTCCGCGGCGAAATCGGACGCCTCACCACCTTCGCCCACACCGTGGCGGGCTTCGCCGACAACACCCTGGTGCAGCACTCGGCCTTTGTCTCCCAGGGCACCTCGGGCAGCCCCATGTTCAACGCCGCGGGCAGCGTCATCGGCATCAACGCTGGCGGCTACACCGAGAGCGGGCAAATTTTACCGGGCTACAACGTCGGCATGCGCATCGACCTCTTAACCCCGCTCACCAAGGAGCTCCGCTAACCGTGACCGCCCTCCTGCGCTACCTCTTCCTCGTCCCCTTGGCGGTGCACCTCGGCTGGCTGGCCGCCACCTGGCATGCCCTGCCGGCGCAAATGGGCGGCGCCATCTGCTCCCCGGCCCTGCGCGTCGACTTCCTCCTCGAATGGCTCGCCCTCACCCTGCTGGCCAACGCGGCCTTCTTGGGGCTCTACGCCTGGCTACCCAAGGGTCCCGCGCGCCTCCTGTCGGTGCCGCATCGCGAGCGCTGGCTCCAAACCCCCGCGGGCAAGGCGCAGCTCGTCGCCCAATTGCGCGGCCTCATCGAGGTCTCGCTCTTCTGCATCAATCTCCTGTTCCTCGCGATGTACCAGTTCATCTACCAGGGCAACATGTCGCGGCCCCACATCGCCTTTCCCCTGCCCGTGCTGTACCTGCTCTTCATGGTGGCGCCCCTAGCGGGCAACATCGCCTACATCTGGTACGTGGCCCGGCACCTGAAGCAGGGTCCGCAAGCCCCCGCAACTTCAGGCGAAACCCCGGACGCATCCCCGGAAGAATCCCCCGCCTCCCCGGACGAACCCTAGACGCAGGCCTCGCTTTGGCTGTGGCTTATTCGGCCTCGAGCACCAGGGCGCAGCGCGCGGGGATGTAGAGTTGAATCATGTGCTGATCGGCACCGGCACCCGGAAAGGCCGGCATGGAGAAAAAGGTTTGGGGCGCGGCGATGCGGTCGTATCCGCCGTACTTGGCGGCATCGGAGTCGAGCAGCAGGCGATAGGCCCCGGCGGGCACGCGCAGCCCGTAGCGGTCGAAGGACTGGGTGGGGTTGAAGTTGAACACGAAGTAGAGCGACCCGCGGCGAAAGGCCAGCACCTGGTCGTCGACGTGCTCGTGCACCATTTGCAGGTCGGGGTTGCCCAAGAGGAAGTGGTCGCGGCACAGGCCCATCATGTCGCGGTCGAAGTCGGACAGGAAGTGATAGCGCAGCAGGGGGTCGTACTTGAGGCGCCACTGGCGGCGGGCGTGGTGGTAGCTCCAGTTGTTGCCCTCCCTGGGAAAGTCGATCCACTCGGGGTGGCCGAACTCGTTGCCCATGAAGTTGAGGTAGCCGTGCCCCGCCGTGGCCAGGGTAATCAGGCGGATCATTTTGTGCAGCGCGATGCCCCGGTCGATGACGCTGCTGGTGGCCAGCACGCTCATGTGCGTGTAGATCTCCGCGTCGACCAAGCGAAAGAAGATTGTTTTGTCGCCCACCAGCGCCTGGTCGTGGGACTCGCTGTAGCCGATGGTTTTTTCGTCGTGGCGCCGCGCGGTGAGCTCCCAAAAGAGTTCGCCCACGTGCCACTGTTCGTCGGAGCGCTCTTTGATGATTTTGATCCAATAGTCGGGCGTGCCCATGGCCAGGCGGTAATCGAAACCCAGGCCGCCGCCATCCAGGGGATAGGCCAGCCCCGGCATGCCGCTGACGTCCTCGGCGATGCTGATGGCGTGGGGGTTGACCTCGTGGATGACGCGGTTGGCCAGCCCCAAGTAGACCTGCGCCTCTTCGTCGAGGTTCTCGCTGAAGTAGTCGTCGTAGCTGGTGAAGGCCTTGCCCAGGCCGTGGTCCCGGTAGAGCATGCTGGTCACGCCGTCGAAGCGGAAGCCGTCTACGCGGTACTCGTCGAGCCAGAAGCGGCAGTTGGAGAGGAGGAAGTGCAGCACCTCGGGCTTGCTGTAGTTGAAGCAGCGCGAGTCCCAGGCCACGTGATCGCCGCGGTCTCCGGCGTGGAAGTATTGCCAGGGGGTGCCGTCGAAGCGGCTCAGTCCCTCGGCCTCGTTTTTGGCCGCGTGGGAGTGCACCAGGTCGATGATCACCGCGATACCCAGGTCGTGGGCGCGGTCGACCAAGGCCTTGAAGTCGTCGGGGGTGCCAAAGCGCGAACTCACCGCGAAGAAGCTCGTCACGTGGTAGCCGAAGGAGCCGTAGTAGGGGTGCTCCAAAATCGCCATGAGCTGGATGGCGTTGTAGCCCGCCTCGGCGATGATGGGCAGGATGTGCGCGGTGAACTCGCGGAAGGTGCCCACGCGGCCGTCTTCGAGGGCCATGCCCACGTGGGTCTCGTAGATGCGCGGGGCGTTGGAGGACGGGCGAAACGAGGGACACTGCCACGTGTAGGGGGTATCCGGGGCCCACACTTGCGCCGCCATCAGGTGGGTGTGGGGATCTTGGATGACGCGCCGGGCCCAAGCCGGGACGCGCTCCCCCTCGCCGCCGGGCCAGCGCATGAGCAGCTTGTAGGCGTCGCCGTGCTGCAGGTGGGCGCTGTCCAACGCGAGTTCCCAGTCGCCCTTCTCGTTTACGCGGGTCAGGGCGAAGCGCTCGTCGGCCCGCCAGGAGGAGAACGCGCCGATGAGAAAGACCTCGGTGGCGCCGGGGGCCCACTCGCGGAACACCCACTGTGCCCCGTGGCGGTGCAGGCCGTAGTACTCGTGGCCCGCGGCGAAGTCGGCGAGAGAGGTGCCCTCGCCGGTGAGGTGTGTCAACGTGTGCTGCAGCGCCTGGAGGCGGTGTTCGAAGTGGTGGGCGTAAGGGGCGAGCCCCGCGTCGCCTTGGACGATGGGCAGGGGCGCCGGAGACGCCGGAGTTTTGGCGGCAGCGGGCTCTTTGGCAGCGCTTCGTTTCGCCGCGCTCTTTTTCGCAGCCGTTTTTTTCGCAGCCGTTTTTTTCGCAGCAGTCTTCTTGGGCGTGGGTTTTGACGGTTTCCGAACGGTGGAATCAGTGGGCTTTCCGGTTGCCATAAATGCTCCCCTTAGTGGATGTTTTGCACAAAAATCAGTATAGACCGCTTTGTGGGGCCACACGCAACAAAAACAACGCGACCCAAGGCACCAAGGCGCCCTCATCCAACGCGCCCCGGGACATCCGCCGCCGCCACACATTGGGATAAAAGATTGCACTTGGCCCAATCCTGAATAGAATCGCGCCGGCTTCGCAGCCAGCACCCCTTTGTGGCCAACAATTCATAGGAGCTCTTTTTGACGCATCGCAACATTAGAAACTTTTCGATTATCGCCCACATCGATCACGGAAAATCCACCCTGGCCGATCGCATCCTCGAGATGACCGGCGCCGTGGACACCCGCAACCTCAAGACCCAGCACCTCGACAAAATGGACCTGGAGCGCGAACGCGGCATCACCATCAAGGCCCAGACCGCCCACATCGAATACCGCGCCGCCGACGGAGAGCTCTATGCGCTGAACCTCATCGACACCCCCGGCCACGTCGACTTCAACTACGAGGTCGAGCGCGCCCTAGAGGCCTGCGAAGGCGCCCTGCTCCTGGTGGACGCCACCCAAGGCGTGCAGGCCCAGACCCTGGCCAACGCCTACCTGGCCATCAACGCCAACCTCGAGATCATCCCCGTGCTCAACAAAATCGACGTCAACGGCGCCGACATCGACGGGGCCCTCAGCCAAATTGAAGAGGTCATCGGCCTCGACATCGACGACGCCCTGCGCGTCTCCGCCAAGAGCGGCGAAGGCATCCCCGACCTGCTCGAAGCCATCGTGCAGCGCATCCCGCCGCCCAAGCCCCACGAAGACGAAGAGACCCTGCGCGCCTTTATCTTCGACTCCTGGTACGACACCTACCGCGGCGCCATCGTCCTGGTGCGCATGATGTCCGGGGTCCTCCGCGCCGGCATGAAGGTCGAGTTCATGTCCACCGGACGCCGCTACGAGGTCGCGGAGATCGGCACCTTCGCCCCGGAGATGGTCAAGCTCGACGCCCTGCACTCCGGCGAGGTGGGCTACGTCGTCTGCACCATCAAGTCGGTGCACGAAACCAAGATCGGCGACACGATCACCGACACGCGCCGCCCCGCCAGCGAGCCCCTGCCGGGCTTCCGCGAGGTCAAGCCCATGGTCTTCTGCGGCGTCTTCCCCACCGACCCCGGCGGCTACAACGACCTGCGCGACTCCCTCGACAAGCTCGTGCTCAACGACTCGTCCTTTGTGTACGAACCCGAAACCTCGCAGGCCCTGGGCTTTGGCTTCCGCTGCGGCTTCTTGGGGCTGCTGCACATGGAGATCATCCAGGAGCGCCTGGAGCGCGAATACGATCTCGACATCATCACCACGGCCCCCACGGTGGTGTACAACGTCTACCTGACCAACGGCGACATGCTCCTGGTGGACAACCCGGCGCGCCTCCCCGAAGTCGGCAAAATCGCCCGCATCGAAGAGCCCTTTATCCGGGCCTCCATCCACGTGCCCAGCGATTACGTGGGGCCCGTCATCAAGCTGTGCGAAGACCGCCGCGGCACCCAGGAGAGCCTCGACTACGCCGGACCGGGCCGCGTCATCCTCAAGTACGCCCTGCCCATGGCCGAGGTGCTCTTCGACTTCTTCGACCGCCTCAAATCGGTGTCCCGCGGCTACGCCTCCATGGACTACGAGATCATCGGCCACCGCGCCGGCGACCTGGTGCGCCTCGACGTCCTGGTCAACGGCGATCCCGTCGACGCCCTCTTCGCCATCGTCCACCGCGAGCACGCCTTCCCCATCGGCCAAGAGCTCACCCGCAAGATGAAGGAGCTCATCCCCCGCCAGCAGTTCGAAGTGGCGGTGCAGGCCGCCATCGGCACCAAGGTCATCGCCCGCACCACAGTGAGGGCCCTGCGCAAAAACGTCACCGCCAAGTGCTACGGCGGCGACATCAGCCGCAAGCGCAAGCTCCTCGAAAAGCAAAAGGAAGGGAAGCGCCGCATGAAGGCGGTGGGCTCCGTCGAGATCCCCCAGGACGCCTTCCTCTCCATGCTCAAAATCGACCGCTAAACCGCACCGCCAAAGTCACCGCGCCCCGCCAAACAAAACGGCTTCGCGAAACCACACGACGCCGCAACACGACGCCTTCGCGAGACGGTCGCGCGAGAAAACAGCGCCTAGTCTTTGGGGTTGAGCTGGAAGAAATTGCGGATGCGGGAGGCCAGGGACACCTCGTCGGCGCTGCGCTTGCCCCCAGCGCGGTAGTCGCCCTCCCCCGACTGGTGCAGCAGCTCGGTGCGCTCCGCGTCCCGCTGTTCGAGTTTTTGGCTGAACAGCTCGGCCATCTCGGGCTTTTGTTCGAAGATTTTGGCCAGGGCATTTTTGTCGATTTGGTAAATCAAACAGTCGGTGACCGCCAGCGCGTCCGCGGAAGCCGGGTCGCCGGTCAACAGGGCCCGCTCGCCGAAATAAGCGCCCCGCGACAATGTGGAGACCTTGTGCCCCGGATCGCCGGGAGACTGGTGCACGATGATATCGACCTCCCCCTCGCCGATGATGTTGAGGCCCACCCCCTTGTCGCCCTGGTGAATCAACGGCTCGCCCGCCTCGAACTCGCAGGTCCGGGCCTTGGCCGCCAGCCACAAAAACTCCGCGTCGCTCAAGGGCGCGAACACCGGTATCTTGCGCAAAATGCGCAGCACTTGCTCGGCGGAGTGACGCGATGGCGACTCGGCAGCGTCTTGGGGCTCTTCGCGGAGATAGACCTCGCGGGCGGGCAGCGGGATGCGCAGCCCCGCGCGGTCGAGGTGGTACCAGATGCGCTTGTGCACGTTGCCGTCGATGAGATCGCGGCGCGCCACATCTTCGATGAAGTAGATCAGCTCGTACTCGGCGAAGTGCGCGACAAAGCGCCGGATAATGACCTGCGGCGGGGGATCGTGCAGCACCTCGGGGATGGAGAGGGCCGCTTGTGTTAGGCAGTCGTGCACGGCGCCGGGGCGGTGGGAGAAGCGCAGGCCGATTTTGATTTTGCGGCGGTGCAGCACCGAGGGGCGCGAGAAGTTGACGATGGCCGACTTGATGATGGTGTTGTTGGGGATGATGACGACGTCGCGGCTGCGGGTCTCGAGCTTGGTGGAGCGCCAGTTGATCTCGCGGACGACGCCCTCGAATTGGTCGACCTTGACCCAGTTGCCCTCGCGGAAGGGGTTTTCCATTTGGATGGCCAGGCCGCTGATGACGCTGGAGAGCAAGTCTTGCAGGGCAAAACCGATGATGGCGGTGAAGACCGCGGAGGTGGTGACCAGGGAGGTGACCGAGATGCCGTGGGAGGACAGGATGAAGACGACGACGATTAAGAAGACCACCAGCATCGTGATGGTCTTGATGATCGACGGGATGCTGATGGCGGAGCGGCGCGGGGCGAACACGTCGAAGAGCAGCGTGGACATCGTGTGGATGATGGCCAGGGCGAGGATCGACAGGGAGAGCAGGTGCGTGAAGCGCTCGGCCACCGGCCAGTAGAGGCGGCACAACAGGGCCGCGATGGCCACCAGCACGTAGACGCTGAAGAACACCAGGGAGCGGCGGAAGCGCTTGGCGGCGACCTCGGCGCGCAGGCGCACGCGCAGCAATGCGATGACGAGCACAAAGGAAGCCGCCGTAAACAAGCCGGGGAGCAGCGGTTCGGAGGCGCGGAACAAAGTGATCAAAAAGTCCATGGACATTGTTTCTCCTGTCAACGGCCTCTTTTATGGGGAAATCCCAACTTTTCAAACATGTAAAACACCCCGCACCCCCAAGCACCGCCCAAGCCATCGTCAGACTTTGTAAACGCCCGTATTTTCCCGCTCTGAAATCGCGGGACAATTGCCGTGTTCATAAAACATTCCACTCGAACTGCGCATGCCATGTTTGTTTCTTCTCTACTTAGTAATCCCTTTTGACATTATTTGACACAAACCAGCATTACGCCGAATCATATTGCTTATTCCACAATCATTGCTTTTGCGCTTTTACAAGAAAGGGGACAGCCATACCGCGCAAGCAGATGCAACAAACCACCAACAACTTTAGGGAGGCAAACATGGACAAGTATCCAAAACCGAAAACCGAAAACCGAAAAAAACGCTGATGCGCGGCTGATTTGTCAAGCTTTTTGATGATGACGGCCTTGTTTTGCAGCACCAACCACCTTCATGCCGCCACTATATCTCACGCGTCTCACAGCGTCGGCATGCCCAACCCGGCAGCCGTCTACTGCAACGTGATGGGCGGCGACATGGTCATACACGACACGCCCGCAGGCGAAATGGGGCTGTGCGTCTTCCCTGACATGACCGTTTGCGAAGCCTGGGACTTTGTGGGCGGCACGTGCGGCCAAAACCATTCGATTTGCGCCTATTACGGTTTGGATGAAATCACGCTGCGTGGCGGTCGCTTTTCTAAGTACAGCAATTACTGCATGGGCAATGCTGGCATCATTGGCGATGCGCTCAATATGATAGATTTTGACAAAGAGTCCTCCTGTTCGGCGATGGGTAAGAACACCGCCTTTCACAGCGACACACCGATCAAAGAGCGCCCTGACTTTCCTGACGTTGACATTGAACCAGTGTTTTCGTGGCGCAATTACAAGGGCAAAAACTGGGTAACTCCAGTCAAAGCGCAACTTCGGTGCGGCTCGTGTTGGGCCTTTGCAACCGTCGCCACCATTGAAGCCCATTACAATATATTTTCCGACATTTACGGCCCCGATGGTCAGGTGCCAGATTTTTCCGAAGAATACCTTGTCTCCGATTGTTGCACAGCCTGTGGGGATTGCTGCGGTGGCTGGCCGCCGACCGCCTTTGATCACATAATGAAGACATCTGGTGCACCAGATGAGAGCTGTATGCCCTATGGCGAAGCGTTGGTCTTGCCCTGAATTTGTGGACAGCTGACTTAGTGGGGATAATCCCCGGAGGAGGCAGTGATGTCCAAACGAAAAAGAAGAACATTTACGAAAGAGCAAAAGGCAGACGCGGTGCGGCTGGTACGGACGAGCGGAGAGTCGATCGGGACGGTAGCCCGTAACCTCGACATCGGTGAGAACTCGCTGCGGCAGTGGGTTGCGCAGGCCAATATCGATGAGGGCAAGGGCCCCGAGGGCGCCTGGACAACGTCGGAGAAAGCAGAGCTTCGTCGTCTGCGCAAGGAGTTGCGGCAGGCCACCATGGAGCGCGATTTCTTAAAAAAAGCCGCGGCCTACT
>JAAYKL010000030.1 GCA_012522445.1 Myxococcales bacterium | reverse complement strand
TTTAACCGGTGCCGCAGGAGCATAAGGACGATGACAACATAACCGTGAAGAACGAAAAATGCCGTGAACGGCAAACAAAATGAACCGCCGTTTTCAGTTGCCCCTGAGGTGCCTTCTCATGGAAGTCATTAGAAAGGCATTCGGAGGGCGTCGGGAAGGTTGCGAGATGACGTCCGGCCTCATCTCATCGTTATCAGCGTACGTTTTTATGAGGGTTCAGGGGTGCCCTGGGGGCAGGTCCTCGCAAAAGAGTTGCTCTTCGAAAGCGATGGTCGAAAAGAAAACCTCGGAAGTCTTCACGTCGATGAGCGACAGCATCACCGGGCGCCGCCGGCCATCGGTGCACTTGCCCGCAGTGCGCAGAATTTGTGCCGTGGCGTCCCAGGCGGTGTGCAGTGCATTGCCCGGCTTTGCGGCCACCGCCGCGAGCACCTCGACGCTGCCCACGGTGGGCACCCTCTCTTGCCCGCGTTCCAAGCGCCACTGGGCATCGACATTCCCCTGTGACACAGCTTGCAAAAACGCGCTGAGTTGTTCCCGCGCGCGTTCGATATCGCTATCGCGGAGACGCCGGTGCGCCGGGGCACAAAAGGCGTTCATTTCCCGTTGGGCCTGCGTCAACATCTGCAAGCGATAAAAGGCCTCTGCCCACGCGACGGGAATCTCGGAGAGCCTCGCCGTCACCACGTCCTGCCCCATCTGCAACACGGCACCGCGGTAGTCGGCAATCTCCACTCCCTTGCAAGCTGCGGGCACCATCGCGCCAAAAGACAACTCCATGCCCAACACACCAGATGGGGCAAAAATATGCGGCGCCATCGGGCAATGGGCATCGGAGCAATCGTCGAACTTGCGCAAGAACTCGTCGTTGGCGCGGAGGCAGCGTCGCTGGTCGCCGGTGGTTTTTCCGCTGGCAAGTCCACGGGCGACATCGGCTTTCCAGGCGTCGCGCACAGCATTTAGACGCCGCACAAAATCATTGCGCAGCGCGCCGTTCAGGGCGTCGAGCAGTGAATCGAAGTAGGCACTATTTTGTGAAAGCGCGGTATCGAACTGGGCGTGTAACGCTTCGCAACCGCCGCGGTGCTCCTTGCGCAGTTGGGCCAAACGCGGTGCATCGACACGGACCAAATCCACCGTCATGAGGACTTCGGCGCCTTTGAGAACCTGCTGTTTATCGAGCCAATCGGTGCGCAGTGGGTGATCTTTGGGGAGCATCCAGGGACGCCCGAATACGTCGGCCCCGCCCACCTCCCAAGTGCGGCGATAGGGGATGTCGCCATGCTCGATCAACAACGGATCTAGAGCGGCGCGCCCCCGTGCGACAATGCGGGTTTGCGGTGCTGCGGCTGCGACCAATTGAAACAGTTTGTCTTCCCAAAGCGGCTCGGCCATACCCTCACCGCGCAATATCATGACGGTTTGGCGCTCGCTCAACGCTTCGGACAAAGTGGCGACACCATTGCCGCCGATGGTCATCGGCAGCCAAGGGACCTCGGCAAAAGACAATAACAACGGAACATCGGGGGGCGGTATATGGGCTGTCTCGGCACTGGAGGACGTTGGCGGTGGCGGTGAGGTCGTCACGCCGACAGGCACAGGGGCACCACAGCCCCACACCAACAAAGCGGAGATGAAGACTCCCATTATGCACGCGGTATGGCCCACTTTCATGACGCACCTCCTAATGAAGACAAACGCAATCATACATGCCTCAGGATATACGATGCCGCCCCGACAAGTCGAGCCATGGCTGCATCGCAGCGATGTCTATTCGAGTTTTTCAAGCACCGCGATGATTTCGGGCCCCGCATCAGCCGCCAGGTCTCGCAGCGGGATGGGATCGAAGAAGACCAGCAAGCTGTCCGCGGCAGTGACGAATTCTCCGTCCAGGGGCAGTTGATGAATCGTGTCGCGCAATCCAGCGAATTGATCAGCGCCATATATACGCTCCGCGCCTTGCCTCGGGCGAAACGAGATGTTGCCGTGCACAATCAAATGAACACCTCGGGGCACACTCCCTGCAGGGCTGAGCACCGTGTCTTTGGGCACATGGCGGATGCCGGTGATGCAACCGAGCAATTGGTCGCGAATGGAAGCATTGAGCGAGGCCGTGCTCTCGTTCATCGAAATAAAAGAGTCGAGTTGGTGCAGGGTTCTGACCGATTCAATGCGCTGCAAAATTTCGGGATGTTTGCTTGCCAAGGCGCGCAATCGGTGTCCGTCAAATTGCCACAGTTGGGCCTCGGTTTCGCCTTGTACCGTGGCCGTGCAAGTGGCGCCATACTCTCCCAAGACACTGTTTTCTCCGATGAAGTCGCCGGGAAAGCAACTGCGGACAATGCGGATGCCGCCATCGGGGGACTCCAGCCGAATGGAGAGCACACCGGCTTTTAAAATAAAGGCCATGTTGGCCAAGTCGCCTTCGCGCAACAACACTTCGCCCGGCGCAATGGTGACGGCGTTGGCCTCTTCATCTAAAGCGGAGAGTTCGGCATCGCCCAACCCCACGAAGAACAGCGCATCAGCCATCTGCTGCAGGGGGCGCAGGCGCAGGCGCACTTGATCGTACAGGGCGCGCACCGGGCTGCGCAGATACCGCTCTTCGCCCACCACCTGCATCGTGATGGCCGCCACTTGCTCCAACCCTTCGAAATTGGCCAGGTCGGCGTAATCGCGGGCTGCGGCCTCCAGGTGTTGCACCCCCATCTCCAATTCGCCGAGCAGGAGCTCGAGTTCGCCCATCTGCTGCAGCACAAAACCGCGACGCTCTTGATAAGCCAGCAGTTGCGGCAACAATTCGCGTGCCTTCAGCAACTGTTCGCGATCGCCATTCAGCAGGCAATCAGCGACGGCCGCCTGTATGGCATCGGGGTCGGTGACCCGCAGCGCTGCGTCCAAGGTTCCGTCATCGCTGGCAGGAGCAGCATCGCTTAAATCAGAGAAATTCATTTCATCATTAAAGTCGGCAAAAGGATCAGCCTCATCACCAAACAAGGCTTCGCGCACATCGGTATCGCTATTGCTGCTTCGCACCGCCACCAGGACGTTGATGAGTTGATCGACATCAATGCCCTGCAACACCTGCCCCTCGTCTGAAATCACCATTTGTCCAATGTGAATATCGCCCTCTTGGCTCGTGCAATATAGTTGTCCCGCCCATACCCGCCCGGTAGCCCGGCGCACCACAGCGATCTCTCGGACATTTAGAAATTTGCCAAAATGTTCGCGCGTCCATTCCGCAATAATCGTTCTCGCCTGTTCTTGATCCATACCGCTCCCAATCCGCCTGTGGCATTGCTTTTGCTGCTAAATATACGTAGATCTTCGGAGAATGTCAGTGGCTACTTCTCATGCACAACGCCCTGATACCACTGAAGGAGACGCGCCCAATGAAGAAAGATGCCCCACCGCTCAACCCGCCCCGCATCGGTTTGTTCGTTTCCTCCGCGGTCTACGAAAGCACCGAAAAAGCATTGCAAGAGATGTCCCACCCGCCCCCCGAAGGCGTTGAAAACGGCTTTCACATCTGCTTAAAAAACGGCGCCAAACTCATCTGCCGCCTCCTCACCGACACCCCGGAATCCTTGGCCCAGGCCAGCGCCCATCCGCTCGATGCGGTACTCATCGACAACCGCCACGCCCCTCCCGGAAGCGGCTTTGCCGGCTCATTGGCCGGACGTCTGCTGCCCGAAATACTGAGCAGCGACGAAACCCGCCGTTCACCGTTGCGCGGCACCATCCTCATCGTCCTGCCGGAAGACGCCAACACCCCCTACCACGCCTATGCCATCGGCAGTTTTCAAATCGGCGGCATCCTCATCAACCCGCCCTCTCTCGACGACTTGCTAACCCGCGCCTACCGCGTCAGTCGTCCCAAAAACCCCGGCAAGGTCGCCCTGTGCTTGGCGGGCGGGGGCATCGAAGGCATGTTTTATGAAATCGGCGTTCTGCGCGCGCTCGACGCCTTGCTCGAGGGCTCTTCCATCATCGATTTCGACATGTTCTCCGGCATTTCAGCGGGCGCTTCCATCGGCGCTTTTTTGGCCAACGGCGTCAAGCCCTACGAAATCGCCAACGCCCTTCACGGACGCCCCAGCCGGGTGGCCCCCGTCAACCGCACCATGCTCTTCGATCCCAACTTGGGCGAAATTTCCCGGCGCGTACTGGTCTCGGTGGGCGATCTCATGCGCGGCCGCTGGCTGACCAGCCCCATTGACACGGCCCTAAAAGTCACCCCCACCGCCCTCTTCTCCGGCGACCGACTCAAGGCCTATCTGCGCAAAGAGATGACCAAACCCGGCATGACCGACAGCTTCCACCAGCTCCGCCGACCGCTCTTCATCGGCTGCACCGACCAAGACAGCGGCACCCACGTGACGTTTGGCGAAAACGATCGCATGGACGTTCCTGTCTCCCAAGCCGTGCGCGCCTCCATGGCCATGACGCCCTACTACAATCCCGAAAAAATCGGCGACCGCTTTTACGTCGACGGCATCTTTACGCGCACCATTAACATCGATGTGGCCATCGCTCACGGCGCCAAACTCATCATTTGCGTCGATCCACTGCGACCCGTCGAAAAACAAGAGGCGGGCTTTGTCCACGAACGCGGCGGCATCTTCAACACCGTGCAATCCGTCAAGTCCATGATCCGCACGCGGTTCGCCGAAATGGTAGACCGCACCGGCGAGGCGCATCCCGATGTCTCCATTATTTTGTTCTCGCCTTCGGGGCGCGACATGGAACAAATGTCCGGCACGATGATGCGTTTTTTTTACCGCACCGAAACCGAAAACATGGCCTACGACTCCACCAAGGAGCGCATCTTATCCGAGTACAAATGGTTTGCTGCGGTGTTCTCGAGACACGGATATCGGCTAAAACCGCCCGGCACTTTACACGGCAATGCCCAACAGTGACGACGCCTATGGCGCTGGGGGCGGTTCCTGTTATGATTCGCCATGTTTTTTCTCATCCCCATCGGGCACAACCGCTTCGTCGTTCGCCAGCTCCCCTTTGTCACCATCGGCTTCCTACTCGCCTGCATCGCGCTGTTCATCCCCACCCAGCGGCAAATGTCGGCCGACGCCCTGGCCATACACCACGGACAGCAAGCCCTCTTCGCGCACTACAATCGCCACCCGCACCTCGAAATCCCCGACGCCCTCTACGACCACCTCTCTCCTGAGCTCCGCGACGTCGTGTCGCAGCGCCTGCACTGGCGCGACTGGTACGACAGCGACCCCGACGAGGCCAGCGACTGGGCCGAAGCCTTTCTGGCGCAACACGCCAAGCAAAGCCAACAGCGCGGCAGCACCGCATCCACGCTGGTAGACGCCCTCAACCCCTTCCCATCCTCGGGCGGCTGCCGGGGACGCGCCGGTTGCCTCCCCGACACCAGCGCCCTCACCACCGACATCTACAAAGCGCGCGCCATCCAGCAACTCGCCACGCAAACCGCCCCCGAACATCACGCGCAACAAAGCCAACTCGACCAGCTCGCCGACGCCCTCATCGAAACCAGCCAGGGCACCCTGCTGCGTCGCTTCGCCTTTTGGCCCAACGCGCCCCAGCTCCCCGGCATCCTCACCTACGCCCTGCTCCACGGCGGGGTGCTGCACCTGGTCTTCAACCTGCTCTTCCTGTGGCTGGCCGCCGTCAAGCTCGAAGACATCTGGGGGCGCTGGCTCTTTGCGGGGCTCTTCATCCTCTTTGCGGTGGGCGCGGCCCTCGCTCACATGGCGCGCTTCCCCACCAGCGACATCCCCGTCATCGGAGCCTCTGGGGCCGTGGCCGGGCTCATGGGCGCCTTCCTCATCCGCTTGTCGCGCACCCGCATCCGCTTCTTCTATTTCTTGTGGTTCTTTCGCATCAAGCCCTACACCGGCGTCTTTCACGCCAAGGCCTACGCCGTGCTGCCCCTCTGGTTTGGCCTCGAGGTCTTCCACGCCCTCTTCACCGGCGGCGACAGCGTGGCCTACTGGACCCACGTGGGCGGGTTTGTCCTAGGCGCCCTCACCGCCCTCATCTTTCGCGTCACCGACTTCGAAACCCGCGTCCTCAAGCGGCACCCCGACGACGACCCCGACATCGACGACGAAGTGGCGCGCCAAACCGCTCCCCTGGTGGCCTTTCAACACGCCGGCAACGCCAGCGCCAACGCCACTGCGCCGCCTACCCTCTCCCCTGTATCGCAGGATGCCGTCCCCGACGCCCCGGCCAAGACCCACGCGGTCTCCATCCGCGCCCGACGCGAACTGCTGCTGCAAAGCCTCACCCCCACCGAGCTGCGCGGCACCACGCCCCTGGGACGCCCCATCACCCTCAGCGCCACCGACATCAGCGCCGTGGCCCTGGGGCGCATCGAGCGCGTGCAAGGCGACCCCCTCAGTTCGCTCTTCTCCGCGGGCATCCCCCACGACCCCGCCCACATCATCGCCCTGGTCGAAGTGCGGCACGCTGCGGCACCGCCACCCGATGACGAAGCCAAATCCGATGCCGGAGCCCCCGACCCACAATCCGAGCGCGGTCTCTGGCTCATCGACACCCAAAAGTGCCCCTGGTCCGCCCTCTTTCCCGACGCACAGATGAACAGCCGCACCGCGGTCAAGGCCCTGACCCGCGCCCTGCTGCAAGTTTTTTCCCACGCGACCTACATCAAGGGCGGCGCCGAAAGCCCCGACAAAATCCCCATCTACCAAGCCCTCGAAGACTTCATCCGCACCGCCGAAAAGAAGACCACCCCACCCGCCAAATCACTCTGAACCCCAAATCATGGTGCCCCGCCAAATCACTCTGAACCCCAAATCATGGTGAACAATTCCCATGTCGATGTACCCCCAAACAAAATTGCGACAAATTTGCTCAAACCCATGGCCATGAACGCAACCGGCCCGCTTTGTTCTTGACGAATAAACCGGGGGCGTGCTGCGATTTTGGTATGCACAAAACAACATTCAGAAAAGCCACCTCAGTGCGGCGCCACGCTTGGCAACTCTTCCTATTCAGCTCCCTACTGTCGCTGTTGCTATTGGCCTGCAGTGACGACAGCGAACTGCCCATGAACAACGCCAACACCCCCGCATTTGCAGACACCGATCACAATCCCAACGCCCCCTGGCAAAGCAGCGATCCCCAACACCCATCGTCTGGCGACACCGGAAACCACGGCACCGATACCCACAACCCCTGGAACCCCACCCCGCCCTCAACAGACACCACCACCACCAACAACAACAACAACAGTCCCGACCCCAATGCCCCCCAAACCGCCATGGGCCAGTTCAACCTGCAGTGCGACAACTCAAAACTCCTCAATGGCACAGGTGAACAAAACTGCCATAACTCCCCTTCTCCCTGCATTCCCTACGATTACCGCATTACGTGCACGCTGCAGGTGAGAGACGGCAACAACAACCTCCAGTACGACGGGCCTGTCTCCATTCGACGCCGCGGGCAATCCAGCCGCAATTACAACAAGCCCAGCTACAACTTCGAAATGCAAACCGATAGCGGCGAAAACAACCCCCATCCCCTGCTCGGCATGGGCAAAGAGCAAGACTGGGTCTTCGACGCTTCCTGGGCAGACCGCTCCTTTTTGCGCAACGCCATCGCTTACGACATCTTCCGCGAACTCGGCCCTCAGCGCTGGGCCCCCCGGAGCCGCTTCGGCCAAATGACCTTCAACGGCCAGCGCCAGGGCATCTACCGCCTGAGCGAAACAATTAAGCGCGACCGACACCGCCTCAACATCGACAAAGACGATGGAAGCGGCACGAGCTTTGTCATCAAAGAGCGAGACCGACAGCAAGAGAACAAAAAACCCTCCGACAGTCCCGTCCTGACGGCCGATCTCGGATTTTTTAATGATCACGATTTATGGAAGCTGCTCTACCCCAACAAAAGGGACGTCACTGACGCACAGATCCGAGGCGTCCAAAGCTGGCTCACCGGACTGGCCGCCGCCCTCCCCCAGGGCCGGGCCTTCGACTACCTCGACATGGGCACCACTGTCGATTGGCTCTTAATGCAGGAGTTCACCAAAAACATCGACGGCTACATCCGCAGCGTTTACTTCTACAAAGATAGCGGCGACAGCAGCGGCAAGGGCCACTTCGTCCCCTGGGACTTCGACCTCGCCATGGGACAACCCACCGTTACAGAATTTAATTTTGGCTGGCCCCCCCAAACCCCCGACCCAAACCAAACCAACAACGACGCCCCCGCCGGGTTTGCCCGCATGTCGTGGTCGGACATCATCCCCCATCTCACCCAAGTGCCCGCGCTGGTCCCCGCCATGACCCAGCGCTGGCAAGAGCTCCGCCAGGGCATTTTGTCCAAGGCCAACATCGACCGCCGTATCGACGACTACCTGGTGCTTCTGCAGGGCCAGGCCATCGCAGACAATTTCTCTGTGTGGCCCATCTCCGCAGTCTCGACAGCGTTGCCGCAGGTTTTCGGCGGCATGTATCAATTCTACTCCGTTACCTCCTACGACGACGAAATCGCCAAGTGGCGACAATGGATTTACCAGCGCCTCGAATGGCTCGACGCCAACATCCACACGTTCCCCGGCTAACCCGAGTCCCCCCGGGCCATCTCAGTTCGTCTCGCCCTATGCCCATTGCTGTTGCGCGCGCCACGTCTTGGCAAAACCGCTCAAAAGCATTGTCCTTGTACGCGCACCCACAAATTGCTTTTGACGCCGCGAAAGTAGCTGTGCTGTAGTTGGGTTATGGACAACATCGAAAATCCCATTATTTCTTCCACACGACGCACCACATGGCTCCCCATACTGCTCGGCACACTTCTCCCACTCCTCACCGTGGCCTGCGATGCCGACAGCGAACTCTCCTTGGGCGGTCCAGGCGATCCCAATGCGCCGCAGCCCTACGACAGCGACAACCCCAATGCCCCCTGGGACAGCACCATGTCCAGCGATCCCTGGGACACCAACCGTCCCCCGTCTAGCGACGGCAACGATACGCACACGCCCAACGACTCCAGTACTTCCAGCAACCCGGGCAACGATACGCAATCCCCCGACACCGACCCTGTCTGGACACTCCCGCAGCCCAAGCAAGCCGCCCTCGCTCGCTTCGACCTGCAATGCGATCCCCAAGACCTCATCACGGGCACAAGGCCCAACGCCGAAAACTACTGCCATGCCTCCAAAGTCGACCCCTGCGTCCCCTACGACTACCGCATCGACTGCACCCTAAAAATCACCGATGGCAACGGTGACGTTCACTACAACGACTTCGTGTCCATCCGACGCCGCGGCCGCTCCAGCCGCAACTACCACAAGCCCAGCTACAACTTCGAAATGCAAACCAGTGGCGGCGACAACAACCCCGCCCCCCTGCTCGGCATGGGCAAAGAACAAGACTGGATTCTCGACGGCTCCTGGATGGATCGCTCCTTCATGCGCAACAACATTGTCTCCGACATCTTTCGCAAGCTCGGCCCACGCCGCTGGGCCCCGAAGAGCCGCTTTGGCCAAATGACCTTCAACGGCCAAGCCCAGGGCATCTACCGCCTGGTCGAAAAAATCAAACGCGACGACGACCGCATCGATATCACCGAAGACGACGGCACCGGCGAGAGCTTTGTGCTCAAGCAAGACGACGACGGCGATATGCGCGCCTACCTCGGCCTCGAAAGAACCCAGGGCAACTTCATGAACCCCACCTCCGGCAACAACACCTGGAAGTTGGTCTACCCGCACCGCGATCGCGCCAGCACAGCGCAGCGCCAAAACATCCAAAACTGGCTCAATGCAATGGCCAACGCCATCCCGCAGGGCCAAGCCTTCAACTACCTCGACATCGACACCACCGTCGACTGGATCCTGCTGCAGGAGTTCGCCAAAAACATCGACGGCTACATGCTCAGCATGTTCTTCTACAAAGACCGCAACGATGCCAACGGCAAGGCCCACATCGTGCCCTGGGACTTCGACCTCTCCATGGGACAGCCCGGCTCCACGCAATTTTCCAACAACCCATCCGCCGAAGGTTTTTCCCGCCAAACGAACAACACCAACCAAAACGATTCATTCATTCTCGGCCTCGCCAAAGATCCGGCGTTGGCCCCTGCCCTGGCCCAGCGCTGGCAAGAGCTCCGCCAAGGCCCCTTCTCCAAAGAGTACATCGACGCGCACATCGACAATTACTTGCTGGTGCTGCGGGGTCAGGCCATCACCGACAACTTTTCGCTGTGGCCCATCAGCCAGGTCACCTTCCAACACATCTGGACGGCCTACACCTTGTATTCCGTCTCCTCCTTCGAGGACGAAGTTGCCAAGTGGCGCCAATGGATTTACCAGCGCCTCGAATGGCTCGACGCCAACATCCACACATTTCCAGGCTAATCACCGCCCAGGGCGTAGCGTAAGGGGCGGCGCGATTCGCGTCTTTGGGTGACAGCGCGGTGCGCTCAATCCGCCGAGCGAATGAAGATGTGATCGCGATAAAAGCGCAGCTCGGCAATCGACTCGACAATGTCGGAGAGCGCGGTGTGGGCCTTGGTCTTTTGAAACGGCGCCAATCCGGGGTACCACCGACGGGCCAACTCTTTAATGGTGCTCACGTCGATGTTGCGATAGTGCAGCCAGCCATCCAACTGGGGCATGTACTTGGCGATGAAGCGGCGGTCCTGCCAGATGGAGTTGCCGCACAACGGGGCGGCGCGCCGATCGGTATGCGCCTGCACAAATGCGAGCAGTTGCGCTTCAGCGGCGGCCTCATCCAAGGTGCTGCTGCGCACGCGCTCTATCAAACCCGACGCGCCGTGGTGACTTTGGTTCCACTCGTCCATGCCGTCCAGCACCGCGTCAGACTGGTGCACGACAAGGGTCGGTCCTTGCTCCAGCACATTGAGGGCGCCGTCGGTAATCAACACCGCCATCTCCAGGATGCGATCCGTCTCGGGCTCAAGCCCCGTCATCTCCAAATCCATCCACACCAGGACATCGTTCTTGGGCATCTGTTGACCTCATTTCTCAGCATCGGGCTCGGCGCAAAGCAGGGCGCGAACCCGGCATCACGGGCGGATGATACGCCCCTTGGGTTGTTGGGGAGCCTGGAAACTCCGGGCCGTCGTCGGAACGTTAAAGGTCATGCGGGTGAAGGTCATGCGGATGGCAGTCCCCGTATAGTCCAGCACGACAATGCGCCGTAGGGACGGACACGCAGGTTCGAGCAACAGCAGTATTTCACTCACCCCCGCAGCGCGCATCCGCGGCACCAGCGACACGACCGTGAGGGCGTTGGGCATCTCGGAGACCTCGGGCGCAATGCTTGTATCGGCCGCATCGGGCGTTGTTGGGACGACGCGCACGTCGAAATGCGTACGCAGGGCCTCGGCGTTGAAATTGAGTATGGCCAGCACCGCAGCGGCCAGGGGTTCGCGCGCCAAAGATACGTGCACCCGCGCAGGCCCTCCCGGACGCACCAACTGCACGCCCTGCTTGTTGACGTACAGCGCCTGCCCCGCGGGATGCTGCCAGCGAATGCGCAACAAACCCGAGGGAGTGCCCAAGAGCTCGCCTTGGTTGCGGCGGATTAGCGTCCCGGATGGGTCGATGGTCTCCTGGATGAAGTCGGCCGAGACCGAACGCTTGGTGGCGAGACAATCCGCCAGTCGCTCCCACCACACATCGCCGCAGTGCCCGGTGCGTGGCACCAAGCTTCCTGCGCTCAACAGGACGCAACACCCCCAGGCCAACACGTGCCACCGCGTTTTGTCGGCGCAGCGGACCACGCGCTAATCGTTTTCTTCTTCGAGGAAACGCGCGGCTTCCAAGGCGGCCATGCAGCCGGTTCCCGCCGCGGTAATCGCCTGGCGGAACACGTTGTCTTGCACATCGCCCGCCGCGAAGAGTCCCGGTACATTGGTGCGCGTCGAATCGGGATCGGTGCGGATGTACCCCTGTTCGTTCACCGCCACTTGGTCGGCCAAAAAGTCGGTGACCGGGGTGTGACCGATGGCCATAAAGATGCCGTCGATGGCCAGTTCAGAAGTGCTGTTGTCCCGCGGATCGCGTAGCCGCACCCCTGTCACCCCATCCTTGTCGCCCAAAATTTCGTCGACAGTGGCAAACCAGCGCGGTTCGATTTTGGGATTGCTCAGGGCGCGCTTGGCCATGATACTCGACGCCCGCAGCTCATCGCGACGGTGCACCAGGTAGACTTTTTCAGCGTGGTGCGTCAGGTAAATCGCCTCCTCGCAGGCGGTATCGCCACCGCCCACCACCGCCACGGTTTTGCCGCGGTAAAAGAATGCGTCACAGGTCGCGCAGGCCGAAACACCACGCCCCATAAACTGCTGCTCGGATTCGAGGCCCAACCAACGCGCCGTTGCGCCCGTGGCCACGATCACCGTCTTGGCCAAAATTTCGCCCTGGGTCATGCGCACGCGGAAGGGGCGTTGCGACAAATCGATGTGCGTCACCATGTCGCCGATCATTTCGGCGCCCACGCGCTCGGCCTGGGTGCGCATCTGCGCCATGAGCTCTTGTCCGCTCAGGGGTTCGGCAAAGCCGGGAAAGTTCTCGATGTCTGTGGTCAGCATGAGCTGCCCTCCGGGAGAGAACCCCTCGATCAACACCGGCGATAGGGACGCCCTGGCGGCATAAATGGCGGCGGTGTATCCCGCTGGTCCTGCACCCACGATGGCCACATTTACGGTTTTGATTTCTGACATCGCACTTCCTCCTTACCAAACGAGTTGTGTCCGATATGTCCCACATCGGCAAAATAGTCGGCAACAGTGTAAGTCCGGCGGCGCAAAAGGCCAGTATCTTGCCGCGCGTTTGCAATGCACCATTTACAGCCTTAGTGCAATTTCATGTTTTTCGCACAGTGCAGTTGAAATTCCGAATGTTCTATCCTACAAATAAAGTATCGGCCTCGCGCCTCCCCCCTTTTTGCTTGACGGAGCTTTCACATGACAAAAACTTTATTATCCCCAAAACACTCACTTTTGATTGTCGCGATTTTGGCCCTCGTTCTGGGAGCCTGCACTGCCTCGCGATTGCGTTCCAACGAAGACGACACCGATACATTTGACGTTCACAACAGCAATGATCCCAACACGCCGGGGAACAACCATAACGACGTCAACAATCCGGGAAATAACGACAACAACAATCCCAGCAATCCGGAAAATAACGACAACAACACCCCGGAAAACAACAACAATAACAACGCAGATACCGACACGAACAAACCGACGTCATCAGATACCGGCAACAAAAAAGACTCCGATCCCGGCATCGTTGCCTGCGACAACAGCGGCGACTGCTGGGACTCGTGCTGGGGCTGCGCCATGGACCACATGTGTTCTTACGACCTGCAGGCCTGCGACGCCAATGCCGACTGCAAAAGAATGCGCGAATGCGTCGAAGCGTGCCCCGATAACGACAACCTTTGGTGGGACTGCTACGTAGAATGCGGCGGCGACACCAACTCCCATGCCGAGCAACTCCTGCAGGAGTTCTGGGACTGCATCTACTGTGGCGCTTGCAAAAACGACTGCCGCAACTCCGGGCACAAATGCGATCACCTCATCGACATCCCCGGCACTGACACCGACACCGGCACCCCCGTCGATCCCGGCAATCTCACCTGGCGCAAGGCCAACCTCACCTGGTTCGAGTCCTATCCCGATCCCGGCAGCCCCGAGTGCATTCAGTACAATGGCTGCCACTGGAGCGGCTACTTCGCCTACTTCCCCACCGAACAAAAATCAGAGGCCTGGGTGGCGGCCAATAACATCATCGCCGTGCACCAAAAAGACTTTGAAGCCTATAAAGGCAAAACCCTGCGCCTCCGCCAGGGCACCAACACCATCGACGCCAGGGTTTACGACCTGTGCTCTGACAGTGACTGCGGCGGCTGCTGCACCCGCAACGCCAACAACAACGGGCATAACTTTCTCATCGACGTCGAAATCTACACCTACAACCGCATGGGTGCGATTCACGGCGAAGTCGAATGGGCCTGCCTCGACTGCAACTAACCCTCACCGCCGCACACCTGCTGTCCACACACATACTGTCCACACACATGCTGTCCACACACCTCCCTTGGGCGCGGCATTTTTTCACCATCTTTTGCTTTCATCGCCTTTCAAAATCTCATTCTGCGGTATAAAACCGAAGCGGCTTTCGCACCCCTTGCTTCCGGAGCGCTTTCGTGAATTGTGACAGCTTAACAACACTGCACCGCATCTCAGAATTGGCCGTCGAAAACGAGCCGCTCTACACCTTGTTGACGCGGGCGCTGCAAATTCTCGCCGAAGCACCAAATTTCATGCGCCAACCCGAGGCCAGCATATTCACTGTCGATCGCACCACCCGCACCCTGCGCCTCGAAGCGCAAATTGGCGCCGAAACGCACGTGCTGCCGCCCGGTACTTCATTTCCCTTCGATGCAAGTCCCATGGGCCAAGTCGCCCGCACCGCTGAAACCCTGCTCATTTGCCGCAACAGCTTTCCGCCGCCCATGCGTTTTCACGCCCCCTGCCAACACGCCATTGCCCTGCGCGCCGATGCCAGCCCCATCGCCGTACTCAACCTCTCTCTCTCTGAGGGCACAAACACCCCCTTGTCCACGTTCCAAAGCGAATTGCTGGGCGCCCTAGCCCCCATGCTCGGACGCATTGTCCGACACCACCTCAACCACAGACAGCAGGTGCGCCTGGCCGCCATCGTGCACGAAAACCCGCACCCCATCCTCGAGTGCGACACCGAGGGCAACATCCTGTACACCAATCCCGCCACGCGAAAAATCATGTGGCAGCACGCCATCGATGCCACCGAACTCATCCCCGAAAACCACATCGAATACGTGCAAACCTGCCTCGCCAACCACGCTCCCTTGCAAGTCCAAAACACGGTAAAAAACAGCACCTATTCCTGGTCCTATATCCACGCCAACGAAACCGATGCCGTGCATCTCTACGGACTCGACATCACCGAACACCGCTTGATCGAACGCCAACTCACCCACGACGCCATGCACGATCGCCTGACAGGCCTGCCCAACCGCAACTATCTGCTCAGCCTCGTAAAAAACTCCCTCACCCTGATTCGCCGACGCCCCGACTACCTCTTTGCGCTACTGCTCATCGACATCCACAACTTCAAAAGCATCATCGAGAGCCTGGGCTATCCCGCTGCCGAAGCCGTACTCAAAGAGACCGCCCGCCGCCTGAGTTCCTGGACAGCGCGCGGCAACACGTTGGCCCGCCTCGGTGGCGACGAATTCGCCCTGCTCATCGAAGACATCGGCAACGCCTCCGCGGCCATCGAAGCGGCCCACATCATCAACGGCCAAATCAACGAGCCCATCCAAATCGACCAACACCCCACAGGCATCCACATCAGCATCAACATCGGCATCGCCATCGGTGACGCTGATATCGAAAACGCCGAAGCGCTACTGCAAAACGCCAGCACCGCTGTTTACCGGTGCAAGCGCGAGGATTCCACCGGCATTGAGGTGTTCAACAAGCAGATGCACTTGGCCGCCATCAACCGCCTACAAGTCCAGGCCGAGCTTAAAAAAGCCCTGCAGCGAAACGAGTTGCGCCTCTATTACCAACCGGTTTTTTCGCTGGTCGACCTGCGCCTGCGAGGCTTTGAAGCCCTGGTGCGATGGCAGCACCCCAGCCGCGGTCTCATCGGACCCGCGCACTTCATCGGCATCGCCGAAGAGAGTGGGCTCATCCACGAACTCGGGCGCTATGTGCTCGAAACGGCCTGCCGACAGCTCGCCCATTGGCAACACGCTCACCCTTCCCTCATTTGGATATCGGTCAACGTCGCCACCCAGCAGTTTTTGGTCGACACACTGGTGCAAGATATGCGCTCCATCATCGAGACCACCCAGGCAGACCCGCGACGGCTCTTCATCGAAATTACCGAAGGCACTGCGGCCAAAAATCCCGAGCGCGCCTTTCGCATGCTGAGCGACCTGCGCGATTGCGGCATCCGCATCGCCCTAGACGACTTTGGCACGGGGTACAGCTCCATGGCTTATCTCAAGCGCTTCCCCATCGACGCGTTGAAACTCGACCGCTCATTTATTTCCGGGCTACCCGAAAACACCGACGACGCGGCCATCGCCACCTCGGTCATCACCATGGCCAAATCTCTGGGCATGAAAATCGTCGCCGAGGGTGTTGAACACGAGCGCCAGGCCATGTTTTTGCGCTCCATGGGCTGCGACGAAGTCCAGGGGTTTCTCTACGGACATCCCATGCCCAAGGAGCAAGCCACCCAAGTGCTCGTCCACGGCAGGCCTGCAAACTAACTTCGCTACTTTTTTCGCTACTTCATGAATTCAATATCTTTAAAGCGAAATGCAACACGCGTTCGATTGACAGCATTTTTGAACCCCTATAGGTTTCGAAGCCATGAATCGACAAGAACTCCTAAAAACGACCCAAATCGCCCTGCTCGACGCCGCTGACGCCGAACATTTGGCCGAATACTTCTTCGCGCACCTGGCCCTGTTCGACACCCTCGCGGACGCCGATTTTGACGACGCCTCCGCCCCTGAAAAACTGCCCCCTCCGCGCAACGTCTTGCGCCCCGACGAACCCGAAAAATCCGCACAGCCGCACGGCGAAGCCCGCGACCTCTACTTCGACCAAGCCCCCGAAGTTCAAGAGCGCTTTTTCAAAATCCCCAACGTCTTGTGACCCTCAAGGGTCAAAGGATTTTCGCATGGAACCCCTAACCCTCTGGCAGAACTTGCTGCGCGACACCGAACGAAAAACAACCTGGGCCCAAGCCCTCGCCAAACGAGATGCCGTCATCCGGAGCCTGCTCGAATTTCATCCCGACGGCGCCTGCGCCCCCCCCCACAGCGAAGGCGCTTTCCAAGGCATTCCCTTTGTCGTGGACAGCCGCATCGCCGCCGAGGGCTTTCGCCTCACCTGTTCGTCCCGCATGCTCGCCGACTTTGTCTCGCCCTACAGCGCCACGGCTGTTTTGCGCCTGCAAAATGCGGGAGCCCAAGTCGTGGCCACCGGCAATGCCGACGCCTTTGGCATGGGCGCGTCCACCGAAAACGCCGCCACGTCGGTCACGCGCAACCCCTGGAACAACGACTGTGTCGCCGGTGGTGCCAGTGGCGGTGCCGCTGCTGCCGTGGCCAGCGGGCTGGTACCCTTCGCCCTGGCGGCCGATACCGGAGGTGCGCTGCGACAACCCGCATCGCTTTGCGGTTGCTTGGGCCTGCGCCCCACCTACGGCGCCGTGTCGCGCCACGGTCTTGCGGCCCACGCCTCCAGCATGGACACCATCGGCGTGCTGGCCCGGGACATCGCCACCCTGCGCCGCGTCTACGAATGCATCGCCGGCCCAGATGAGCGCGACCCCACCACCGCGTCCCCCACGCCCCTCGCAAGCAGCGCACAGCGCGTCGGCGTCCTCGACGACCTCTCCGATCTCAGCGCGCCCGTCGCACAAAACTATCGCGACACCGTCGCAGCCCTGCGCGACCTCGGCATCGAAACGCGCCCCATCGCGCTACCCCTGCTGCCCCACGCCGTAGCCACCTACTACGTCATCGCCGCAGCCGAAGCCAGCACCAGCCTGGCGCGCTACACCGGCGTCAGCTACGGCTTTCGCCAACCCGACACCGCGACGCCCGAAGAGATGATCCGACAAACCCGCAGCCTCGGATTCAACGACGAAAACAAACTCCGCATCCTGTTGGGCACCCACGCGCTGCGCGCCGAAAATTACCCGCGCTACATTGCGCGCGCCACCCAAGCCCGCGCCGCCATTCGCCAAGGCATGGCCGCCCTATTCGACAACGTCGACGTCGACCTCATCCTCACCCCCACCTATCCCACCCAGGCCTTCCCCCTGGGCACCGACGCACCCCACAGCATCGAACGCAAACACGCCGACCGCTACACCATTCTCCCCAGCTTGGCCGGTCTGCCCGCTGCGTCCTTCCCCACGGGCACCGCCAACGACCTGCCCCTGGGCCTGCAGCTCATCGCCCCGCCCTTTGGCGAAGCGCGCCTCTTCGACGCCCTCGGGCGCATCCTGGGCGACGCCCCCTGTCCCCTGCCGCCCACCATGACCGCGCTGGGAGGCCAACCGTGAAATACCAAAGCTTCATCGGACTCGAGATTCACATCCACTTGCTCACCCAAACCAAGGCCTTCTGCGCCTGCCCCAATCAATACGGCGCGCCGCCCAACACCCACGTGTGTCCCATCTGCCTGGGCTATCCCGGCACCCTGCCCGCCGCCAACGCAGAGGCCATGCGCATGTCGTACTTGCTGGCCCGCGCGCTCAACTGCGAGCTCGCCGCCACCTGCACCTTCGACCGCAAAAACTATTTCTATCCCGACATGGCCAAAAGCTACCAGCTCACGCAATTCTTTGCCCCGGTGGGCCGCAACGGCTGGTTCGACATCTCGCTGGGCAGCGAAACCAAGCGCATCCGCATCCACGACGTTCACTACGAAGAAGACGCGGGCAAAATGATTCACGCGGGCAAGCACTCCTTGGTCGACTACAACCGCGCCGGGGCGTCCCTGCTCGAAATCGTCACCGAGCCCGACCTGTCCAGCGGCGAAGAAGCTGAGGCCTACGTCCGCGAGTTTCGCCGCCTGGTGCGCCACCTGGGCGTGTGCGACGGCAACATGGAAGAGGGCTCGCTGCGCTGCGACGCCAACATCTCCATCAACTTGCCCGGCAAGGGGCTCGGCACCAAGACCGAAGTGAAAAACATCAACTCCGCGCGCTTTGTGCGCCGGGCGATCGCCTACGAGATCAACCGACAGGCCGCGGCCAAAGACAATGGCGAAACCATCGTGCAAGAGACCCGCCTGTGGGACGCCGACAAGGGCATCACCTTGCCCATGCGCACCAAGGAAGACGCCCACGACTACCGCTACTTCCCCGACCCCGACCTGCCGCCCTTCTCGCCGGACGACGCCTTCTTGGCCGACTTAGAGACGCGCCTCTGCGAACTCCCCTTGCAGCGCAAACAGCGCTACGAGCGCGACTTCTCCATTCCGGCGGACACCGCTGACTTCCTCGCCGAAGACCAACAGCTCGCCCAGCTCTTCGACGATTGCGTGGCCCTAGGTGCGCCGCCCAAGGTCGCGGCCAACTGGTTGGCGGGCACGGTGCAGGCGCAGCTCAAGCGCACCGAGCGCCGCGTCGCCGACAGCCACATCAGCCCCCAACGACTGGCCCAGGCCATTGCCCTGGTCGAGAAAGGCCGCCTCTCCGCGTCGCGCGCCAAAGAGGTCGTTGAGCTCATCATCCTCGAAGACCGCGACCCCGAAGAAATCATGACGGCCCACGGTTGGGAGCAAACCTCCAACGCCGGCGAAATCGACGCCTGGATAGCCCAGGTTTTGGCGGACAACGAAAAAGTGGTGTCCGATATCCGCGGCGGCAACCCCAAGGGCATCGCCTTCTTAATGGGACAAGTCATGAAGCGCGCACAAGGACGCGCCGACGCACGACTGGTCAAAGAAAAACTCGAACAAGCGCTGACCGGGCAGTAATCCCGCAGCCGGTCCGACCTCAGCATAGGAGCGAAACCCCATGAACCAGTATCGAACCCACACGTGCGGCGCCCTGCGCAGCAGCGACATCGGCAAAGACGTCACCCTCTCCGGCTGGCTCCACAATCGCCGCGACCACGGCGGTGTGTTCTTCATCGATCTGCGCGACCACTACGGCATCACGCAGCTCGTCGTGCAATCCGACGCGCCGTTTTTCGACGCGCTCACCCACCTCCAAAAAGAAAATGTCATCCGCATTAAGGGCAAGGTAGAGAAGCGCGACCCCGAAACCTACAACCCCCGCATCGACACCGGCGAAGTCGAGGTGCGCATCGCCGAATACGACATCCTCGGCCCGGCGGAGCCCCTGCCCTTTGCCGTGTACCCCGAAGACGAGGTCGCCGAAGAGCTGCGGTTGACGTACCGCTTCTTGGATCTGCGGCGCCAACAACTCCACCGCACCATCATGCTGCGCTCCGCCGTCACAGCACGCATCCGCGAACGCCTCACCGCACAGGGGTTCACCGAGTTCCAAACCCCCATCCTCACCGCGTCCAGCCCCGAAGGCGCCCGCGATTTCCTGGTGCCCTCGCGCCTGCATCCCGGTTCGTTTTACGCGCTGCCCCAAGCGCCCCAACAGTTCAAGCAACTCCTGATGGTGGCGGGTTTCGACCGCTACTTTCAAATCGCGCCGTGCTTTCGCGACGAAGACGCCCGGGCCAACCGCTCCCCCGGCGAGTTTTACCAAGTCGACCTCGAGATGGCCTTTGTCGAACAAAACGATGTCTTCGCCGTCATCGAAGACCTCTTCACCGATCTCTTCGCCACATTCTCCACCAAGCGCGTCGACGCGGCCCCCTTTCGGCGCATCCCCTACCGCGAAGCCATGCTCAAGTACGGCACCGACAAGCCCGACCTGCGCAACCCCATCGTCATCCGCGATCTCACCGACGTATTTCGCGGCAGCGAGTTTTCCATCTTCGCCAAGCAAATCGACACCGGCGCCATCGTCCGGGCGCTGCCGGTACGGAAGGCCTGCGACCAGCCCAAGAGCTTCTTCAACGGCATGATCGATTGGGCCACCTCCAGCGAAGTGGGGGCCGACGGCTTGGCCTACCTCATCTGGAACAATGGCGAAGTGAAAGGCCCCATCGCCAAAGTGCTCTCCGACGAACGCATGGCGCAAATCCGCGAGGCCTGCGAAATCACCGATGGCGACGTGGTGTTCTTTGTCTGCGACAAGCCCCAAAAGGCCGTGGACATCGCCGCAAAAGTCCGCACCCGCCTGGGCGAGCTGCTCAACCTCATCGAGCCAGACTGCTTTCGCTTTTGCTGGATCGTCGACTACCCCATGTTTGAAGCCGACGAAGTGAGCGGCGCCATCTCCTTTTCACACAACCCCTTTTCCATGCCCCAAGGCGGTATGGACGCCCTGCAAAACACGCCGCCCCTCGACATCCTCGCCTACCAATACGACATTGTGTGCAACGGCGAAGAGCTCTCCAGCGGCGCCATCCGCAACCACCGCCCCGACATCATGTACAAGGCCTTTCAAATCGCGGGCTACACCCCCGAAGAGGTCGACGCCAAATTCGGCGGCATGATCAAAGCCTTCAAACTCGGCGCCCCGCCTCACGGCGGCATTGCCCCGGGGCTCGACCGCCTGGTCATGTTGCTGGCCGACTGTCAAAACCTCCGCGAAGTCATCGCCTTCCCCATGAACCAACGGGCACAAGATTTGCTCATGGACGCCCCGCGCCCCGTGGCCCCGCAGCAGCTCCAGGAACTCCACATCCGCACGGTCGTACCGGAAGGAAACAACAACCGCTAATGCGCTTCGCCGCCGCCTCTTGCGCTTCCATTTCTCCGTAACACGTCTCCACACGAGCACTTTCACGTCCTGCAACCCACTAAAAACATTACGCTTTTCACTGTTCAGAGTGATTATTGAGGATTATTGAGGCGTTTTCCTCCTGCCTACAATTGCTTTCGACAGGGCCAACAACGGGTGTTACATTGCCTCCACACATCACCACCGCGAAAGGAACCCCCATGTTTGCGCACTTCAACGCCAACGAAATTTTGGAAATCGCCTGCCAAATCGAACGCAACGGCGCCGCCTTCTACCGCGCGGCCGCCGAACTGGCCTCGCTCTCCGACGTGGCCGACATCCTGCTAGACCTGGCCCACATGGAAGACGGTCACGAACAAACCTTCCTCCGCATGAAATCGCAATCCTCGCAGAGCTCCGCCAACGTGCCCGACCCCGACGAGACCGCCATCGCCTATCTATCCGCCATCGCGGGCAATCACGTCTTCACCGCTGGCACCCATGCCGTCGACCAATTTCGCCCCGACACCACCGCCCAAGAGGTGCTGAAGCTGGCGCTGCAAGCCGAGTTCGCCGCCATCGCCTTCTTTCAAGGGCTGCTCGAATTCATGCCCACTCACCTGGGTCCCGAACGCCTCAAGGCCATCATCCGCGAAGAGCAGGAGCACGTGGTCTTGCTCAGCCGCCAACTGCGGGCCTTGCAAACCCCTGCCGATTAACGCGGCGCACCCTCCGCACCTGTTTCACGCATCTATTTGGGACACCGGCACCACGATATCGCGAAGAGTCGTGCCCAATGTTTCTCGCAAGCTGGTTGCCAATACGCGATCGGCGAACAAATGCCGGGCATCGGTATTTTCAGCACTCTGCGGAACGGCAAAAAGGCATTGCAAACGATCGTTGGGTGCGTAGGGGATCACCGTTGTTTTCGCGCGGGACAAGTTGTGATGCACGCGATGAAAGAAATGGGCTTCATCGCGCAACAAGGCGTGAAATTCGTGGGCTGCGGCAGGAGAAGAGAGCGCGCCCAAGGCACCGCGTTCCGCCGTCAGCATCTGCCCCTCGGGAAACCGCTCGCGAAACTCCGCCGCCAATGACACCAATCCCTCGGGCACCTGTTGCCACAGTTGCGACAACCGGGGATGTGCCTGCGATATCTCACCCAGCGCTGCAGACAACAGAGGCTCCGGTGCGGCTGTGCACACGTGTCGACGCACGCGCGCCAAAGTACCAGCGCTGTGAACGGCGAGGTTTGCGACCTCAACAGGCGCTGCGGCAGCGGGCTGATACCACAGCAACGTGCGGCGATTGAGCGGGCAAAAGACCCGTTCTGAATTGGCCTGATGCAGGGCAAGAGCAATACGGCGCAACGAGAAAATATCGATGCAAAACTCGGCGCAGAACAAATCTAACGGCTGTGCGACTGACTTGAGCGCGCTGACAAATGCCACGGGATGTTGAAAGGTTGCGCGTGTCATGGGTGCCGCGCGCGCCACGTCGCGATGGGCGTACAACCACACCGACGCCAGCGACATCGCCAACAGCAAGCCCAAAAACAGCCAATCGGCATCGCGCACCACGTTGGGTAGAACCACCGCCACTGCGATGACAAAGAAACCGCTGATCAACAAATGCTTGTGCGCATGTAGGGCAAAGGACCGCATCTGCAAGATACCCAAAAACGATCGCATGATGGCCAAAGCGCCCAAAATCAGCGGGAATCGAAGCTCCGTGCCACCCAACAGCCACCACGAAAGCAGCGCGCACAACAAAGCCACCGCTGTCGAAAACCAAAACGCCGTGCGGCGCAACAAAGCGTCGTAGCGATGCAAAAACAGCGCATCAAAGCGACGTCTGAGCAAACTGTAATCGAAGTAAAACAAGCGAGACCACGCGTGCCCCGCGTTGAACACCGGGCGAACGATATAAAACACAATGGCGATCAACTCGTCGCCACCGCTGTAGTACACCGCTGCCGCCAACCCCATGGTCACCAAGGCATCGAGTTGCAGCACCACATTGGCCATTGTGTGCCGCAACCATCCCCACGCACCACGCCGCGAAAACAACTGCGCCATGGCGGACGCGGCCCGCCCCCAACGAACGCACGGCACCAAGGACTGCGCAAGCCCGCGGTTCACAAAGAACACCAACAACATCAGGCGCGCGATGCCCGCGACCAACAGCGCAATGCCAAAGCCCCAGGGACCGAACCAGGGCCACAGGGCCAAGGCCAATCCCACGTCAAGCACATCTCCCACCAGCAACGACCAAAGCGGGCGATAGACACGCCGCAGGGCAAAGAGACCGCTGTGCCAGGTGCGTCCGATGATGTCGAAAGCGGTGCGTAGCAGACAGGCGAGAATGTAAGCATCGAAGACATCGAAATGATGGTCCGCAGAAGAGCGCAACCCCAACAGCAATCCGGTGCCGACTGCGAGCCCCGCCGCCGACAGGACAAAAGCCAGCCCCATCCAGGCATCGATGGTTTGGCGCACCCGGGACCATTGGCGCTGGGCCGCATGATGCCGTACATCGTCGCGCATTTGCTCCAGGCCTCCCCACCAAGAACCAGCGGCAAATGCCATCCAACTGCGAATGAACAACACCGGCGCCAGCAGCTCGGGCAAAAACAGCCGCACCAGAATCAACATCTCTGCCAAGTGCAGCACAAAGCGCAGCAGGGCGCGAATGGAGAGAAAGCGCAACCGATACCAAACATACCCACGAGACCGAATGCCCAAGAGCGCATCGCGCAGATTGGGGCGTTTCGCGGCGCGCGTCGCTGTCTTGTCTAGCCAAGCGTTGAGGCGCTTCACGGTTTCTCCTGTTGGCGGCGGACATCCAGGCGGTTGCGCGTCATCACCAATGAACGCAGCCCACCGGTGCGTCGCAACCACTTGTAGGGCACCCGGCGAAAGGCCTTGACCGAAGACGTGCCCACCATCTCGCAGGCAATGGTGCGGGCAATGAGATAATCAAGATGTCGCAGACAGGCCCGGTCGTTGACAACGCGCCACACCTCCAACGCGCGGGCGTTGCCTAGGGCATCTGACGTGTGCAGGGTTTGGTTGACAATGTGGCAAAGGCGCTGCGCGATTTCGCTTCTGTCCAGACCGCGCATCAAGGGCATCGAGCGACGCACCCGCCGTTGAATGTCGCGCAACAACTCATGGGTTTTGTACGGACGCAGGCGAATGGTCCCGTTAAACTGCACACGACAACCCAGAAGCGTCACGTGGCTCTGGTGCCGCATCTGGGGAGCGCACAGTGATGGCCGTCCGGGACCGGTGATGTAAATGTCTTGTCGCTTTTGAGGCGTCACCTGCAGCGAAAGCCGTTCCAACAATGCATCGACCTGCTGCGAGACTCGCTGGGTCACATCGCAGTTCGGATGGGCGAACAAAAAGTCGTCACCATAGCGCAAATAAACTCCGTCGGTTGTCTTTCCCAATAGTTCGTCGAGGTCGTGCAAATAGAGGTTGCACAATGCGGGCTGGATGGCAGAGCCCGTGGGAACGCCTTGCGTCAACACCGACACCGAACCATCCGCTGCGCGCACCTCGCGCAAAATCATGGCGCGCAACAAGCGGCCAAAAGGGTGACCGAGGGGCACGTGAGGCGCCAGCGCCACATCGAGCAGGGACCATAGCCGCGATGCGGTATCGGTGGCAATGGACTCGCCGTAGGCGTGCAGGTCGCGTTTGAGCACGTACAGCCCGCGCTGCAACACCGGTAGCCGACAGTGCTGCCGGAGATAGTGCGCAAAATTCTCCACCGCCATCAGTGACGAACGCCCCTTCTGGTAGGAGTACACATGTGGGCTGAGATGGGGCGCCACCATCTGCGTCAGTAGCGCCCCCGCCGCCGAGATCACCACGGTGTCCACCAGGCTCGACCGATACAGAACGCGCAACTTGCCTTCGATGATTTGCTCGGTTCGCTCTGCTGGCGACAGGTGAAACGCGTCGTCGCGAATGGTTTTGGCGAGCACCCGGCAGAAGGCGAAACGGCGGTGGTGCAACTCGCGCAACGACACCCGATCATCCCGGCGCCACATACCCGGACGCCGCCGACCATGCGCCAAGTACAGGCGTAGCAGCGCCGCCTCAAGGAATGGCGCAGAAAAAATCTGATCGGCAAGGGGTCGCGTTGGCATGGGTGCTTTCGGCGCAGGCTTTCGTGAAGACAATGTAACGGCTCATCGGCGCCCCAGGGCTGTTGCTGTGTGTCTTTTATGGTAGTCCCTGCTTTGCAACGAGCTGAATCCGCAGATTCCATCCTCGTTGTGTTCATTGAAACCACAGGTTTCAAGGGCTAGGACGCCGATGAACCGCTCAGACTATTGCACAATGTGTCATGGAAAGAAAAGATGGTGATCCGGCAAATAGAGCATGGGGTGGAGGTTTGAACTGCCTCCTGCACACGCTTCCGCACAAGAGATGTCTGGATCCCAACATTTGCGTGAAAACAAGCTATAGCCGTCGGGATAACAAGCGCTGCCGGCATCGGGTGCCCGCATCAAGCGGCGCCACATGAAATAGTCGATGTCTGGCTTGGCGCCAAGATATTCAGAGATACCAAACGGAAAAGGATTTCTGGGCGCGCGCCCCCTGGGCTGTGACAATTGTGGTATTCCTTGTGAATCGACCACCAAACAAACTGCAGCACCTTGCGAATTCAACACCACGGCCTCACAAGCGGTCAATTTATACCGATTGCGGACATACCCCGATTCTCCGGCGGCATGGGTTACGTTTACTTTATGATTTTGAATGACAAAGCATCCATTGGTGCGGCGCCCCTTATGCGTTCGGGTCACCAGCAAAAACTGCCCATCGTCGCTCAAGTGAAAGCGCTTGCGCAGCGAAAGCACCTCAAACGCCACTGGGCTTTCAAGAACCTGAAAATGGCCAGATTTGATGGGAGCAAATGGCAGTTGAATAAAGGGGTTGGCCGTGGCCAGCGTTTCGGGAAAAGGACCTGTTGCTGGCAAACCAATGCTTTCGGCAGCATCGAAATAGGCTTGATCTGTGGCCCGCTGTGGGCACTCGACGGCCCCATTGAGACTGTTGTGCACGTAAAAGGTAGGCGTTGCTGTACTCTCGCTGGGTTGGCCATCCACAACGTAGCGCACTTCCGCCTGCATCAAGCCATCGCTCGCAATGGCGGATGGGGTGTAAACAAAAGCAGTGCCCGTCGCGTTGCCACACTCCTGCCATGCGGCTTCATCTACCGTTAATACATGGCCAATTCGGCATTGAAACTTGGTGAATTCTGGCTCTGGTGCCGCCTGAACGGCAACCAGGATGGCATCGCCAGCCACCGCTAATCCCCGCTGCGGTTTTACCACATCTACAGTTGGACAATCCGTTAACCCATTGCCGTCGTTGTCGAAGCCGTCGTCGCATATGGTTTCGCCAAAGGGTTCACAAATAAAACCGCCTGCTCCCAGCTTCCCGTCGCAATCCGGATCGGCGCAATCGATCAAGCCATCACCGTCGTTATCGATGCCATCATCGCAAATTTCGTCGGTTAACTCCGGTGTTGTATCGCTGTCCGTGTCATCGCCATCTGTTTCACTATCGTTGACAACATCATCTGATTCGCTGTCCGTGTCATCGCCATCTTTTTCGCTATCGTTCACAACATCTTCTGTTTCACTGTCATCCACAACGCTATCCGTTGCGCCATCGTCCGCGGTGTCACTCGTTTCGCTGTCGTCCACGGCGCTGTCTGCATTGCCATCCGCAACGCTGTCCGTACCATCACCGTTGGCATCAGGAGGCAAATCAGTGTCCACTGGATCCAATTGCAATTTTTCGCCACAGGCGACCCCAAACAACAAAAACAGCACCAGCACACCCCAAGTCGATACCTTCATCATCACAACCATTCCTTTCCGCAAAACATCAAAAAGATACCCGCACACCATTGGATAAAAACGATACCCGCGCCGCGGCGGGACGTACCCGCTGCGCATTGCGCTGTTTCATTGCCACGGCCACCAACACAACGCCGGTCGCGGTGAGCGCCGTTCCCACCGACAGGGCCACGACCGCGCCAGTACGGGTCGACAACCACTTGTCTTCAAGGTCGCGCACTTCATCATAACGCGCCGCCGTGCGTTCCATATTGTACGCCTCACCGGCTTTCAGATAATCGTCGTGAAATCCCCCGCTTTTGGCAGCCAGCACGGCGCCGACCACCAATCCTGCCACGCCGATGCCCCCCGACACCGCCCCGCTGATCAGGAGAGGTTGGTGTGAAGAAGAAGACGGCGCATCTACCACCGAGGCATCGGCATCCGGCGTGTCGCCCGACACAACCGGACCAGCGATGGCATTATCGTTCGCTTCTTGCACTTCGAGACGCACCACAGCGCCGCTGGACATGCGCAGTTGCACCTCGCGCAGCAGCACACCATTTTTTTTCACCGCAATGCGACGCTCTCCGACCTCGACCCGGACAGGGCCATCAAAGGGTGTGCGGCCTCGAAACCCCTCGTCGATCCACAGCTCACTGCCATCTGGCGCGACGAGCTCGAGCACTCCCACCAACTGACGCAACCGCTGAATTTCATTGAGTGCCACTTCTTTTTTGTCTTCGGGCACCTGGTCACCGCCCTGCACCATGTAAGCTTCAAAAGCCTCCAGGGCCATCCCCAGGCGATTGGCGGCCGCTTCAGCCTGGCCGATATTGAAAAAGAGCTTCCAGGAGGGGTTGGCTTCGTAGGCATCGCGAAAACGCGCCGCTGCATCGCTGTAGTCGCCGTTGTCAAATAGGCGGATGGCTTCCTGGTAATTTTGCTTGGCAACGTCTTCGCTTGACTGTGCCAACACCACCGAACCGAAAAACGATGCGATGACAAACGAAGAAAAGAACCCGACAAGCCGACGATTGTTTTCTAGTGGAAATATCATTTTGTCTCTGATGCGTATTTTCAAGTTTCCATAGAATCATATTACGAAATCACATGCACCCATCATCTTGCTCAAACCAATAAATGTTGTACGCCGTTGCTGTGCCTGGCGTGACGGGATTTACGCTGATGTAAATTCGCATTTCATTTGGATTGTCACAATTATTGAGCGCCAAATACTCATTTTGGGAAGGAACATCCACAGAATCAATTTCCCCCCCTCCTGAATTCAATAAAGATGCTTTTAAAACAGATGGACCCGATATTCTATTAACTTCGATATAAACATATGTATATCTTGGAACAACAAAAGTAAAAAAATCTCGATCAAGGGCATACGGCGTACCGTAATCTGAAAAATCGTTTAATAACGACCCTTCTTCATAATTGGTTCGCGTGTCTAAATCAAAAGAAGCAGCGATATGATTGTTTCCGATGCAGCCTTCAAAGCCATCATCCAGGATAAGCAATTTGGAAATAGATGCTTTGTTGTCACATGCGTCAACAAACTCAGCCGTCAGGTAATTGACTCCCACAGTGAAACCCGACAACGCAACAGACGACATCCAAGGCATCCAGGCGGTCCAATTGTGTGCATCGCTCTCGGAAGCTCGAATGCTATAACGCATTTTCTCGACATCAGTTAACGCGTCAGTTGCATCATTGTAAATGGCCACACTAGAACCGAACATATAAGAGCAATACAAACTTCCTCTGCCTAATTTTGTTACCTGCGGTGGTTCGGTATCAATATAAACGACCGCCGTGCCCGATGCCGACCAATTCCCTGCATCGTCTCGCTCTTGCACATAAAGCGTATGCAAGCCATTGCCCAACGCGACACTGGGAGAAAATTGCATTTCCGTCAATTCAATGGCGCCCAAATTCAAATTTTCATTGTCTATTTTGACGCGAAAGACACCGTTGCCACCTTCTTGCACCGTCCACTCCCAAAGGGGGTGCGCATTGCTCGTGGGGGTTTCGTCCACCAAAGTTACCAATGGTGCATCCGGTGGAACGCGATCCAACTGGATTCGCGCATTGGCAGTGGCCAGCGAAGGGAAATCATTTCGAAATTCAGCAAAAACCACATGCTCGCCATCCATGTCGGGCAGAACCCAAGACTGCATGGCGACCACCTGCTTCCAAGGCGTCCATTCCCCATCGGCGTTTTTCACGCGCATCTCGGCCGCATTTTCGACGTCGATATAAAGCCGGACTTGTGGCGTCGTGGTCCAAAACGTATTTTGGTTAATTTGAAAACTGTTTAGCTGGATTGGTGCCAGCGGTGTAGTGACGGTCTCTGTATCGGGATGATCCTCGCTGTCTGAAACATCCGCGGTGTCCGTGTCGGCGCTGGTGTCGCGAACTGCATCGCTGTCGCCGTCTCCGTAACTATCGCTGCCATTCACCGCGTCATCCACATCCGAATTGCTGTCGGAATCCGCGCGCTGAGAATCAGGCATTGAATCACTTCCATGAGAAGGCACCTCAGGGGCAACTGAAAACGGCGGTTCATTTTGTTTGCCGTTCACGGCATTTTTTGTTCTTCGCGGTTATGTTGTCATCGTCCTTATGCTCCTGCGGCACCGGTTAAAAAC
>JAAYKL010000029.1 GCA_012522445.1 Myxococcales bacterium | reverse complement strand
GCGCGGACATCGCCGGGATCGCAGGCCCGATTGGCGCTGGCGCAGCCCTCTTCGACGCTCACCGGCGGTGGCGGCTCTGCCAATTTCGGTTTCTCCGCATCGCTGCAAGCCGCGACCCATGTGAAAAGCGCCCCCAAACAAACCAACATGCGAATACTGCGCATCGTTTACCTCCCCGTCTTAGGCCTTATTTGTCGTTTAAGTTGATGCAGCGCATGCCCGGGCCGCACTCTTCGTCGTTTTTGCAGCCGCTGTAGTAGCAGCGCTCGTCAATGCACTCCCAGTTGTCCGCGTCTTCGGATGCCACGTTCACATCGCGGACGCAGTCTGCCGGGGCGAAACACCCCAACTGGCACACCGGGATGCCGGTGTTGAGCGGATCCATGCACAGATATCGGCTGCCGTAGGCAATTTGGCACTCCGTATCGTTGAGGCAGCCTTTGTAAGTGCACACGCGGTCTGCCCCGCACGTGTAGTTGTTGTCGTCGGCGTCCGCCGTGACCCACTCCGACACGCAGTCCGACGCCGACAGGCACGAAGAGACGCAGCCGCCGCTTTTGGCATCGCACTTATAATCCATGCCCGGCTGAAACTCTTCGCACTCCGCGTTGCTGTTGCAGCCTTTGTACACACAGACCTGTTGCGTGCACAGGTAGTTGCCCGCTTGGTGAATGGCGTCGTTGCCCCGGTCCACGCAATCGGTGGGCGTCTCGCAGGCCCGCAGACAAATGGCCACATCAGGCCTGTCCAGCAGGTGGAGGTTGTCGCCCGAGTTGCCCTGGTTGTTGGGGTTGTAGAACGTATCCACCACCAGCGGTCCCGACGTATCGGGTGCCGTATCGGAGTCGTCTTTTTTCGCCCCGTTGTCGGCGATATTGGGGTTGTCTTTTTCCATGCAGCCAACAAGGCACATCGCTGCGAAGGCCATGAGCGCGATGGGAGCGTGTGAGCGTTTGGGAGAAAATTGAATAATCATGCGGCGTCCTTTGGGGTTGCGACCAACAACGGCGTGGCATTATTGATGAATCAGTTAACCCATTGATAACACCGCATTTCCAGTGAAGATGGAATATCCGGCAAACAAATGGCCATGCAATTAACCAAAAAAAGCAATCCGGATATCGGGCTTGTTCTTTGGCTTTTTTCGCGACAATATTGGTGTTATCGCATCGACAACGCACAACAGAAACGGCAGGTACCCATGCTATCGACACGTTTTTTCACCGCATTGCTTTGTCCCCTGGCCCTGGCAGGCGCCTTCGCTTGTAGCACCGGCCCCCGCATCACCATGACCCCCATCTCGCCCCCGCCCCCGCCCCAGCCCATCGTCGGGGAGCCCCACTTCGCGGTGCATCGCTTCGACGTCATGGCCCAGGCGATCCAAAAGCCCGCCCTGCCCTGGCTGCGCGCCGCCGACAACGCCGACAACGCCGCCGACGCCGAGGTGCCGCCCTGCTTCGCCACCCGCACCGCCAGCGAAACCTGGATCACCGACAACCCCATGATCAAAGCCAACATCACCCACCGCGCCAACGACATCCAAGAGCGCATCCTCGACTGGCTCATCGCCACGCCCCTCAAAAACCGCGACAAGGCCTCCGCCATGCGCACCCTGCAGATCACCCTCGACGATTTAACCGTTGTGCACGCCGACCACGGGGCCCTGCGCCTGCAACACCCCGCCTCGTGCATCGACGACGACACCCGGATGCCGCGCCACGACCAGCGCATCATCACCACGGCCTTTGGCGCCAAAACCCTCATCTTCCGCAACGAAATCCCCCTGGACAAAACCCTACTCAACGCCATCAAGGCCTTTGCCAAGCGCGGCCGCTACACCTACCGGGCCACCCCCACCTACCCCAAGGCCCTCGACGACAACGGCCGGCCCATGCGCAAAAAAAATGCCTGGCTCCACGTGGCCCCTGACGGCGAGCTGGTGCCCGCCCGCGAGGTCCCCCCACCGGCCCGGCGCCCCGTCTTCGAATTCACGCTCACATTTGACGACGCCCTCTACTTTGCCGACGGCGACCTGCCCCCAACCACCTGGTCCCTCGAAAACACCCCCGAGCGCTGCCACATCCACCTCATCTTCGACGACATCGTCCCGCGCGCCCCCGAGTGCACCGAGCTCAAGGACGCGGGCTTTGGCGTTGCCCGGTCCGACACCCCCGAGCACCTCGTCGTCAAAATCTCTGCGGGCAACAGCATCGCGCAGGCCACGGTGCCCTGGAACACCCCCTCGCGCATCGAAACCGGCGGCCAAGTCGTCGCCTGGGTCACCGCGCGCCCCATGGAAGAAGGCGCCATCCTCGAGGTCGACAGCCTGGTCCTCCACCCCAGCGAGGCGCCGGTACACGATTTCATGCTCTTCAAATTCAAGAAATAACCGCGCCCCCACCACCACCCCCAACAAAGCAAGTGTGCTGGTGCGACAAGAGGCGCCGCATCGCAGGCCCGCCTGTGGCCGCCACAGTCTCGCAGGGAGAAAGCCGCGTTTTCGGGGCGCTCAGGTGTCGAAGGGATTGTGGGTGAGGATCGTTTGCTCGCGGCCGGGGCCCACCGAGATGAGGCAGATCGGACAACCGGTTAAGCGTTCAATTTCATTGAGATAATCTTTTGCCGCCTGGGGGAGCTGGGCCGCGTCCCGCACGCCGGTGATGTCCTCTTTCCAGCCGGGCATGATGCGGTAAATGGGCTCGACGCGATCGAGGCCGTGCAGGGGGATGGCGTTGATTTCGCGGCCGTCCAGGCGATAGCCCGTGCAGATGCGCACCTCGTCGAGGCCCGAGAGGACGTCGAGCTTGGTGATGGCCAGCCACGTGCCGCCGCAGACCCGTGCCGCATGGCGCGACACCACGGCGTCGAACCAGCCGCAGCGCCTCGGACGCCCGGTGGTAGAGCCGAACTCCGCCCCCACCTCGCGGATGCAATCGCCGGTGGCGTCGGACAACTCGGTGGGAAACGGGCCGCTGCCCACCCGCGTGGTGTAGGCCTTGGCGATGAGCACCACTTCGTCGATGGCCGTGGGCCCCACGCCGATGCCCGTGCAGGCCGCGCCGGCGATGGTGTTGGAGGACGTGACAAAGGGATAGGTGCCGTGGTCGATGTCGAGCATGACGCCCTGGGCGCCTTCGAGGAGCGTGGGGACATCTTCGTCGAGGGCGTCGTGCACCAGGGCCACCGTGTCGGTGACAAAGGGGCGGATGCGCTCGGCCAAGGGCGCCAGGTAGGCGGTAACATCGGCAATCGACGGAGCGGTTTCGCCGCGGGCCGCCAGCATGGGCCGCCAGTAGGCCAGGCTGCTTTCGAGGAGCTCGGCGAGGCGCTCGGGCTGATAGAGATCGCCGATGCGGATGCCGCGACGCCCGATTTTGTCCTCGTAGCAAGGGCCGATGCCGCGCCGGGTGCTGCCGATGGGCACTGCCCCGCTGCGATCCTCCTCGCGGATGCGATCTAGGGTGAGGTGGTACGGCAAAATGACGTGGGCGTGATCGCTGATGTGCAATGAGGCCTTGGCCAACAGGCCGCTTTCATCGAGTTTGTCGATCTCGTCGGTCAAGACTTTTAAGTCGACGACCAAGCCCTGGGCCAGCACGCAGCGGGCGTTTTCGCGCAAAATCCCCGAGGGAATGAGGTGAAAAATGGTTTTTTGGCCGCCGACGACCAGGGTGTGCCCGGCGTTGTTGCCGCCTTGGTAGCGCACAACCATCTCGGCCCACTCGGCGAAAATGTCCACGACTTTGCCCTTGCCCTCGTCGCCCCACTGAGCCCCGATGACGCTTACAACGGTCATTGTTGGTATTCCTCCTAAAAAGACGGTGTTGGCGCGCCGCAGATGGCGCTGGCGCATGGTGCGCGTTTTTTTCGCTAGACCGGTACCATTGACACTGCCCCTCGTCCACCACAAATTGCAGTTCCGCGCTTTCCATTCCGCGCCGCATGGAGTAATGGAATGCACGGAAATGCTGTAGAGAGAGAAGATGCCAAAACACACCGAATCCCCCACGCCAAAGGCGCCCAACGCCTCCCCCGCGGCACATCGCTGCGGCTATGTGGCCTTAATCGGCCGCCCCAACGCGGGAAAATCCACCCTGCTCAACGCCGTCTTGGGCCAAAAGGTCGCCATCGTCACCCACAAGCCCCAAACCACGCGTGATCGCCTCTTGGCCATTCACACGACGCCGCAGTACCAAATGATCTTTTTGGACACCCCGGGCGTTCACCGGCCGGTGGGCAAGCTGGGGCGCTACATGAATGAAGCGGCCTATGGCGCCCTGCGCGAGGCCGACGTCACCGTCTGGCTCATCGACATGCACGACCGCAACCGCGCCGACGGGCTCACCACCCCGGAACGCGCCCTGCTCCAGCGCATCGCCGACCGCCGCAATCCGGTCATCGCCGTGCTGAACAAAATCGACCTGCTGCGCGACAAACAGCGCCTGCTGCCGATTATGGCCGAGCTCGCCGCCCACAACCTCGGCGATTGCCTCTTGCCCCTGTCGGCCAAAACCCAAGACGGCCTCCCGGTGCTGCTAGACGAAATCCAAGCGCGCCTTCCCGAGGGCCCAGCGGTCTTCCCCGACGACATCGTCTCCGACAAGGCCGACAAATACTTCGTCTCCGAATTGGTGCGCGAAGCCATCACATTGCAAACCGACAAAGAGGTGCCCTACAAAACCGCGGTGGTCATCGACCGCTACGTCGAAGAGCAACGCCGCACGGTCATCCACGCCACCATCTTCGTCGAGCGCGACAGCCAAAAAGGCATCATGATCGGCAAGGGTGGCCAGCGACTGGTGCAAATCGGCACCGCGGCCCGCGCGCAAATCGAGGCCATGCTCGGCACCCCGGTCACGCTGCACCTGCACGTCAACGTCGCCCCCAACTGGACGGCGGACCCCGCCAAGCTCCGCGAAATGGGATACCAATGAGCCGTCGCCGCCGTTCCAAGCCGATGCCCAAGCGCCAATATCCGGGCAAGGCCACAGATTACCCCGTGGTGGCCATCCTCGGGCGCCCCAACGTGGGCAAATCCGCCCTCTTCAACCGCCTGGCCGGCCGCCAGCTCTCCATCGTCGAAGACCAACCGGGGATTACCCGCGACCGCATCTACGCCGACGCCGACGTCTTCGGCAGGCCCGTCACCTATGTGGACATGGGCGGCTGGGAGATCCACCCCGAGGGCCCCATCGAGATCGGCATCAACCAGCAGTGCCAGGCGGCCATCGCCGAGGCCACCCTCATCCTCTTCGTCGTAGACGGCCGCGTGCCCCCCACCAGCGGCGACGTCGAAACCGCCGACCTGCTGCGCCGCTCCGGGGTGCCCCTCATCCTGGTCATCAACAAGCTCGACAGCCCCCACCAGGACGCCGAGGCCGCCGATATCTTCTCCTTGGGCATCGACAACTGGGTCATGGTGAGCGCCCTGCACGGCCGGGGATTCACCGACCTCGAAGACAAAATCCACCCCTGGCTGCCCAAGGGATTGCCCGCGCCAACCGCCCCTGCACCCGACGAAGCCCCCCTCAATCCGCTGGACGACCCCCACGGGTTGCGCGTGGCGGTCATCGGGCGCCCCAACGCGGGGAAGTCCTCCCTCATCAACCACCTCCTGGGCGAGGATCGCCTCCTCACCCTCGACATCCCCGGCACCACGCGGGACGCCATCGACACCCTGGTCACGCGCAACGACCGGCAGTTCATCTTTGTCGACACCGCGGGCATCCGCCGCAAGAGCCGCGTGCCTACACGGAGCCCCGAACGCATGGCGGTCAGCTCTGCGGTGCGCGCCGTCGAAAATGCCAAGGTGGTGGTCCTGTTGCTGGACGCCGACCAAGGGGTGGCCGAGCAAGATGCGCGCATCCTGGGCCTGGCAACCGACCGCGGCAAGGCCCTGGTCATCGCCCTCAACAAGTGGGACTTGCTCAAGGGTGATGCGGCGCGGCAGCGCGAAGTACACCGCCGACTGCGCGATATCATCTCCTATGTACCCTGGGCAAAAGTCGTTAATGTATCGGCGCTTAAAGGCACAGGCATCAACCAACTTCTCACCGAAATTGAGCGCGCCTTTGCCACCCATTGCCAGCGCGTGTCCACCAGCCGCGTCAACGAGCTCTTCGCCGACATCGTCGCCCACCACCCGCCGCCCCTGCGCAAGGGACGCCCGGTAAAACTCTACTTCGCCACCCAGGTTTCGATTTGCCCCCCGACCTTTGTCGTGCAGTGCAGCTACCCCGAAGCCATCCATTTTTCATATGAGCGATATGTGCAAAACCGCCTGCGCGAGACCTTTGGCTTCGAGGGCACCCCGGTGCGGGTCTTCTTCCGCCAGCGCGCGCGCAAGGGCAACAAGGGCGAATCCCCCACGGGCGGCTGACCCCACACGAGGTATCCCATGAATGATCGATACAAGGGAGAACAAGTCCTGGTCTTTCCGCAGCGCCTGCTCGCGCAACTGGGCCACTTCAACGGCAGCAGCCCCGACATCAACCGCTACCTGCCGGAGATTTTCGCCCGGGGCAACACCCGCTTTCACCCCCGCCACGAAGCCGAACAAGACCCCTCGCTAAAACAGATTATCCCTTATGTTCTCTTTACTTACGGCGATCAAATCTTCTCCTATGTCCGGGGCAAGAAGGCCGGCGAGACCCGCCTGGTGGGCAACCGCTCGGTGGGCATCGGCGGGCACGTGAACCCCGTGGACGGCCAGTTGTCCCTGGGCCTCGGCGATGCGCGGGATGCCGAAGACGACTACGCCACCTACCTCAAGGCGGTGCAGCGCGAAATCGACGAAGAGGTCATCCTCGACACCCCGGGCCCCCACGCCACCGAGATCATCGGCCTCATCAACGACGACACCAACGAAGTGGGCCAGGTGCATTTCGGCGTCATCCACCGCTGTCGCCTAGACACCCCGCACGTGCGCAAGCGAGAGTCGCAGATCACCGAGGCGGGCTTCTTGCCCATCGCCGAGCTCGCCGGACCGCGCCGCGCCGAGCTCGAGAACTGGTCCCAAATCGCCATCGACTTCTTAATCTCCTGAAAGCCCCATTTCACTTTTGCAATTCCCCTTCCTCGCTCCCAGGCCACAGAAACGCTACACCACTGAAATCATTGCGCTTTTATTCAGGCACCAGCTTACCCCTTTGTGGCACAACTCTTGCTTATCACTGCATTGGGCGCGGCGGCCCATTGTATTGCCCCCCGCTTTCGGGTCACCGCGCTTTTTTTAACGTCCCCCGGCGGATGTGCGCCCCCCTCCTCCCGCGTGCATCCGCCTTTTTTTT
>JAAYKL010000028.1 GCA_012522445.1 Myxococcales bacterium | reverse complement strand
GGTGCCGCAGGAGCATAAGGACGATGACAACATAACCGCGAAGAACAAAAAATGCCGTGAACGGCAAACAAAATGAACCGCCGTTTTCAGTTGCCCCTGAGGTGCCTTCTCATGGAAGTGATTATTTTTGGCGCTTTTTTGTGCGCGGTTCCGCGTACGATTTTCTCATCTGTACGCTATTGCTCGAAATATTTGTGATGCGCGATGTGGGGATTGGCCCAACGCGCGCTGGTGCGCTGGATGTCGTTGGCAAATGACTCTGTATGTTTCAACGCCGATTTGGCAGGAGGAAGACTCATGAGAATCAAGTGTTGGATTGGGGTGCTGGCCGCTGCGTGGTTGTGTGGTGCCTTGGCTTGTGATGTGTCTGTCGATGCGGCACTCGAGGGCGCCGACCCTTCGAACACAGATCCGAACCACACCAATAACAATGCGCCGCATGGCAGCGATGGTGTGGGCAGCGACTCCCAGGGCAACGGACCGCATGGGAGCGATCCGCTTGGGAGCGATCCGCTTGGCAGCGACCCGCACGGTAGCGACCCGGTGGACAGCGACTCCAGTGTTCCCGACGGCAGCCCCCAATTGGTGTACGCCTTAAACGCCGGCGGCAGCGAAGTGGTCGCGGATGGCATCACCTACCACGCCGACGCTTTTTTTGACGGCGGTACGCCCCACACGGTGGCGACCAACATCAGCGGCGCGTTTCACCAGGACTTGTTTCAAAGCGAGCGCTACGGCACCTTTCGCTACGAAATTCCCGTCACCGACGCCACCTACGACGTGAACCTGCATTTCGCCGAGCTCTACCAAAGCGCGGCCAACGCCCGCTTGTTTCACGTCGATGTGGAGGGCGAGAGCCTGCTGTACAACAAAGACCTGTTCGCCGATGTCGGGGCCTTTACCGCGTACACGGTGTCGCTGAGCGACATCGCGGTGAGCGACGGCCGCCTGACCATCGACCTGGAGAGCGTCGCCGACAACGCCACCATTTGCGGTTTCGATATCTGGAGCCGCACCGGTGGTAAGTTTGTGGCGCCTGCGCCGCCCGAGCCGCCAGAGCCCGGCACCGCCACCGACGAGGACTCCGGCATGGATTGCGTCGTGGGCAGTCCGCGCAACGCCAATGGTGGGACGAGCAGCGTCTTGCCCGATCCCTTTACCGCGTGGAGCGGTGATGCCATCACCACCAAGGAGGGATGGCGCTGTCGCCGCCGCGAGATCCTCACTGAGCTGGAAAACAAAATTTTGGGTCCCAAGGCGCCGCCGCCCGAAAGCGTGACGGGTAGCATCACGAACTCCACCTACGAGGTCACGGTGACCAACGAGGGCGCCACCACGTCCTTTTCGGGCAGTGTGAGCTTGCCGAGGACCGGCAGCGCGCCCTATCCGGCCATTATTATGCTGAGCGCTTCTGCCAGCCTAAATGCCGAGGTGCTCTCTAGCGAAGGCATCGCGACCATCAGCTACAATCCGTACGACATCGCTTCTGAGGCTGCGAGAGACTTCACCACGGGCAAGTACTACACCGTGAACCCGAGCTACCGAAACAAAACCGGCGCCTTGATGGCGTGGGCCTGGGGCGTCAGCCGCATCATTGACATGCTCGAGCGCAACCCCAACATCATCGATCCCACCAAAATTGCCGTGCACGGTTGTTCTCGCTTTGGCAAGGGCGCGTTTGTCGCCGGCGCCTTTGACGAGCGCATCGCCCTGGGGCTGCCCTTTGAGCCCGGAACCGGCGGACCAGCGCCCCTGCGAGCGTTGCTCACCTTGGACGTGGAGGGTCAACCCCTCAGCAATGCCAATGGCGAGGCGAGTTGGTTCGCCCAAGTGTCTTCGCAATTCGACGAAAACACCGTGGCGGTGGACATGAACGACGTGGCTGTTCTGTATGCGCCGCGCGGGTTGTTGCTGATGGACAACGCTCACGTTGATTGGTTGTCGTACAAGGCAAATTACCTGGGCATGGCTGCGGCGCGCAAAGTGTACGTGGCCATGGGGCGCGGCGATGCCCTCTGGTACGCGGGCAACACCAGCAATGGCAGCCATTGCGTAACGCGGACCGAGTATGCGGAGCCCTTGCGCGCCATGATTAAAAAGTTTTTAAAAGGCGATGCGACGCCCACCACCGGTGGTTTGAACGCGCACAGCAATCACGGCAATATCAACGTCGATGCTTGGACCCAAGGCTGGAAAACCATCACATTGCAATAAACAGCGCCCACGCTGAGTTACCGAACGCCGTTGTCGCAGCGGGGCCGCTGCAAGGCGGAAATTACGGGAGAATCACGATGAAAGAAGTGGCATGCAAACGCGCTGAGAAAACTTGCGCTAGATGGCTCTTGGCGTGTTGCCTTTTTCTGCCACTGGCCTGTGGCGAATCCAGCAGTGCGAAGGACGAAGCGCCGCATGGAGCCACCGACGGCACAGATGCGTTGGACACGGGCAATCGCGATGGCGTCCCTTCCGATGGCAGCAGTTCCACAGATGATGGCGAGCATCCATTTGTCGACACCGTTGTTGTCGATACATCCTCAGGCGCGCCCATCGACACGCTGTCCGGCAGCGATTCCCACACGCTTATGGACACGGTGAACGACACCGACGCACCGCCTGATGGTCGGGACATTTTGTTGCCGGCTGCTGGGGCATGGTTGGGGCTCAACAGCGATCACCAGCTCGGAGACCCACAGGATGTGTTGCCGGTTCGCGAGGCCATGTACGGACGGATGGCCGATATCTATCACGCGTACCACCGCTGGACTTCTGTTTTCCCCAAGGCGTTCGATGTGCAAGCCGCAGAGGCGGGCCGTCATCTCTTGCTCAATTGGAAGGGCGCACACGCCGATGGTACTGTGATTTGGGGAGACATTGCTGCGGGCAAAGAAGACGAACAAATCGCCGTAACCGCTGCCCGCATTGCGGCGTTTGGCCGGCCTTTGTTTTTGACCTTTCACCACGAACCCGAGGATGAGGTGCGCGACGGCAAGGGCACCGCCGCGGAGTTTGCTGCGGCGTTCCGACACGTTCACGATCACTTTGCGGCCTTGGGGGTCACCAATGTGGTTTGGGTGTGGAATGTGATGGGGTTTAACGGCCACCAAGATCTCTACGAAGGCGGCCTCTATCCTGGAGATGCCTACGTCGACTGGATTGCTTACGACCCATACAATTGGTTCGGCTGTCGCGAAACTGCCAAGTGGCGGAGCTTCGAGGAGATGACCGAGTGGTTTTACGAATGGACGGGCCAACACCACCCCGAAAAACCGCTTATGCTGGCTGAGTTTGGCTCCGAAGAGCACGGCGCAGAGACCCCGTCAAAGGCGGATTGGTTGCGCGAAATTCCCGTTGTGTTGGCCACGACGAGGACCCGCATCCGCGCCGTCGTTTACTTCGATACCGGGCCGCCACACACCTGTACTTGGTCGCTCGATTCATCGCCGGAGTCCATTGCGGCCTTTCGCGACATCGCCGCGGACCCCTTCTTAAATCCACCGCGTTGATATGTCGCCGCTCTACCACGGGCGTCTTGGCAATGGCTGCTGCAACGGTTTTGTTTGCGACGAAAAGATACCAATGCGCCGCTCGAATGAATCGTTTCGACGCGGCGAGATACAACCAGGGAGGTGTTTTGTGAAAATGCAAGGATGGCGTTTGTGGCTGGTTTTCGCGTTGTTGTGGGGCGTTTGGGCCTGTGATTCCGGAGATGATGGCGAATCGCCGTGGGGCGATAACGCGGACGCCAACGCCAACAACGGCGACAACAATTATGTACCAGATACACACGACAACAATGCGCACAGCAGCGATTGGTTTGGCAGTGATTCGCATGGCAGCAATCCACACGGCAGCGATGCGCACGGTAGCGATGTGCAGGGAAGCGACCCGCCAGATAGCGAATCCGTACCGCCTGGTGAGGACACCGGCGATGATGGCACCGACACGATTGTGGACACCGATACGATAGTGGTGAGTACCGATCCCAACACACCGCCATCGTGCGTGCTCACACAACCGCACGTGAACGCCTATTTTCAGCAGGGCTCTTCGGTGGCGATACGCGCCTATGCCACCGACATTGGCGGCTCTTTCGCCGATGGTACGGTCACCAAGGTGGAGTTTTTCTACGCGCCGGTGGCACAGCCCGCAAACACCACCAAGCTGGGCGAGCAGACCACGCACTCTGCGCATACGTACATGCAGATGTGGGAAAATGTGCCGGCAGGCGAGTACCGCATTACGGCGAAGGCCACGGACAACGCCGGTGCGGCGTTTACATCGGCGGGCGTGCTGATCACCGTGGGAGCACAAGCGGTGACCCAGCGCGGTATGAGCGCCTGCAAGGGCAAGTACTTGGGCAACATCATTCCCTACTCTGTGCGCTCCGATTTCAACAATTACTGGAATGGGGTTACAGCCGAAAACTCGTGCAAGTGGGGTTCGGTGGAAGGCACGCGCAACCAGATGAATTGGACACAAGCGGACCTCGCCTACAACCACGCCAAAAACAACCACCTGATGTTTCGCTATCACGCGCTGGCCTGGGGCAGCCAATACCCGTCATGGATTACCAGCCTGTCGCCCCAAGATTTTCAAGCGGAGATGGAGGAGTACATGGTCGCCATCGCCAATCGCTATCCCTATATCGACCAAATCGACGTGCTCAACGAGAACCTCTACCAAAACACCTACAACGGCCAAGAACACGCGGCGGGCACGCCCTACTTTCGAGCGGGCTTGGGCGGCCCCGGGGAGACGGGTTACGATTGGGCGATTTGGCTCTTCTCCAAGGCGCGCGCGCATTTTCCAAACGCCAAGTTGGTCCTCAATGATTATGAATTGGAGAACAACCCGCCGGGCATCGACGAAATGCTGGGCCTGGTGAAGGTGTTGCGCGACAGGGGCCTCATCGATGGCTTCGGCACCCAAGCGCACTGCTTTAACGTCGATGGGTTGGTGAACACGCCCAACACGCTGAAAACCAACCTGGACCGCATGGCGAGGGGCGGCGTGCCGGTCTACGCCACCGAGCTGGATTTAAACGGCGGCAACAACCCGTCTGAAACGACGCAATACAACAGCTACCGCAATTTGTTTCCGATGTATTGGGAGCATCCCGCTGTGGGCGGCGTGACCCTGTGGGGCTATGTGGAAGGGGCCACCTGGAAAGAGGGCACCGGAATCCTCAACGCCAATGGCAGCAAGCGCGCCGCCATGACCTGGCTCGAAGAGTACATCGCCGGGCGCCCCAACGCGGGCTACCCATACTGCTCTGGCATATAAATTCCGACAGTTTATTTGACGTGAATGTCCGGTTCGGGCGGGTCCACCATGCCGCTGCCGATGTGGAATCCGACGTGGGGCGGCTGGTTGTAAGAGGACTGCTGCCAGCTCACCTGCATGCGATAGGTGGGGTCGTGCATCAGGGTGTAGATGCGCCGCGCGGTTACGGTGGTGGTGGTGTACACCCGCAGCGCGCTGTTGTTGTCTTCCCGCAGGATCAGCTCTTCGCGCCAGTCGCCAAAGAGATCGGCGCTGAGGACGGGGGTGCTCTTGGTGCCGTTGTTGCTGTCGCAGCCCTGGGCCGTCAGCAAGCGCCTACTGCCTGAGGGGTGGTATTTGTCGATGCGGTTGCGATCGAGGAGCTCGCGGCTCTCGTCTCCGTCCCAGTAAATCAAAAAGTTTTGAGAGGGCGGCTTGTTGCCCACGAGATCGCCGGTTTGGGCATCTCGCAGTCCGTCGCCAGTGGCGCTCCAAAATTCGGCGCCGGGATTGCCGTCGTAGATGTCATCGGCCACGCCACGGCCGTTGTCATCTCCGCCTGTGGACTGCGTGTAGATGCTGCAGGTGTACCCGTCGTGAACGGAATAGCCCCCTGTGCCTTCGTAGACCGTGAAGACGCTGATGCCCTTGCCGACGATTAGTTCGCCGACGTGATGTGCATCGCCGTGTCCCCTGCCGGTCGTGCAACCAAAGGTGCCGTCGCTGCGAATGGTCAGCGCGCCGGTGTTGATCTCCTGTCCGCCGTCGCCGTTCATGTCTGCGGGCATGGCCGAGTGGTTGCCTTGGCCTGCCGCTCGAGAATTGCCGGGCTTGTCGGAATCGAAAATCCAGACAGTGCTCAACTGGCCGTCGCGGAAATTGAGGGCGCTCATGGTGAGCCGTGTGTAGTAGCCGCGCTGCATGAGGATGCTGGGGCGGCCGCTGGGACCGTTTGGGGTATCGGTGATGATGGCCGCGCCGCCGTTGAAGCGGTCTACGCGGTTGCCGTAATTGTCGCCCCAACTGTTGACGCTTCCCCGCAACACCGGAAATTCAACGGTGGCGAGCTCTACCCCGGTTTCGCCGCTGAAGACGGTTAAGTATTCGGGCCCGCTCAGGATATAGCCATTGTTGTTGCGGTAAATGGCGCTGTGATCATCGCGGGCAGCGGGGCCGAGGCGCAGATAGTTTCCGGTGCTGTCTCGTGTGCCGGGGGCTGTCTTGACGGCGACTTCGGCCTTGCCGTCGCCATCGAAGTCGTAAACCGCGAACTGCGTGTAGTGCGCGCCAGAGCGGATGTTGGGTCCCAAGTCAATGCGCCAGAGCCGGGTGCCATCCAACTTGATGCCGTCGAGATAGGTGTTGGAGGTGATCCCGTCATGGGCGTTGTCCTTGGCGTTGTGGGGCTGCCATTTGAGGACAATGTCGTATTGGCCGTCGCCATCCAAGTCGCCGGGGCTGGCGTCGTTGGCCTCGTAGTCATCGCCGGGTTTTTGCAAGGGGATCCGCAGGTATTCTGTGGCCCAGGGCTGCACGGGGTTGGAGCGTTCGCACTCCGTTCCGTTGTCGACGAGGCTGACGCTGTATTGCGCCGTGCCCGGGGCACCCGCGTCGAAGTAGTTGGTGCTGTCGGTGATCTCTGCGACGAGCGTGTCATTGCGGTAGAGCTTGTAGCTGACGGTGTGCGGCGCGCTGCGGTTGTACTCGTAGCCCATCATGCGCCAACTGACGAAATTGCCATTGTTTTGGCGCACGGCGACGAGGCCGCGATCGAGGTTTTCCATTTGAAAGTGCCCCTTCGGCGACGCCTGGCATGGGCCCTCGGGAGCGCCTGTGTCGTCGGCAGTGCTTTGCGGGTCGGTGCTTTGCAGGTCGGTGCTTTGCGGGTCGGTGCTTTGCGGGTCGGTGCTTTGCGGGTCGGTGCTTTGCGGGTCGGTGCCGTAGGGCGTGTCACTGCTTAGTGGGTCGGTGCTTTGCAGGTCGGTGCCGTAGGGCGTGTCGCTGCCGCCTGGCGGCACATAAAAGGGGTTGTTGGTATCTGTATTCGCAGCGCTGTCGTGCGGCGCTGCATCTTCGTCAGAAGTGGAGCACGCCGAAAGTCCGCAGAGTACGGAGACCATTAGCAGCCAAAGACAAAGGTTTTTGTTCATGGGAGCCTCCCTTTCAACAGTGGATATAAAAAGAGTACGAAAAACAGTGTGAACGGAATCGACAATTCTGCTCAGTTTGTAGGCCAAAATGTGTTCGTCGCCATGATGAGGGCGATTGCACGACGCGTGTTTTGCGCGGGGCCGTGCAAGAATTTCTCGTGTGAACTTTGTGGATGAACTATTATGCTGTTAACAAAATTTAAGCGGAAAGGATTTGCTTTATGAGACTTTCAATGTGGTTTTGGCTGTTGGCGGTCGCGTTGTTTTTTGGGGGGTGGGCTTGCAGTGGCACGAGTGACGGCGACGCTCCGCCATCCAACGCGACGGACGGACCCGGGAGCAGCGATCCACAAAGCAGTGATCCTTCGGACACCAACCTGCCGAGCAGAGATCCATCGAGCAGCGATCCGCAAAGCAGTGATCCGAAGGGCAGCGACCCGCAGAGCACCGATGACACACCGCCCGGATCGGATAGCGGCACCCCGACCGATACCACGGGCGCAGACACCGATAACAATGGGACTGATGAAACCGTTTCGTTTCGCAAAGACTACCAACCCAAATCGGCGCCACCCGTTCTCACGGGCGGGACGACACCGCCGGCGTTAACCGGCAGCCCGGTGACGGTGATCGTTCACAGCGATCAGGTGCGCCGCCGCATTCCGCCCACGATAACCGGCAACAACATCGCGGTGTGGGTGAGCAGCTCGTTTCGCGATGCACCGGCGTTTATGGAGCGGCTCAAGGCGGTGAGCGTGGGGCTGCTGCGCTTCCCCGGCGGCAGCACATCCGACGAGTACCACTTCGACGGCAACTTTCCCGACCCGGTGAAGCACCGAGAAAACCTCATGGCGAATTGGGCGATGAGCTCGGCCGAGTACATCACGCTCATCAAAGAACTCGGCAGCATTCCCTTGGTCGCGGTGAACCACGGCTATGCGATGTACGGCACCTTGGCCGAGGCCACGGCGCTGGCGGCGGATTGGGTCGAGTACTTCAACGCGCCCAACGACGGCAGCAACCCCAACGGCGGCATCGACTGGGCGGCGCGGCGCGCTGCAGACGGTCACCCAGAGCCCGTGGGCGTCCAGTACTGGGAAATCGGCAACGAGGTCTACGGCACGTGGGAGACCGGCCACTCCTTCGACGGCACCACCTATGCGCAAAACGCCATCGCCTTTGCCGCGGCTATGCGCGCGGTGGACCCCAGCATTCACATCGGCGTCGCCGCATCCCCGGTGGACGACGAGCGCATCGACAGCAGCGTCGACCCGCGGAAGACGTATCGCGACTGGACCGTCGAAGTGCTCTCCACGCCGGGGCTGGCCGATGCCATCGACTTTCTCGACGTGCACAATTACTTCAAATGGGTGAGCTCTCCCAGCTCCATCACCGCGGACAAAGTGCTCGACCTGACGTCTCAAGTGGCCGAGTACCGCGCCGACTTCGATCGACTGCTCAGCGAACACACGCATCGCGGGCGGGATGTCGGCCTGCTGCTGGGCGAGTTCAACACCACGCACCCGGACAACCCGCACACCGTGTCCCTGGTGAGCGGCCTGTTCATTCCCAAGGTGCTCGGCGAATTGCTCACCCACGACTTCGACGCGGCCTGTCTGTGGAACATCGCCAACGGTTGGGACGAAGACGCGGAGGGCGATCACGGTTTTCTCTCTCGCAACAATGATAATCCCGGTGTCGCCGATCACACGCCGCATCCCTCGTATTACGCCTACCATTTTTACGGGCGAAACTTTGGCAGCGAGCTGGTGCAGAGCGCCTCTTCCGACGGGCAAGTGTTCGCCTATGCCAGCCGTTTTGCGGGCGGCGAGAACGGCCTGGTGTTGATCAACCAAAGCGACGCGCCGCGCCAAGTGACCGTGGCGTTAGAGGCCCGCGCTGCAGCCGGTGCCGTAAACGCCTGGATCCTCACGGGCGACAGCTTGACGTCGCGCAAGGTGTCCCTCAACGGCATCACCACCACCGAGGTTGCCGGTGGCCCCATCCTCTCCGATGTGCCCGCTTATACGTGGGAGGCGCCCACCGACGGGCCACTGGTCATCGACCTGCCGAAGTTTTCCGTGGGCAGCTTGGTCATTTACTAACCGCGATTTTTGGCAGTACGCCGTTGTCGTTTGCCGGTTTGCGAACAGCGTTGGATGCGCTGTTGTTGCCGGGGCGGCGATGGGCTATTGGCAGCCACCGGCGGGGCAGGGGGCCGGCACAAAGGTGGAGTGTCCGTTGTCCATGCGCGAATAGAGGGAGGCTTCTTGGTTCTTGGGGATTTCGTCGCTGCAGATGCTGCCGCAGGTGGCGTTGAAGGGCTCGCTGTTGTTGTCGGTCTTTTTGAACATGCGGAAGTCGCCGCGCTCATAGGCCATGAAGGAGTTGTGGTAGAAGGTGCCGCTGCTGTCGACCGCGTAGAGGTAGTCGGCGGTGTATCCGCTGGCGTGGGTGACGCGCAAGAAGGTGTTGTTGACGGTGAACCATTCGCCGTTGGCGAGCATGACGCTGCCGCCGCCTTGGTTGACGGTGAAGCGAAATTCGTCGGGGTCGACGTCTTTGCGATAGTGGTGCACGCCGCCTGCGCTGCGGTTGTCCTGGAACCAGCCTTGGTTGGGGCCGTCGAGGAGGCGCGGGTCTTGCTGTTTGGCGGATGCGGGGATGTTGACCATGTCGACCATGGCGTAGTTGGGACCGGCGGCTGCGGCCAACTCGGCGCCGCTCTTCAGGCCTGTGATTGTGGGCTTTTCCACGCTGTCTGCCGCTTGGCGCTCTATGCGGCCGATGAAGCCCCCGCTCATGAAGCTGGTCTCGGAGATGAGGGACCCCTGGGTGTCGTCGAGGAAAATGTAGGCGTATTTTCGCAGGTCGCCCGAGGTGGGGACAAAGACAAAGGCGATGTTGTTGCTGGTGAACCACTGGCCGTTGGTGTTGCCGACTTTTGCCGTGCCGTCCTCCCACACCCGCACGTCGAAGTTGCCGATGGCGATGGAGCCCGCAGGCCCCCACTTCTCGTTGCTGCCTGTGACCCAGCGGGGGTCGCGGTAGGAGTTGACCGGCTCTTCGCCCATCTGCGGTGCTTTCAGATCGCAGGGGTGCACCATGCCCGGCGGGAAGTCGCTCTCGGCGGAGATGGCCAAGCGCAGCGCGGGCCCGGTGCCCTCGATGGAGCGGATGAGGCGCCCGGTGATGTTGTCGGCGGTGTTTTGTGCGTCGCGGCGCGTCTTTTGGGTGTGCAGACCGCTCTGGGGACCCACGGGATCGGTGCCGCCCATGTGCTGGCCGCTCCAGGTGTTGTAGGCCCACTCTTCGCCGGAGCCGATTTTCTCGAGGCGGCTCACGTGGTTTTTGGCGGCGTACTCCCATTCGGCCTCGGTGGTCATGTGGTAGTTGCGGCCGGTCAGGTGGCGGAGTTGGCAGGCAAAGGCCATGGCGTCGTACCAGGTCATGCCGGTGTACGAGCCTGAGGAACCGCCAAAAGAGGTTTTGTTGTCGTCCATGACGGCGTTCCAGAGCGCGACGGTGACCTCGGTTTTGCCGATGTGGTAGCTGCTCACCACCACGCCGGAGACCGGTGCTGCGTCCGCGGGGCAAGGAGCGGTTTCGCAGCCGAGGGTGAAGGTGCCGCCTTCGATGAAGATCATGTCGGAGGAGACGCCGTTGACGGTCTCGGTGAAGTCTTCTTTGGGGGTGTCGACCAGGGGCGGCAAGGGCGTGTCGCTATCGTCCGGCGTGTTGTTGTTGTTTCCCGGCGTGTTGTTGTTGTTGTCCGGCGCGTTGTTGTTGTTGTCACCGGGCGTATTGTTGTTGTTGTCGCCGGGCGTATTGTTGTTGTTGTCCGGCGCGTTGTTGTTGTTGTCGCCGGGCGTGTTGTTGTTCTCTCCGGGCGTGTTGTTGTCGTCGTCATATTGCGCGGGGTCATCCGAAGAGGTGTCGCACGCCGGCACGCCGCACCACAATGTGACTGCAAATAACCAAGTCCAATTTCTGGTTTTCATTGAGACACTCCTTTTCTCCGCGTTGATGGACGCGACGCGTGTTTTTTGAGGAGTTGCGCGTGGGGCATGTGCCGTTGTGGCGACGCCTTCACACCCGCAATCCCATTGATTTCAAGCGGACGGTAATAACAGTGTATGTGAATTTCACGCCGCAAAATCGCCAAAAATAATCACTCTGATGGCGCAAATGCGATCTCTCGGCGCCGGGCCGCGGCGCGCCTGTGTGCCTTTAGGGCGCGATGAGGGCGGCGGGCAGGTGGTGGGGACACCCCAGGGCGGGCATCTGCCGGGCCATGTCGCGGACGCGTTGGGGTTGGACATCGCTGAGCGAGCGCAGCTCTTCGGGGTCGTTGCGCATGTCGAATAGGGCCACCGTGCCGAGCTTGCGGTCGACGATGAGCTTGTGGCCAGAGGCGATGAGGGCGCAGGCGTCGCGGGAGACGAGCAGCACGGGAGCGGTTTGGGCGTCGCGTTGGTCGCCGGTGGGCAAGGCGGGGGCATCCGGGGGCAGGGAGGCGCCGGCCAGTTGCAACAAGGTGTACCAGATGTCGAGATTGCTGACGGGGGTCGCGATGCGCAGCGGCGTCGTGCCAGGTCCGCCCGCGATTAAGGGCACCCGCACCTGTTCGTCGTAGAGGGTGGTGCCGTGGAGTTGGGTGCCGTGTTCGCCAAAGGACTCGCCGTGATCGGCGCTGATGGCCCACACCGCGTCCGGGTGGTGCGCGGCGAGCCAGGTCATGAACTGGGCGAGCTCGGCGTCTAGGCAGGCGGCTTGTCCGCGGTAGTCCTTGGGGCAACGCGTGTTGTGCGTACCGCTGCGCCCGTGCAGCAAGAAGGGTTGGTGCAGGTCGGCCAAGTGTACCCACACCATGCTGGGACCCGGGCGCGACAAGGCGCGCTGCACCTTGGGCAAAATGATTTCGGCGGACTCGTAATCGCCGCTGTAATTGCGAAAGCCGAATTGCCGCTGCACCAGGGGGGCCGCGGTGGTGTTCTCGAAAAAGGCCATGGCGTCCACGGTGAAGAAGAAGTGGGTGTCGTAGCCGGCGCGGTGCAGGGGATGCAGCGGTGAGGTCATGGTGCTGGGCGGCGGTTGCGCGGGGTTGAGGTGTCGTCCGAAGCACATGGCGGGGATGGAGAGGGGGGTGTAGTTGCTCGGCGCGTAGGCGGTTTCGTAACAGCGGTGCTGCTGGCAAAGGCGCGAGAGAAAGGGCATGGGCGAGTCGTCGGGGGCGTCGGGCACGAGCAGGTCGGCACGCATGGCGTCGATGGTGATGTAGAGGATGGGGCGCTTGTCGCCGCGAAAGGCGATGTCGGCGTAGTAGATGGGCTGCGTCGCGCTGGCGGTGTGGGGCGCGCTGGTGCGGCTTTCGATGAAGAACTCCAGGGCGTAAAGCGCGGGGACAAAGGGCTGCACGAAGGCGGTGTGTTGGACGAGGCGTTGGCGGGCCGAGGCCGTGGTGCCCGCCATGACGAGGTGTGCGCCGAAGCCCAAGAGCGCGGCGGCACCCAGGGCGGCAAAGAGGGGGCGCGGGGCGATGCGCAGGGGACGGTGAGCCATGGAGACGAAGAGCAGGGCGCTGACGATGGCAAAGGCCAGAAGGGCCAGGCTGCGGTGAAAGGGCCAGTATAAAAACGGCAGGATGCGCACAGAGGCGGCGCGCAGCACCAGATAAACCCCGGGGGCCGCCAGCAGACATGCGATGCGCACCAGGTGCGGAGAACGGGCGGTGTGTGCGGCTTGTGCGTGGAGCCAGGTGAACAGGTGGCGCAGCAGGACGACCCCGGAAAGCGCGGCGAACAGGGCCAGCAGCAGCAGGGGCCATTTGAGGGGACTGGCGGCGATGGCGGGACCGGCGAAGAGGGGCGGCACTTGCCACCAGAGGGGCGCGGTGGCGAGGGCGTCGGCCAGCAGGCGGTAGCGTCGCGGGTGTGTGGTGGCGGCGGCGCGCTGGTGGATCGCGGCGATGAGGGCGGCGTAAAGGGCGGCGAGGCTGGGGGCGGCGATGAAGAGCAGGGGGAGCCACTTGAGCAGGGCCAGTTGCGCCACGGCACTTTGCGGGGCCGCGAGCAGGGCGAAGACATCGGCGAAGAGGCACAGCAGGGTGCCGAGAAAGAACGCTGCGGCAAATTGGGTGCGGGTGGCGGGCGATGGCGGGCGCGGTGTGTTCATGGGGATTCGGTGGTGTCGGGAGGGGGTTGGGGGTCGCGGGATGCGGCTTTTTGTTGGCGCAGCGTGGCGAAGAATTGGCGCAACAACGCAGCGCTGGGTTCGGCCAAGACGCCTCCGGTGACCTCGCAGCGGTGGTTGAGGCGCGCGTCTGTCAGGAGTGCGAAGAGCGAGTGCACCGCCCCGGCCTTGGGATCGGCGGCGCCGTACACCACCCGCGGGATGCGCGCGTTAACGATGGCCCCGGCGCACATGGGGCAGGGTTCCAAGGTGACGTACAAGGTGGTGTCGTCCAGGCGCCAAAAGCCCACGTCGTGCGCAGCCTGGGCGATGGCGAGCACCTCGGCGTGGGCCAGGGGATCTTGGTCGGCTTCGCGGCGGTTGCGCCCCATGCCGATGATGCGGCCCTCTTTGACGATGATGGCGCCCACCGGCACTTCGCCGTGCGCGGCGGCTTGCTCTGCCAAATCCAGGGCGATGCGCATGTACATTTCGTCTTCGGGGTTCATTTCGCTTTGGACCTTGTGCTGTTGGGGACGCGGCGTCTCGCCGTGCGGCGCGGTTGTTGCGTCCGTCGCTGCGGGGCGGTGGCGCCGGTCAGTATTTTCTTTTGCCGTCGGCGTTCGGCATCTGGGGGAATGTAGAGCGGCGCGCCGTCTGCGTCCATTTTGGCGGCGTACATCGCGGCGGCCATGGTGCCGGGCAAGGGGATGAAGATTTGCATCTGCTGCAGGCGCTGTCCGCGTTGGGCGAGCCAGTGGGCGGCGCTGTTGCCCATGGCGGGCGTGCAACCGGGAAAGCCCGCGATGAAGTAGGGGACGATGTACTGCTGGCGATGGGCGGCTTTGCTGGCGCGCAAGAAGGCCGCCGCAAAGTCTTCGAAGGCGGCGATGGACGGCTTGCGCATGCGGCGCAACACCTCGGGGTGCACGTGCTCTGGCGCGACTTTGAGGTGACCGCCGGTGTGGTGTTGGGCCAAGGCGTCGATGAAGGGCGGCGACTGCAGGGCCAGATCGTGGCGGATGCCGCTGGCGATGAAGAGGTGGCGGATGCGCGGCAACTGCTTGAGGCGTCCCAACATCTGCACAAAGTCGTGTTGCGGCGTGCGGAGGTTGCTGCAGATGCGCGGGAAGTAGCACGAGGCGCGCGCGCAGGTTTGACAGCGGGCGAGGTCGTTGATGGCGGTGCCCCAGGCGTTGGCGGTGGGGCCACCCACGTCGGTGACGGTGCCGCGAAACCGGGGATGGGCGCTGAGTTGTTGCACTTCGGCGGCGATGGCCTCCTCGGAGCGGGAGTTGACGCGGCGCCCTTGGTGCATGGCGATGGCGCAAAAACTGCACCCTCCGGGACAGCCCCGCGTGGCGATGACCGACCAACGCACCGTCTCGAGGGCAGCGGGATCTTTGGGGTAGGCGGGATGCGCGTCGCGGGAGAAATAGGGCGGGGTGAGCGCCTCCCATTGCGCGTCGCTGATCTCGGCTCTGGGCTCGCATTGCACGGCGCCTTCGGCATAGCGCTGAAAAAAGGCCGTGGGGCGCCCCGGACTGCTGTGCGTCTCGATTTGCTGCGTTTGGGTGACCAGCAAGGCGGGGGTTTGGCAGATGGCGTCGTGGTCGGGCAAGGCGACGCCGTGGGGTGTTTCGCCGCGCTTGAGCAGGCGGGCGGTGCCGGGGATGCCGCGCAGGTCGCGCCCTTGGGACAGGCGTTGTGCGATTTCGAGGACTTGGGTTTCGCCGGCGCCAAACACCAGCAGGTCGGCCCGGGTGTCCACCAGCAGGCTGCGGCGCAGTTGTCCTTTAATGTAGTCGAAGTAGGTGAAGCGGCGCGTGCTGGCCTCGATGCCGCCGAGCACGATGGGCAGCCCGGGAAAGGCCTCGCGCGCGCGTTGGGCGTAGACGAGGGTGGCGAAGTTGGGGCGCTGTTCTGCGTCGGCGCCGGTGGCGTAGGCGTCGCCTTTGCGGCGGTGGCGCTGCGCGGTGTAGTTGTTGAGCATGGAGTCGACGGCGCCAGCGGTGATGCCGACAAAGAGGGCGGGGCGTCCCATGCGGGTGAAGTCGGCGGGGGAGGACCAGTCGGGATGGGGCAGGATGCCCGCGCGGTAACCGGCCTGCTCCAATACGCGGCCGATGAGGGCGGCGCCGTGGCTCGGGTGGTCGAAGTAAGGGTCGCCGGTGATGAGCAGCACGTCGAGTTGTGCCCAGCCCAGGGCGCGCATTTCATCCTGGGTGGTGGGCAGAAATCGGACGGGCGTACCGGGCATCGGGCCTACTCAAAAAAGAAGTCGGCGATGCGCCGGGCGATGTCGCCGCCGTTGCCAAAGATCATGTCGTGGTTGCCGCCCGGGACCACCTGAAAGTCGGTGCGCGTCGCGTTGGGAAACATGGCGGGGGTCAGGCGCGCCACGTCGAGGGGCATGACTTTGTCGCGGTCGCCGTGCAGCACCAGGAGCGGGCAGCGGATGCCATCGGTGTTTTGTCGGCGATCCCCTTGGGCGTGGGTTTGGTGAAAGAGCTGGTAGTAGTAGGGGTAGGGACGCGTGTAGAAGATGTCGATTTGCTGCAGCGGTCCTTCGGCCTCGGTGTACGTCGTGCGGCGGGCGCGGCGTTCGACGATGTGCTGCAGTTGCGGCGGCGTGAGCCCCACGGCAAAGCGGGACATGCGGGCGCGTTTGCGGCTCTCTTTGGCGTTGGCGCCGAACATCACGCTGGAGGCCAGCACCACGCCATCGACGGTTTTGTCCCGCTGCGTGATGGCCCATTCCACGGCGGCCCAGGCGCCGGCCGACACCCCCACCACGTAGATGTGCGTCTCGGGGATGAGCGCGGCAAAGTCATCGACGATGCGCCCCATCGACTCGATGCCGCCGTCGTGAAAGGCGTGGACATTGGGAAACTCCAGGGCGTACAGCGCGCCGTGTTGCGCCAAGGGATGCATGTAGTACCACAGCCGGTGATCGAAGATGCCGCCGTGCAAAAACAAGAAGGCGGTGTCGCCCGGCGTCTGGGCGTCTAAGTGCATGTAGCGGAATGCGTGGCCGCTCTTGCCGTGGCCGACGTCTTCTTGCCAAGGCGCGAGATCGGGCTCGGGGCGCGCTGTGAGGACAAAGGGGCGCGCGCTGCAAGCGGTGAGCAGTCCGAGGAGCAAGAGCCCGGTCGCGATGTGGCTCAGGTGCCAAGGGCGGCGCGGGGCGTGAATGGGACGGGGGGTGCAGTGTGGCAGCATGGGAACTCCTGGGTGTTGCGGTGCGCGCGCGGGAGCCGCAGCGCAGGGCGTGCATTGGGATTATGCGTTCTTCAGTTGATCGGCAAGCGCTTTGAGGTCTTCGGCTTGCCAAGGCATGTACAAAAAGGCGTTGATGGCCGCGTCGTTGACAGCGCGGCGCATGAGATCGGGCGTGATGCGGGCGCAGATGAGCAGGCGTTTGACCCGGGGGTATTTGTTGCGCGCCCAGTGCAGAAAGTCGGCGGTCTCGTCTTCGGGCAAGGGGTCGATGGCCGCGATGGCGGTGGGCAGGCGCTCCTCGAGGATAAACTGGGCGGCCCCGCTGTTGTGCGCGCTGTGCACTTCAATGCCCAGGGCGTTGAGGTCGCGAATTAGGGAGCGGGAGGCCAGGTCGTCGTTGGCCACCAATAGGATCACGGATTGTCCCGAGAGGCGCTCGTCGGCGATGAGGCGGTCGCCGTTGAGTTCGCGCGCCATGGCGAGGTTTTGTTCGGCCTGTTCGACGATGCTCTCGGGGGGGATGCGATTTTGGGGAGGGCGTGTCGAGACCCCCACGCTCACCGTGATTTGGATGGACTGATCGAGATTGCCGAATTCCGTGGCCTTGATGAGTCGCCGTAGGCGGTCACCGACGGCCTTGGCCGCAGCGTGATCGGTGTCGGGGAGGGCCACGGCGAAGACGCATTCGTCGAAGCGGCCCACGGAGTCGCGGCTGCGCAGCTCGCCTTCGATGAGGCGCGCGGTGCCGGCCAGGAGGGCGTCGATGTTTTTTTTGCCGTGCTTGTCGATGATGTAGCGGTAGCGATCGACGCCGATGAGCAGGAGCGACAGGGCGTTGGTGTCGCGTGTGGCCGCGGAGGATTCGGCGGCAAAGCGCCGGATGAAGTACTTTTTGCTCGCCACGCGGGTTAGGGGATCCGGCACCATCTGCATGTCTCGGGTGGCGAACATGGACTCGGCGTATTTTTGCATGCGCGTGTCCTTGAGCAAGGAGATGACCTTGCTGACGAGGACGTCGATGGGATCGGACTTGCTGTGCAGGTAGACGGCACCGGCGGTGAGCACCCGGGCATGGAGGGGAGGGGCGTACTGCTCGGCGGTGACCACGGTGGGGGGGAGGGGGTGGGGTGCGCGCTGTTCGCGGATGCGTTCAATGAGCGTGGCGCCGTCGGTGGTGGTGAGGTCGTAGTCGCAGATGATGGCGTCGATGGTGTTGTGTTCGGCCAGGGCAGCTCCTTCGGCGGAGGCGGTGGTGGTGATGGCGGTGAAGCCGGATTTGCCCAATGTGACGCGGAGGTGGTTGAGAAAGGATTTGTCCTCGCTGATGCAGAGGGCCGTGGGCTGCTGCGCAGGCGGTTGGGTGCTGATGGGGCGACGTGTGATCATATCATTGATGTAAGAGCTCGATTCAAAAAAGCCATGTGGATTTTGTAAGACGCCGTGGTTTCAATTTTTAACCGCTGGCGCAAAAGAAGCAAAGCGGTTTTGCAGGTGCCAGGCGGTTTTGCGGTGCTAGGGATCGGCGGGATGTTGTTGTTGCGCGTGAAAAGCTTGTTGCCCGCGTTCGAGGAATTTTACGAAATCCAATTCGCTCTGCGTGGCGCCAATGAAGGTGGCCAGCACCGCATCGGTGTGGGGATTGACGATGGCGTACACGGGCAAGGCGGCGGTTTGAAAGCGCTCGAGCTTGAGGCGATTTTGCGCGCGATGCACTTCGCCAGCGCCGTCGGTGATGGCGGCGACGCGCACCATGCCTTCGAGAGCGGTGCGCACCTGGGGGCGCGTGAACATCGATGTTTCCATCCAGCGGCAGTTGGCGCACTGGTGGCCGGTGAAGTCGATGAACAGGGGGCGGTTTTGCTGTGCGGCTTGGGCCGTGGCAAAGGGGATGTCGTCGCGGATGAAGCTGAGGTGCGCGGAGGTCGTCGGGAGAGACGCGTCGGGCTCGAATGCGGCGGATGTGGGGTAGGGCACCGGTGGCAGCCAGCCATCCACCCAACTGCCCATGGGGCGTTCGTGGGTGGCGCCCTGGGCGGTCCAGGCGGCGATGCCGGCAAACAGCACGGCCAAGAAGAGGCGCGCGGGATGGACGGCGAGTCCTTTGGGAGCGCGGGAACGCCGGGGCCAAAGGCGCAACAGAGAGAGGGCGGCGCCGAGGGAGAGCAGGGTCCAGGCGGCGAGTACCACGGGGCGCGACAGCAGGCCCCAAGAGAAGTGCAGGTCGAGGTTGGAGAGAAATTTGCACGCCGCGGCGATCTCCAGAATGCCGAAGATGATTTTGACATCGAGCATCCAGTCGCCCCCGCGACCTTGCAGGCGCTTGGCGAGGTTGGGGAAGAGCGCGAGAAAGAAAAAGGGCAGCGCAAAGGCCGCGGCAAAGGCCATCATGCCCACCAGGGGATAAAACGTTTCGCCTTGGGCCGCCAGGGCCAGCACCCAGCCGACAAAGCCCACGGTGCAAGTGAAGGACACCAGGGTGAAGGTGACGGCCATGAGCAGGACGCCCAGGGCCTGGCGCCGGAGATCGCCGTGCGGGGCGCTTTGGAGAGCGGCCTCTTTTTGTCCGAGGCGCTGCAGCAGGGCGTTGGGCACGCGCAATTCGACGGTGCCAAACAAGGTGAGGGCAAAGAAGACCAGCAGGAGAACCATCGCGGCGTTGAAGATGGGGTGGGTGGCCAGGGTTTGCATGCTGGTGGCCCCGAAGAATAGGGCGGCAAAGACGCCCACCAGGGCGAAGACAACGACGATGGTGAGGGTGTACAGGGCCGCCATGAAGAGGCTGCGGCGGGTCGAGATGTGCGTGTACTTCGAGAAATAGCTGATGGTGATGGGCACCATGGGAAAGACGCACGGCGTGAGCAGGGCGCCGAATCCCGCGATGACGGCCATGAGCAGAAAGGCCCACAGGGACATGGTTTCGGGGCGGTCCAGGGGAGCTTCGGGTGCGGCAAGGGCGGTGGCGCGCGTCGGTGGCGGGCGGTCTGCGGGATAGGGCTCTCGTGAGAGGACGGGCGGCTGCGCGTGGTCGGGACGCGGTGTCCCGGGGTGTTCGCGGGGCATCGTTAGGGGCAGCGTCAGGGATTGGGCGTGGCACGTGGTGTCGTCGCAAATTTGCCCCTTGATGTGCAGGGTTGGCACGGGGGATGCGGCGCTTGGGGACGGGGCGCTTCCCGCGCGAAAGACGCGCTGAAATGGGGCGGTGCCCCGGTGGTACTCGATGAATGTTTCGAAGCCTTCATCCCAGATGACCTGCGGGGTGGGGCCGTGCCAGGGGCCCTCTGGGTGCCACGCGTCCATCCCCGTTGCGGTGAGCGACAGGGGCATCGGGCCGTTGGGGATGCGGGTGGGGCTGTAGAGATAGAAGTTGCGCGGGATGTCGATGGTGAGTTGTAGGACGGCGTACTCGCCGGGGCGCACATCTGCGGGATGCCAAGTTGCCCGCGCCGTAAGTTGTGGTGCGGCAGCGTGTAGCCCGAGGGGCGCGATGGCGAGCATCACGGCGATGAGGGGGCTGAAGAAATGGAGATGCGGCGTTGAGCGGGCGGCGTTTGGCAATAGGAGTTAGTTGATGTTGATGGGATAGGTGAAGGTGAGGGTGGGGTCGGTGAACGGGGGGAAACTCGCCGTCAGGGCCACTTTGGAGACGCAGCGCCCCAGCGGAGACGCGGCGTGTTCGCCCTGGGGAACGGCGTCGCGTACACGGCCGTTGCCGCCCACCACCACGCGGATCGATACCCGTCCGGTGCCCCATTGCTTGCACGTGGATTGGGACTTGCTCGCTACGGGCGCCATGGCGCTAGCCACTTGGGCCTTGGAGGGTTTTGCCGGGAGGCCCGCCGACGGTGCCGGGGCCTTGGTTCCGCCGCTCAGCAAGCTGTCGAGTTCGGAGGTGTTGCCCTTTTTGCTGGCCGCGTTGCCCTTGGGGGCATCCGCCTTGGGGGTGGCAGCAGCAGGGGTCTCTGCCTTGGGGGTGGCTGCGGTGGGCGTCGTCGTTGTGGCGGCAGTCTTGGTGGCCGCTTTGCCGGGTCGTCGGCCAGCGCGTCGGGGCTTGGCGGGATCGGGGTCGTCGTCGTCATCGTCGTCGCCGTCCTCATCGTCATCGCCGTCGGAGAAATCCATGGTCTCGGGCTCCACCATCTCTCCGGCCGCCGAGGCATCCACCTTGGCTTGCAGGCGCGCAATTTCTTCTTCGTCGCCAGAGGCCTTGGCCTTTTCGAGGGCGATGGCCAACTGGGCCTGCAGGGCTTGGAGTTCGGCATCGCGCGAGGCGTCGCCCTTGGTGCTGTTTACCAGCAGCGCGACCACAACGCCGACGACCAAGAGCGCAGCCACGCCAATGCCAATGAACAGGGCCATCGGTGGTTTCTTTTGCGCGGCGGTGGGCGACATGACGGGAGCCCCGCCCATGGCAGCGTCGGGCGCAGCCGTACCCCAAGCGCTCTGCTGGGCGCCAAAGGTGTCGGCGGGTGCGGGAGCGGCTTGGACTGGGGCGGGCTTCGGCTTATTGGCCGTCATGACCATTTGCGCCAAGTTGATCATCCCGGAGCCAGCTTCATCCACTGGCGCTTCGTCGGGTGTGCTTTGATCGGGCTCCAGTGGCGTACCGCCTCCGAGCAATTCGGCCAATGACATCTCTTCGGGGTTTTTTGTGTCGTTGCTCAACTGTATCTCCTTAACAGCATGGGTTTGCGTGGTAGCGATTATCGCCCATTCACCAATAGCGACGTTCGGGGGGGTGTTTGGATCTCCTGCTGTTCACTTTTTGTGTGGGCGCTTGGTGCTTTGCCAACACGTGACACGGGCGGAATTTAACCGAACTCGTTCATTCCGCGCAATAGGTTTTATCGCAGTTTGCATCTTTGTTGGCGCACGCAGCGCGTTTGAGAGGTGCGCGGTGTTTGCACTGCGTTGGCGCAGCGCATGGCGTGTCGATGTGCGTTGTTTGTTTTGGTACCAGGGACGGGAATTGAACCCGTACGAGCAATTACTCGAGGGATTTTAAGTCCCTTGCGTCTACCATTTCCGCCACCCTGGCTCGGTGGGTGTCGCATCGTGCACCACGGCGATGGCCGTAAATAATCCGGCGGGCGTTTGTTTTCAACCGAAGAGTTTACGCTTTTGCGGGATTTTCGGTGCGTTGGCCCAGGGCCTCATCGGTGTACTGGAGAGATGCCGGATCTCTGCGGATTTTTTTGTATGCCCGCCACAATTTGTTGTAGCGCCGCACGATGGACAGGGTGTCTCTCACGTTGTGGACAAAGTGGCGCGGATAAAACACCAGCGGATTTTCGAGGGACATGCCCGGTCGGCGATCGGTGCGGCAGCGTTTGCGCCAGATGCCGCCGTCGATGGGGTGAATGGGCGTGTCGCAGCCAAACCAACTGTACAGGGCGAGGCGGTAGATGGTGGTGCGGCGCTTGTTGCTGCGGCTGGCCACCAGGCGTCTGAGCACCGTGACCATGTGGTCCCAGGTGTAAAAGGTGCGCCAGGCTTCTTTGTTGGCGCGCATCCATTCATCTTTGTTCATCAGGGGGTGTTCGACCACGCAGTGGTGGGTGTCGTAGAGGTTGAGGTCGTCATCCATCCACTGGCCGGCCTTGACCATCTCGCGGTGATCGACGCTGCCGGGCAAGGGGGTCAAATTGCTGAAATAGATGGTGTCGATGGGCAGTTCTTTTTTGATGCGCGTCACGTCGCGGATAACGGTTTCGCGGGTGTCGGCGGGCAGGCCCACGATGTAGGCGGCCGTGATGACCACGGGGTATTTTTTCCAGGCGCGCAGGGCCTCTTGGTACTCGCTCACCTTGTTTTGCTTTTTGTTGACGGCGGCCAGGTTGGCTTCGTTGATGCTCTCCATGCCGACAAAGATTTGGTCGACGCCCGCGGCCACAGCTTTGGCGATAAAGCCTGGGATGCGATAGCTGCCGGTGTCGACCTGTGCCAAGATGCGGATGGGAATGCCCTCTTTGCGCAACGCGGCGAGCTTGTCGAAGAGCGCCTCCCAGTTTTTGTTTCGCGCGACGTTGTCGTCGGTGATGAAGTAGCGGTCGGTGCCCAGGGCGTGGTTGGCGCGGATGATCTTTTCGAGGTCTTCGACGGTGCGAAAACGGCTTTTGTGGCCGTGCACATTGATGATGGTGCAAAACGAGCACTTGAACGGACAGCCGCGGCCCAAGTCGAAGGCGGCGTAACTGCCGGTGGTGCGGTGCAGCTCTTCGTAGGGGAGCAGGGGATGGGGTTCGTTTTGCAGGTCGACCATTTGGCCCAGGTAGTCGTAGTGCGGTTTGAGCTGGCCGTTATAGGCGTCGCGCAGCACTTCGGGCAGGCGTTCGTTTTCGCTTTCGCCGGTGAAAAAACTGATGCCGCGCTTTTGGGCTTCGAGGGCCTCGTCGGGCAGGGCGCCCATGGTCGCCTGATAGCCCGATACGTGAAAGCCGCCGATGCACACGGGGATGTCCATGGCCACGAGTTTGTCGGCCAGCTCGAGGGTGCGCGGAAACTGGTTGGACTGCACGCCGGCAAAGGCCACCATGCTGCGGGTGTTGGCCCGCTTGAGGCGTTTGGCGATGCGCTTGGGGTCGATGCGCCGGTTGGCTTCGTCGATGATGTCGATCTGAATCTCGACGTCGTCTCCCAGAATTTTTCGCGCGGCGCAGTCTTGGATTAAGCCATAGAGTACGGCGATGGAGTTGGAGGGGATGATCGCCTTTTTCCAGGTGATGGGGTATCCGTCGTCGTCGTAGTGTGCCGGGCGTGCCAATATTACGATAAATTTCTTCATTTCTTTGCTGCCTATCGGGTCTTGCCAACTGGGAATGGTTATACATTCCTTGATGTTATCGTCAACAATATGGGCGCGATGGCACGCGCATGCCGGGTTTGCACTCGCTGCTTATGTGGAGTAAATTTTGAGGCGGTTTCACAATCCGATGCCCAGTAGCCCAGTAAAAGAGGAGGCGCTTTATGCAGGAGTGGTATGCGGGACTCGATGGCCTGGGAAAGGCCTTTGCGGTGCTCGGTGGCTTGGGCGGCGCTGTCTTTGTCACCCAATTTGTGCTCATGCTCATCGGCGGTGATGGCGCCGAAAGTGTGGAGGGCGAGTCGGCATCGGGGGCGCTATTGAGCGGGCACGCCAGCTCCGACGTGGACTTCCAATTTCTCTCGGTGCAGGGCATCAGCGTTTTCTTCATGATTTTTGGCATCGTGGGACTGCTGTTGTTGCAAGAGGACTTCGCTGCCTACTGGGCCTTGCTGGGCGGCATTGTCGCGGGCGGCGGCGCCATGTACCTCGTGGCGCGTCTCTTTGCTTTCTTTCGCTCCTTGCAGAGCAGCGGCACCCTCAACCTGAACAACGCTGTCGGCCAAGAGGGGCGCGTGTACTTGACCATTCCGCAGGGCGGCGTCGGCCAGGTGGAGATCGCCATACAGGGACAGCAGCGCATCTGCGATGCCATCACCGAAGGGGGTGCCTCCATCCCCACCGACAGCCGCGTGCGCGTTGTTTCGGTTGTCAACAGTCGCTTCATCGTCGAAGCCATCACCGCCGACAAGGCCCCCGAATAAGAAAGAAGGTCGAGCATGTATATCCTGTTAATCGCCGCGTTTGTTTTTATCGCGCTCTCCATGACCATCTACCTGGCCAAGCGCTACAAACGCTGTCCCTCCGACAAAATCTTGGTGGTCTTCGGCAAGGTGGGGAAGGGCCAATCGGCGCGCTGCATGCACGGCGGTGGCGCCCTCGTGATCCCGCTCTTTCAAGACTACATGTACATGAGCCTCACCCCGATGACGATCAACATCGATTTGCAAAACGCCCTGTCGCTGCAAAATATCCGCATCAACGTGCCGAGCACCTTTACCGTGGGTGTCTCCACCATTCCGGAGATCACCAACAACGCCGCAGAGCGCCTGCTGGGGCTGGCCCCGCGCGAAATCGAGAGCATGGCGCGCGAAATCATTTTCGGTCAGCTCCGCCTCACCGTGGCCTCGCTCACCATCGAGCAAATCAACCAGGACCGCGAATCCTTTCTGTCGGCCATTCGCTCCAACGTCGAGCCCGAGCTGAACAAAATCGGCTTGTACCTCATCAACGTCAACATCACCGACATCACCGACGAATCCAACTACATCCTCTCCATCGGTAAAAAGGCCGCCGCCGAGGCCATCAACACCGCCAAGGTCGACGTCGCTGTGCAAGAAAAACTCGGCTCCATCGGCGAGGCAGAGGCCACCCGCGAAAAAGAGATCCGCGTGGCCGAAAACGTGGCTGAGTCCATCAAGGGGCAAAAGAAAGCCCAGGCCGAACAGCGCGTCTACGTGCAGCACCAAGAGGCCGAAGCGGTGAAGGGCGAAAACCTGGCCGAGGCCAACATCGCCGACTACAACGCCCACCTGGCGGTCAAACAAGCCGAAGCCCTGCGCCTGGGCGAAGTGGCCAAGCGCGTGGCCGAAGTCGAAATTCAAAAGGCGCAATACCTGGCCGAGCAAGAGCGCCTCAACGCCGCCGAAGTGGTGCAGGTCGAGATCAACAAGCGCAAAATCGAGATCGACGCCGAAGCCGTGGCCCAGCGCACCCGCAAAGAAGCCCGCGGCGAAGCCGACGCTGTGTTAATGAAGTACGAAGCCGAAGCCGCTGGCGTGCAAAAGGTGTTGAGCGCCAAAGCCTCGGGATACCAGGCGCTGGTCGAGAGTTGCCACGGCGATGCCAAGGCAGCGGCCACATTGCTCATGGTCGAAAAAATCGAGGAGATCGCCCAAATGCAAGTGGCGGCCATTCGCAGCCTGAAGTTCGACAAAATCACGGTGTGGGATTCGGGCTCTGGCGCGGGCAAGGGCACGACGTCTACAGCGGACTTTGCGCGCAATTTGATCAAGTCGTTGCCGCCGCTCCACGAGGTGGCGAAGATGGCTGGCGTGGAGCTCCCCGAGTACCTGGGGCATCTCTCTGCCGAGGGCTCCGACACCACCAAGGCGCCGTCCCCAACGCCACCTGCGGCTCCCGTTGCGCCCGCTCCACCGGTCATCCGATAGCGCGCCGCGCCCTTCCGTACCGCAACCTCAGTACAGCAAACGCCCGAGCGTCCAGTAGATAATGGCGGCCAAGGCCGCGCTGACGGGGATGGTGATGATCCAAGCGACGAGCAGCCGGCGCGTGACGCCCCATCGCACGGCGGACAAGCGCTTGACGGCGCCCACCCCGATGATGGAGCCCGTGATGACGTGGGTGGTGCTGACGGGGATTTTAAACACCTCGGTGAAAAAGAGCGTGAGGGCGCCAGCGGTTTGGGCGTTGAAGCCTTCGAGGGGCGTGATCTTCGTGATGTTGTTGCCCATGGTCTTGATGATCTTCCAACCGCCGCTGAGCGTGCCCAGCGAGATCATCGCGAAGCAGCTAAAGGGCACCCAGTCGGGGATGTCCTTGATGTCGGTCAAGTAGAGCCAGCCGGGAACGGCGTCGTTTTGTGCGCTGAACGAAATCAAAGCGGCGGCGATGATGCCCATGACCTTTTGCGAGTCGTTCAATCCGTGGCCGATGCTGAGCATGGCCGAAGAGAGGAGCTGCAGGCGTTGGAACACCGTGTTGGAGCGGTGTGGGTTGGTCTTTTTGAACAAGTGCAAGGTCACCAGGGTGATCAGGATGCCCACCACCATGCCGATGAGCGGCGCCAGGACGATAAAAGACGCGATGAGAACGATGGTGGTGACGTGGATGGCGTGAAAGCCACTAGCGGCGATGGCAGCGCCGGCAAATCCGCCGATGAGCGTGTGGGACGAGGAGGAGGGGATGCCCAGCCACCAGGTGAGGAGGTTCCAGGTTATGGCGGCGATGAGCCCGGAAAAAATAATGGGCAGCGAGATGAAGTCGGCGATTACGGTTTTGGAGACGGTGTCGGCGATGCCAAAGCCACCGATGAGGTACTTGGCGATAAAATAGGCCACAAAGTTAAACGCGGCTGCCCAGAGGACGGCTTGAAATGGGGTGAGCACGCGCGTGGAGACGACGGTGGCGATGGAGTTCGCTGCGTCGTGAAAGCCGTTGATATAGTCGAATATCAACGCGAGGACCAAGACGGTGATGAGGAGTGTCATGTCGGTGCTGTCGCTTTCCGCTGTGGGTTGGCGGCGTTGGCCAGGTTTATATTAAGTATATTTTACGATGATGGTTTTGATCGTCTTGCCGACGCTCTCCGCCGTGTCGGTGGCCTTTTCGAGCTCTTGCATGATCTCTTTTTGCTTGATGAGTTCGACGCCGTCTTTTTGGGTTTCGAAGAGCTCGATCAAAAACGTTTCGTAGATGTCGTCGGCTTGGTTTTCGATGCGGTGCAGCTCCGTGCAATGTTCAAAAATCGCTTTTCGGCTCTTCTTGAGGTCGCCTAGGGAGCGGATGGCCTGTTGGATGGTGTCGGCCCCGGCCTTGATTAAGCGGGCCAATTCCACGGCACCCTCGGGCATCTCTTTGGGATTGTATAAGAAGACTTTTTTGGCGGCGCTGTTGATGTAGTCCGTTACGTCGTCCATTTGGGTGGCGAGGTGGTGGATGTCCTCGCGGTCGAAGGGCGTGATGAACGTGTTGTTCAGCTCTTGAAAAATTTGGTTGTGCAGGGTGTCTCCCCGGCGTTCTTCGGTTTTGATTTGGGTGTAATACTCCTCGGCGTTGTCCGCGTTGCCATGGGTAGCAAACTCGATCATCAGTTCAGATGCCGAGACGATTACCGCGGCGATGTCGTTTAGGATGGGAAAGAATTTGGGTTCTTTGGGGGCAAATTTTTTAAAAAAAGTGTTGTCCATTAGTCCTCTCGCTTTTTTTGTCCCAGGTGTTGCATGTGCAGCATCCGGGATGCTTGGGTGTATGGCTGAAGTGGAATGTGTAATCGCGACTGCGTGCGGGAAGCCCTTCGTTGGTGTGCGGCTGGAGACCGCAATTCACGAGCCCGTTCACGCTATGAAAAAAAAAATCAATTTTCGCACTTTTTTATGATTTTTTTTTGGGGCATAATTAAAGATTATCACGCGGGTTCTACATGGCGCATGCTGCGGTCTTGCACCCCGCAAAACTTCCACCCCAAATCCGTGATGGCGTAGACGCTACCGTACGCAGAGTGCGTTGGTGCGCGGTCGTGGCAGCGCGCTTGCGCCGTTTGGCAGCGCTCGGCTATTCCGGTGGTTGTTGATAGCCCGTTTCGAAGGCCTTGATGTTAAAGGCGGAGGTTCCGGGCGGCACCAGGGTGCGCAGGGCTTCGATGGCGGCTTCCTTGGAGACGATACCGGTTTGCTTCACCAGGAATCCCAGCATCACCATGTTGGTGACGATGCGGCGCCCGAGGACTTCGGTGGCGATGCGCGTGGCGCCAATGCCGCGAGCAACAACGCCCTGGGGGAGGCGGTTGTCGAGGGAGAGCAGATCGCTTTCGTAAATGAGCGTGGCACCGGGCTTGAGCTCGGCGACGAATTTGTCGTAGGCGGATTGGCTGAAGGCCACGAGGATGTCGGCGTGGCGCACGTAGGGGAAGGGAACCGGGGCGTCGGAGATCATCACTTGGGCCGAGCAGGTGGAGCCCCGGGCCTCGGGGCCAAACGACTGCACGAGGGTGGCGTGGCGATCTTCGTAAATGGCCGCCGCCTTGCCCACGACCATGCCCGTCATGATGACCCCTTGGCCGCCCTGGCCGCAGCAACGCAATTCGATGGGGGTCATGGGCGCACCCCAAAGGGGGCGAAGTCGTCTTGCAGGACCTCGCGCATGCGGGCCTCGTAGCACTCGCGCAGCGAGGGGCGTTCGCGCGTCACAAATTCGCCCACCGTGATTTCGCCTTGAAAGTCGATGTCGACTTCGGCGGTGTTGGCCCCGTGCCGCACCACCGAGTGATCGCGATAGTACTCGAGGGTTTGGGTGCCGTCGCCCAGGCGGTTGCGCCGCTGGTAAAGGGTGGGGCAGGGCGAGATGATTTCGACAAACGAGAGCCCCTTGGTGCGCAAGGCCTTGGTTAAGGTGCGGGTCAGTTGCCGCACGTGGAAGACCGTCCAGCGGGCGACGAAGTTGGCGCCGCAGGAGTCGGCCAATTGCGGCAGGTTAAAGGGATGTTCGTAATTGCCGTAGGGGGTGGTGCTCGCCACGGCTGTTCGCGGGGTGGTTGGGGTGAGCTGCCCACCGGTCATGCCGTAGGTGAGGTTGTTGACGCAGACCACGGTCATGTCGACGTTGCGGCGCGCGGCGTGCATCAGGTGGTTGCCGCCGATGGCCGCCAGATCGCCGTCGCCCGAGTACACGACGACCTTGGCATCGGGGCGCGCTAGGGAGAGGCCAGTGGCGAAGGGGATGGCGCGTCCGTGGGTGGTGTGAAAGGAGTCGACGTCGATGTAGCCCGCCACGCGACCGGTGCAGCCGATGCCCGAGACGACGAAGAGGTTGTCTTTGGGAATGGCGGCGCGTTCTACGGCGCGGACAAAGCAGTTGAGCGATGTGCCGATGCCGCAGCCCGGGCACCAAATGTGGGGCATGCGATCGGAGCGCAGCCAGGTTTCGATGGGGTTTTGGCGTTGGTGCGTCATGTTGCGGCGCCTTCGATGGCGGCGAGGATTTCTTCGGGCTCGATGACCGGGCCGCCGGGGTTGCCGATGTGGTGTACGGGGATCCGGCCCTGCACCGCGCGGGACACCTGCAGGCAGACTTGCCCCAGGTTCATTTCGGCCACGATGACGGCGCGGGCGTTGGCCGTCAGTGTGCGGATGCGCGCTTCGTCGAAGGGCCACAGGGTGATGAGGCGAAGCAGCCCCACGCGGCGTCCGAGGGCCCTGGCTTGGGTCACAGCATAGGCGGCGATGCCCGCCGTGATGCCAAAGGCGACGACCACCACATCCGCATCGTCGAGTCCGTCGGCTTCGAGGCGAAAGAGTTCGCTGGTGTGGGTGTGTACCTTGCGTTGCAGGCGGCGCACCAGTGCGTCGTGCACGGCAAACGACATGTCGGGGTAGCCCTTCTCGTTGTGGGTGAGTCCGGTCACGTGAATGGCGTGTCCATCGCCGGCGCGCGTCATTTCGGGGACATCGCTGCCGTCGTAGGTGGCGTAGGGTTGGTAGTCGCCTGGGGCGCGGGTCGTGTTGCGCCGTGGCTCGACGGTGAGGTCGGCGGCGTCGGGGATGCGCACCTTGCCCATCATGTGCCCCACGGTTTCGTCCATCATGAGAAAGGTGGGGCAGCGATAGCGCTCAGCGAGATTGAAGGCCTCAATGGTTAAGTCGAAGCACTCCTGGGGCGAGCTGGGGCACAGGGCGATGATGGCGTAGTCGCCGTGGGAACCCCAGCGCACCTGCATGATGTCGCCTTGCGCGGCGGCGGTGGGCAATCCCGTGGAAGGGCCTGCGCGCTGGACATTGATGAACACCGATGGGGTCTCGGTCATGGCGGCAAAGCCGATGTGCTCCATCATCAGCGAGAGGCCGGGGCCCGAGGTGACCGTCATGGCCTTGTGTCCAGCCCAGACCGCGCCTTGAAAGCAAATCGAGGAGGCGATCTCGTCTTCCATTTGGATGAACATGCCGCCGATGCGCGGAAAGCGCCGCGCCAGGTGTTCGACCACCTCGGTGGACGGGGTAATGGGATAACCCGCGACAAAGCGACAGCCCGCCGCGATGGCCCCTTCGGCACACGCCTCGTTGCCATTCATGAAATGCAAGCCCGTGCGGAGGGGTTGCGCTTCACGTTTTGTCATTGCGGGATGCTTTCTTCGGGGTGCGGAGGCGAACGCCGTAAATCGCAAAATCGGGGCAAAACATGCCGCAGTTGTCGCAGCCATTGCAGTTTTGCGGATGGGCCAGCTCGGGCAGTCGGTAGCCCCGGGCGTTGAGGCGATCGCTGAAGGCCAAGGCACGGGTAGGACAAAAGGCGATGCAAAACCCACATCCCTTGCAGCGCGTTTCATCGATGATAACGGTGCCTTTGGGCGCAACGTGTGTGTGGGAGGTTTTTTCGGGGGAAGAAGTGTCGATTTTCGCTGCTTGCATGGGCTTCTCCGCTCGCTATCAGGGCTGCGAGACCCGGTTTGCTAACACATCAACGCCACAGTGCAAAGTCAATTGGCGCGGGATTCCAGAAAATATTGTCACAGCGGGCATGGGCGTGGTTACAAATCCGGAGGTGATACAAAGAGAGACAATGCGCCCGTGTATGCGTCGGGATTTGCAGGGATTTGGGCACCGTTTGGGCGCTGAGGGATTGCGGGCGAATGCGGGGGATTATGGACGAATGCGGGGATTACTGGAAGAAAATGTTGCCCCATTTGAGGAACACGGGGGCGAGCACCAGCGATACCACGCTCATCAGCTTGATGAGGATGTTGAGGGAGGGACCAGCGGTGTCCTTGAAGGGGTCGCCAACGGTGTCGCCTACCACGGCAGCTTTGTGGGCTTCGGAGCCCTTGCCGCCGCACATGCCGCCTTCAATGGACTTTTTGGCGTTGTCCCAGGCGCCGCCGGCATTGGACATGAACAGGGCCATGAGCACGCCGGAGACGGTGACGCCTGCCAGCAGACCGCCCAGGGCAGCGGTGCTCAAGAAGCCGACGATGACCGGGGTCAGGACGGCGAGGAGGCCCGGCACCACCATTTCGCGGATGGCGGCCGTGGTGGAGATGTCGACGCAACGCGCGTAGTCGGCTTTGACGCCTTCTTTGCCGTCGAGGAGTCCGGCGATTTCTTTGAACTGGCGACGCACTTCGACAATCATCGATTGGGCGGCGCGGCCCACGGCGTTCATGGCGAAGGAGCTGAACAGGAAGGGCATCATGCCGCCGAGGAAGAGGCCGGCCATGACGACGGGATCGGAGACGTCGATGGTGGTGATGCCCACTTGCTCGCGGAAGGCGGCGAAGAGGGCCAGGGCGGTGAGGGCGGCCGACGCGATGGCAAAGCCCTTGCCAATGGCAGCGGTGGTGTTGCCCACGGCATCGAGTTTATCGGTGCGCTCGCGAACCTCGTGGGGCAAGTGGGCCATTTCGGCGATACCGCCAGCGTTGTCGGCGATGGGGCCATATGCATCGACGGCGAGTTGAATGCCGGTGGTGGAGAGCATGCCCAGGGCGCCGATGGCGATGCCGTAGAGGCCCGCAAAATGGTAGGCGACAATGATGGAGACGCCGATGACCAGGATGGGCCAAGTGGTGGACTGCATGCCCACGGCCAGGCCTTTGATAATGTTGGTGGCGGCGCCAGTTTGCGAAGCATCGGCGATGTCGTTGACGGGTTTTTTGCCCGTGGCGGTGAAGTACTCAGTGATGACGCCCACGGCGACACCAGCGGCCAATCCGATGATGGTGGAGAGGGCAACGCCCCACCAGGTGTAAGTGTTGTCGCCAACCTTGAACTCGGCCGGGAGCATTTCTTTAATGATGATAATGGTGATCACCGCCATGATGATGGCCGAGGTGAATGTGCCGATGTTGAGGGCGGTCTGCGGGTTGCCGCCTTCCTTGGTGCGCACGACAAATGTGCCCACGATGGACAAGACGATGCCGATGGCCGCGATGACCAGGGGCAACACAATGGCGTTGAATTTGATGGCTTCGCCGCCCTCGGTTGCCGCAATGCCAGCGACCATGGGCAGGCCGAGCACCATGGCACCAATGATGGCGCCCACATAGGACTCGAACAGGTCGGCGCCCATGCCGGCGACGTCGCCCACGTTGTCGCCCACGTTGTCGGCGATAACGGCGGGGTTGCGGGGGTCGTCTTCGGGGATGCCCGCTTCGACCTTGCCCACCAGGTCGGCGCCCACGTCAGCGGCCTTGGTGTAGATGCCGCCGCCCACGCGGGCAAACAGCGCGATGGAGGAGGCGCCCAGGGAGAAGCCGGTGATGGTATTGAGGACGATTTCGGTTTGGGCGATATCGCCTTCGAATGCCCACATGTTGGTGTAGAGCAGCATGAGGAGGCCCAGCCCCAGGGCGGCCAGTCCCACCACGGCCATGCCCATCACCGCGCCGCCGCCAAAGGCGATCATGAGGGCGTCGTTGAGGCTCTTGCGCGCTGCAGCGGTTGTGCGGGTGTTGGCAGCGGTGGCCACGTGCATGCCCAAAAAACCGGAGAGGCCGGAGCACAGGGCGCCGACGACAAACGAGAGCCCTACCAAGGCGCTGGAGTTTTCCATGCCGGAGTTGGCAAAGGCCAACAGGCCCGCCACCACCAGTACGAAGATAGCGAGTACGCGGTATTGGCGCGACAAAAATGCCATGGCCCCCTCGCGAATGTAGCCGCCGATTTCCTTCATGCGATCGGTGCCTTCATCGGCCTTATTGATGGCGCGGACTTTGAAAAAGACAAATAGAAGGGCCAGGGCGCCCGCAATGGGGGCCGCAAGCAGCAAGTGAAACAGGGTCATTTTGGTTCTCCTTTTTTTTGATTGAACTGGTTCATCGCGCGGATGATACCCAGGCGAATGATGCTGACGGTGGCATCTGAGGCATCTGCGATCACACCGTCTAATTCAATTTCTTCATCGGTCGAAAATTTTTCGAGGACCCATTGGGTCGCCGTGCCAAAGCGCGGTCTGTCGATGCCCACGCGGACGCGGACAAAATCGGCGGTCCCGAGCTCTTGTGCACAGGAGGCGATGCCATTGTGCCCGCCGTGTCCTCCGCCGTTCTTGATGCGGAGGTGTCCAAAGGGCAAGTCCAACTCATCGTGAATCACAATGGTTTGCGCGGGGGGAATTTGCCAGAAATGCGCGGCGCGGGCCAGGCTGCGGCCACTGAGATTCATGTAGGTTTGGGGTTTGAGTAACACCAGTGAATTTCCCTCATAGCGCGTTTTGGCCACGTGCGCCGAAAATTTCTCTTGCCAGGTCACCATGCCCGCCGATGCATGTAGCTGATCGACAATCATGAAACCGATGTTGTGGCGCGTTTTTTCGTACTTAATGCCGGGGTTGCCAAGCCCCGCCACCAACCATGTTTTTTCCATGGGCAATTGGGGGAGTGGGGGAGCACCAACGGGCTAGTGCGCGCTGTTGTTCTTTTCTTCGTCCTCTGCGTCGGCAGCCACGTCACGTGTGGGGTTGACCACGACGAGAACGGTGCCCTCTGGCATGCGAACGGTTACGGCCGCGTCCAGCACCAAGTCCTTCACCTGTATTTCATCGTCGATTTTGAGCGGTGTCACATCGACGTTGATGGAGGCGGGAATGGCGGTGGGCGGACAAGAGATCGGCAATTCGCGATATTTTTTCACCAGCATGCCGCCCATTTGCTGACCGGCAGAGCGCCCCGAAGTGCTGAAGGGAACCAGAACGTCAATGATGGTGTCTTTCTCAATGGCGAGAAAATCCACGTGCAACAATTGTCGCGTCACGGGGTCGTATTGGTGATCGCGGACGACGACGAGGTTTTGTTGTACGTCCTTGTCGCCGTCTTTGATGGTGAGTTGCAAGGGCGTGTTGACCCTCAGAGGGCCTGCCAGGGCGTGCACCAGCTCGGTGGGAGAGAGGATGATGGCTTGGGTTTCTTTGCCTCTTTGGTAGACAACAGCGGGCACCATATTGGCGGTGCGCAGTCGCCTGGAAGGGCCTTTGCCACGCGCTTTGCGAAGTGTTGCGGTCAGGTTGATGAATTCCATAGTCTTACCTTTTTGTTGAGGCCAGCAGAGGCATGGGGTGGCTGGCGGTGTTAGCTTTCGTCGTTTTGGTGAAACAGGGTGCTCAGGGTGTCGCCCTGATGAATGCGTTTGATGGCTTCGCCCAGCAAGTGGGCGCAGGAGACCACTTCGATGCGCGCCTGTGTTTGCTTCTCCTTGGAGAGGGGGATGGTGTCGGTGATAAAGAGCTTGTCGAGCCGCGACGCAGCGAGGCGTTCGATGGCGGGGCCGGAGAGCACACCGTGCGTGATGGCGGCCATGACGCTTTTGGCGCCGGCGGCTTTGATGGCGGCAGCGGCGTTGCACAGGGTTCCCGCAGTGTCGACCATGTCATCTACGATGATGCAGTTGTAGTCGGCGACGTCGCCGACGATGTGCATGACTGCCGACTCATTGGGGCGCGGGCGGCGTTTGTCGATAATGGCGAGATTGGCGTGCAATCGCTGGGCAAAGGCCCGGGCGCGCAATACGCCACCGGCGTCGGGAGAGACGATGACGAGGTCTTTAATGACCTGTTGTCCTATGTGGTTGCACAGCACTTCTAGGCCGTAGAGATTGTCGAAGGGGATGTCGAAATAACCCTGGATTTGACCGGCGTGTAAGTCGAGGGCCACCATGCGGTTGACGCCGGCCCGGGTGAGGAGATCGGCGACGAGCTTGGCGCTGATGGGCGTGCGGGGCGAGACCTTGCGGTCTTGGCGCGAGTAGCCGTAATAGGGCATGACAACGGTGATGTTGCCCACCGAGCTGCGCTTCAGCGCGTCGATCATAATGAGCAGCTCCATGAGGTTGTCGTTCACCGGCGGGCAGGTGGGCTGAATGATGTAGATATCGGAGCTGCGGACGGTTTCTTCGATTTGCACAAAGATTTCACCGTCGGAAAAGCGCTTGATGGTGCGTCGACAAAGGGGAATGCCCGAGGATTGACTGATCTTTTCGGCGAGGGGCAGGTTGGCAGTCCCGGAGATTAAGCGAAAAGGGCGGGAATCAATCATGTCAGGCTCCTTAAATAAGCGCGTTGGTAACTTTGGAAAGAGTGGGTTACTGCATGGGTAAAATAGTTGGGACGGTAGGATTCGAACCTACAATGACAGGTACCAAAAACCTGGGGCATACCATTAGCCTACGTCCCAATCGGATGCGGTGTTCACCGCGGGATGGCAGGAGTAGCATAACTCCCGGGCCCGCATGCCCCTTGCATTGCCGTGGGGCCTTCGGTTCGCACCGGAAACTGGGAGTGCGTTTAGCACTGCTATTGTCGCTTGTCAACAACCTGAAATGCATTTGTATTTGCGCCGCTGCAAAGATTCGCTGGCGCCGGTAAAATCGCCTTGGCAGCGTTTCGCGCACCGCTCTATCGCGTGGTGCGTTTGCGTGCTGGCGCCGGTGCATCGCTGCGCGGCTGCGGTTTGGGCGGAGTCTCCTGGATTTTTTTCGACACCTGTTCCACTATGGCGCGATTGGGAAGCGATATCGCCAAGGAGGTTAGCCCATGTCAGGTGATTTGTTGCCGCAGCTTCGCGAGCGGTTTGGCGGTCCGGGGTTGTCTTTTTCGCAGTTGGACAGTGGACCTGTGTTGCACGTCGACACCGCGCATTGCACCGCTGCCGTGGCCTTTCACGGTGCGCACATATTGAGCTGGGCGCCCAAAAACGCGGCGGAGGTTCTCTTTACAAGCCAAAAATCGATCTTTCAATCCGGCGTGCCGGTGCGCGGCGGTGTGCCGGTGTGTTGGCCTTGGTTCAACGCGCACCCCAGTGATGCCGCGGCGTATGCCCACGGCTTCGCCCGGAGATCCCTCTGGCGCTTAGAAGAGGCCTCTTGCGGCAGCGCGTACACCACGGTGTGTTTCGCGCTCGTTGGCGATGCGGGCGTTTTCCCCCATTGGCCCCATCCGGTGGATGTGCGTCTGACGATCCGCCTGGGCGAGGTTCTGGAGATGGCGTTGCAAACCGTCAACCGCTCCGACACGCCCTTTGTCGTCGCGCAGGCATTGCACACCTACTTTGCGGTGGGGGATATCCACACGGCCACGGTGATAGGGCTTGAAGGCGGCCATTATCAAGACGACGTCGCAGGGGGGACACGCGCCCTGCAAAACGGCCCCATCTCCTTTGGTCCAGAGTTGGACCGCGTTTATCTCGACACGGCTGCCACTTGTTGGGTTGTCGACCCCGCGTTGCAGCGGCGCATCCGCATTGAGAAAGAAGGCTCGCAAACGACCGTGGTGTGGAACCCCGGTGCGGCACTCGCCGCCAAAATGTCGGATATGGAGCCCGGCGGGCACCAGCGCTTTGTCTGTGTGGAGGCCACCAACGCCCTCGACGATCAGCGGCGCATCCTTCCCGGCGAAAGCCACAGCTTGCTGCAGCGCATTTCCTGCGAACCCCTATAATTCTCGCTGTTTGCGGCGTTTGATGCCGTCCCTTGCGACACCAAAGGGCGTCTCATTGGCTCTTAGTAAGTATGAGACGCTTTTTACGATATGGTTTCTTGGTTCTCGTTTTTGCCCTGCCGTGGGCCTGTAGCACGGCGGAGCCAGCGGTAACGGGTATCTCGCCTACATTTGGCCTGACACGAGGTGGCGACATGGTGTTCATCCGGGGCACCAACCTCGAGGAAATGGGAACCCTCACGGTGTATTTTGGCAACAAGCGCGCCCAGAAAACGGGGGTGACGCGTGCTGGCGAGCATTGGGCCATTGCGCCGCCCAATGCCACAGAAGGGCTGTTCGACGTGCGCATCGTGGGTGCGGATGGCGACGCCTATCTGCTGCCCTTGGGCTTTGAATACGTGAAGCACGCCGATATGGCGGAGTGCGTCAATATTAGTCATCAAATCAACGGTACAATGGTGCCGAAGCGACAAGAGAAATAAGAAAATCTCGCCCCATTATTTCCGCCCAACTTCTTTTGCCATCCGGTTGCTCGCGACGATGTGTGACAACATATTCCTTTCCATTTTTATCGATCGCGAATACAAACGCTTCGGCATTTGCATTGGTTGGGGACTGTTATTTTGCTGAAAGGAAAAAATATGCCTCAAAAACTAGAAATTGCGCCCAATAAAGGAAAACTCGGCATCATGCTGGTTGGTTTGGGGGCGGTTAGCACCACCTTTGTCACCGGTTTGTACATGATCCGCAAAGACCTGGCCAAACCCATTGGGTGCCAGGCTTGGATGGGTACGGCGCGCCTCGGAAAGCGCACCGACAATCGCTTCGTAAAGCTCAATGAGTTGTTGCCGCTGGCCATGCCCCAAGACATCGAGTTGGCCGCATGGGACATCTTTCCGGACAACGCGTATGAGGCGGCCAAGGCAGCCGCAGTGTTAAAAGACGCGGACTTGGAAAAAGTAAAAGACGAGCTGGTCGCCTTGAAACCGCTGCCGGGCGCCTTTGATGTCAACTATGTCAAACGGCTAAATGGCACCCACGTGAAGACCGGCACCCGCCGCGAAATGGCCGAGGCCCTGCGGGCGGACATCCGAGAGTTCCGCAAAAAAGTAGATCGCGTGGTTGTGGTCTGGGCGGCATCCACAGAGGTTTACGCCGATCCCGGCCCGGCCCATCAATCGATTGATGCCTTCGAAAAAGCCCTGGATGCCAACGACCCCTCGATCGCGCCCTCGCAACTTTACGCGTACGCCGCGTTGATGGAAAAAGCGGGATACGCCAATGGCGCGCCCAACCTGACCGTGGACATCCCCGCCATGGTGGAGTTGTCGCACCGCATGAAGACCCCCATCTCTGGCAAGGATTTCAAGACAGGGCAAACGTTGATGAAAACCATTATCGCGCCCGGACTGGCCAACCGCTTGCTGGGAGTGAAGGGATGGTTTTCCACCAACATCCTCGGCAACCGAGACGGGGAGGTGTTGGACGATCCCGGTTCATTCAAATCCAAAGAGGTCTCCAAGGCGGGCGTGTTGCCCCCCATTTTTAACGAAAAAGTGTACCCCGAACTCTTTAGCGATATTTATCACAAAGTGCGGATCAACTATTACCCGCCGCGCGGCGATGAAAAAGAGGGTTGGGACAACATCGATATCTTTGGATGGCTCGGCTATCCCATGCAGATCAAGGTCGACTTCCTCTGCCGCGATTCCATTCTTGCGGCGCCCATCGTAGCGGATTTGGCGGTGTTCACCGATCTGGCCGCGCGGGCAGGTTTCTACGGCGTGCAAGAGTGGTTGAGCTTCTTTTACAAGACGCCCCAAACCGCCACCGGCTTGTATCCCGAACACGACCTGTTCATTCAAAAGGTCAAATTCAAAAACACCCTGCGCTGGATGGCCGGAGAAGACCTCATCACCCACCTGGGCCTCGATTATTACGGCGAAGGCGTTCCCAAGAAGTCCTAAGCCTAAGCGTTCTCCTGTCACACCTCTCGTATCCACCTTTCAACAATGTAATGCTGTGATGGCTGAGGCGGCCCTGTGTTGCGTTGGCAATTGCTGCGCAGCGCAGCGCGGAAAGAGGCGTGGCGGACTAAGATTCGATAAAGCTCTTGAGGTGTTTGGAGCGGGAGGAGTGGCGCAATTTTCGCAGGGCCTTGGCCTCAATTTGGCGGATGCGTTCACGGGTGACCTCAAAGTCTTGGCCGACCTCTTCGAGGGTGTGATCGGATTTCTCGCCAATGCCAAAGCGCATGCGCAGTACTTTTTCTTCGCGGGGGGTCAGGGTTTTGAGCACGCGCCGGGTCTGCTCTGAGAGGTTGAGTCCGATCACGGCATCGGCCGGCGAGACCACGCCCTTGTCTTCGATGAAGTCGCCGAGATGGCTGTCTTCTTCTTCGCCGATGGGGGTCTCGAGGCTGATGGGTTCTTTGGCGATTTTGAGGACCTTGCGCACTTTGTCGAGGGGGAGCTCCATGCGTTCGGCAATTTCCTCTGGCGTGGGTTCGCGGCCCATCTCCTGCACGAGATAACGGCTGGTGCGGATGAGCTTGTTGATGGTTTCGATCATGTGAACGGGAATGCGGATCGTGCGCGCCTGATCGGCGATGGCCCGGGTGATGGCTTGGCGAATCCACCACGTGGCATAGGTGGAGAATTTGTAGCCGCGGCGATATTCGAATTTATCGACGGCTTTCATGAGGCCGATGTTGCCCTCTTGAATCAAATCGAGAAATTGCAGGCCGCGGTTGGTGTATTTTTTGGCGATGGAGACGACCAAGCGCAAGTTGGCTTCGACCAAGTCGGCTTTGGCGCGTTCGGCCCGGCGTTCGCCTTCGTGGATGCGCTGGTAAATTTCGCGCAGTGTTTTGAGGTCGAGGTTGACCTCTTCTTCGACGTTGCGCAGGTTTTTTTCCGAGAGCCGGATGCGCTCGTCGATGGCCTGTAGTTCGTCAATAATTTTGCGCGTCTTGGGGTCGATGGTTTTTCCGGCGTTGTGTTCGCGCACAACGCGGCGGATGTCGCGGGAGGTCATCCCCGTGGCTTTTTCGCAGGCGTGGATTTCGGCCTCGGCTGTTTCGACACGGCGGATGTAGCTCTTCATCCGCGTGACCACGCGTTGGATTTGGTTTTTGCTCACACTTTGCGCCACCAGCAGGTTCTTCTTTTTGAGCTGCATCTCCAACATGTGGGCTTTGAGTTGGTCGCGCTTCTTTTCGGTGAGTTTGTGAGAGCCGCGCAACATGTCGGAGCATTTTTGAATTTCGATGTTGAGCTCTTTGAGAATTTCGATGTTATCGATAAAGCGCCGGTCAGCCTCTTCGGTGGAGACTTCGTTTTCTTCGAAGTTGGAAAAGCTTTCGGCCTCGCTGGCGTCGTCGTCATCGTCGTCAGAGGAGAGCGTGGTGGTGGTGGTGCCCACATCGTCATCGTCGTCATCGTCGTCGTCTTCATCGCTGTCGTCGGGATCGCAGGCTGCGGCGAGCATTTCGGTGGCAGCGTCGACGAAACCGATGATGTCGGGCACAGAAATGTTGGAATGCAAAATGACGTCGAGGACTTGTTGGTCCCCCTGTTCGATGCGCTTTGCGATTTCGACTTCGCCTTCTCGGGTGAGCAGGCAAACCGAGCCCATCTTGCGCAGATACATCCGCACCGGATCGTTCGTTTTTGAAAACTGGCTGCTTTCCTTGGTGTCGCTGATCTCTGGCGTGAAGAATCGATCGGGGCTGTCGGGGTCATCGGATTGGGGCTTGGCGTGTTTTTTCTCTTTGTGATCGATGACGTCGATTTGTTCTTTATTTAGCGTGTCGAGCAATTCATCGATTTCATCGGTGGAAACAGAATCTTCGGGCAGGAACTTGTTGACTTCTTCGTAGGTGAGAAAGCCCTTGGCTTTGCCCAGTTCGATGAGTTGCTGTACAGACTGTTTTTGATCGTTGTTGTTTTTCATGCACACTTCCTTCAGAGTGCCTTTAATGCTTGAAATGTGTTTTGTCAAAAGCTAGGCGTATTTCCTGCATTTCTTTCTGTATTTCGGCGCGTTTCTTTAATAGCGAAAACACCATCATGTCGTCGCGTTGCTGTTTGGCGCGGTTGATTTGCCGGTCTATTTCGGCGACTTGCTGGGCCATGCGCTGCTCTTGCATGCGCGCGTGAACATCCCGCAACGCCTGCTGGCCGGTATCCTCGTTGGTATAAATCCGGTGGAGGGCTCGCTGGGCAAACCAGCGCATCTCTGGGGTCCCATCGTCCTGATTCATAATGTTGGCCACTTCAGAGCTGGTGCTGTGTTTGGCGTACAGCAGGTGGTTGGCAATTTTTCGCAGGGGTTCGGTGTGAAAGTACACCAACACGCCGATCTCTTCGATGGTGGGGGTGAGCTCGGGAACATCTAGCATCAGTCCGATGATTTCGCGCTCTTCGAGGGTGCCGGGCTCGCTGGCCTTGGCAGCAGACGCAGCGGGGACCGGCGGGGTATCCGTGCGCAGGTATCGAAACACCAGCGAGGGATCCAACTGAAAGGAAGCGGCGATCTTTTGGCGATATATATCTCGCTCCATGGGGGTGGGAAGCGCGTCGAGATAGGCGGCGAGGCGCGCCACGCGACGTGCCACATCCTGTGCGGAGCCATCGGAGGCGTGGGCCGAGGAGCGGATGATTTCGTCGAGCAATCCCCGGGGATTTTTGAGCAGCGCTGCGACGGCCTCCGGTCCTTGGGTTTGCAAGAGCGAGTCGGGGTCTTCGCCCGGTGGCAGCGGCGCGGTGTAAGCTGCGAGGCCGGCTTTGGCGAGAACGAGAAAGGAGCGAGCGGCGGCGGTGAGGCCTGCGCGATCGCCGTCGAACATCACGGTGATTTTTTCAACGCGCCTCCGCAACAAGGCGGCGTGATCGGCGGTAAAGGCTGTTCCCAGCGGTGCGACGACGTTTTCGAACCCCGCGCTCGACATGGCCACCACGTCAAAATTGCCTTCGACGAGGATGCCCTCCCGGTGCTTGCTCAGGGCCACGCGCGCTTGGTGCAGCCCAAAGAGCACTTTCCCCTTGGTGTACTCGCGCGTCTCCGGGGAGTTGATGTATTTCGCACCAGAGTCGTCTCCGGGCATGGCCCGCGCTGAGAAAGCAATGGGATGTCCGGCGGAGGCGAGGATGGGGAACACCAGGCGGTTGCGAAAGCGGTCGTAGCCGCCCGAGGCGTTTTTGCGCGGCAGGGCCAGCCCAACGTCGATGAGTTCCTTTAGGGAGATGCGCTGTTTGGCCATGTGTTCGATGAGGTCTTGCCAAGCATCCGGGGCAAAGCCGAGGCGAAAGCGGCGGGCCGCATCCATGGAGATGTGGCGCTTTTCGAGGAAGTCGCGTCCCGGAGCGCCGTTCGGTGCGTGAAGGAAATCTTCGAAAAACTGGGTGGCGCTTTCGAGGATGTGGAGGCGTCGGGCACGCTCTTCGTTTTCGCGTTCACGGGCGGTGCGTGCCGCGTTCGAGACTTGGTGGACGGGCAGTTCAATGCTGTATCGATCGGCCAATCGCCGTGCGGCTTCGACAAATTGCAATCCTTCGATGCGCTGTAAAAATGAAAACACATCGCCGGAAACCCCGCAGCCAAAACAATGAAAAAACTGTCGCGCTGGGTTGACGTTGAAAGACGGATCGCTGTCGGCGTGAAAGGGGCAGACGGATTTGAAGTTGGCCCCAGCTCTTGTCAGGGATACATATTCGCTGATGATTTCAACGATGTCGGCGCGTTCGCGGATTTCGGCGATTTTGTCGTTTGGGATCAAGCGACCTCCAGAATTAAAATCCGATGGCCAATTGAAACGCGGCGGTGTTCCAGTTGGCATCCTGTATGCCGTAATGCATAAAGCCCAGCGATGGCGACAGCACAAAGTGGGGGTGTATGCGGCAGTCGATGCCCGCTTCTACGCCAAAGCCGCGCAAGAGATAAGGAGTGTGGTTGCCGAAGCGGTGGGCCACGGTGGCACCGATTCCCATGCGCGCTACCACCCAGGGCGCAAAACGCCAAGGGTATTGCAAGCCCACATTGAGCGACTCGAAGAAGACAAACTCGTGGCGTGTGGTCAATGCGCGCGTCCCCAAAAAGGATGAGAGCCCCAGGCGAATGCGATCGCGCAATATGTTGGCGCCCAGTTCGGCACCGTAGGTTGGGCCGGGGCTATTTCCCTCTTTCATCCACCACAAGCGCGCGCCCAAGGAGGTGAGGGGCGCGCCGCGCCGCCACAGTGCATTCCATTGTTTTTCGGCCTCGCGTCTCCGCTCGGTCTCTGCTTCCTCGGCGGCCAGGCGTTGGGTGTTTTGCCAGGCCTCCTGCGCTTGTGCATACTCCCGCCAGATGGCCTCATTTGCGGCGGTAAATTGCTCGCGCTCCTGGCGTTCGCGGGCGGCCCGCTGGCGCTGTTCTTCGTTGCGGGTATCTCCGGGGCGGCGTTCGCTGCCGAGGCGGCGTTTGCGATCAGAGCGCTCCGCAGGGAGCGGGTCGTCGTCGTCGGCCACCGCGGTGGTGCGGCGGCGTGTTCCCGAGACATCTGGGCGTTTGTAGCGCGCGCCATCATCTGGCGTGTCGGCATCGGTGGCGGGGACATCGTCGGTGTCGCGGGGGAGGGGGCGCTCGGCGTGGATGACCTTGCGCCCTTCGGTGGCGAGGTTTGTGCCGTCATTGGGACACTCGACCACGGAATCATCAAACTCTTGTCCGCAAACAGGACAGCGGACCGTATCGGCGTGCAACGCGATGAGCGTGTGCAAAAAAATGGGGAGAAAGAAGAGGCAAAACCGGGCCAAGGTATTCACCGCGCACCTGCCTTGGGCGGACCGAAGCCGTCCAGCATGGCGTCTACGTCATCGGTATATGCGGCGCTGCGTCCCCAAATAGACAACGTGGCGGTGCCTTTGGCCGTGTCGAAATAAACCTCGCGGACCCAGAAGGGCGGCGCGGCCATCTGCAATGCGAGGCCTTTTTGGTAAAACGCATTGTGGTTCTCGCCTTTGTCGACGAGGGTGTAGCCCTTGCTTTGCCAGTGTGTCAGGCGCGCGGAGAGCTGCGCGGTGGACTTCGTGGATGGCGCCCACCAGGCCTCGGCGCGCATCGTGGCCGCAGGGCCTTTGGCGGGCTTGTACGGCAGGGGTTCGAGGAGAAATTGGGGGTGTGGAGGGGTCGATTCAGCGGCGGCTTTCCAGGGGGGGCTGAGGAGATAGAGGTGGAAGCGATCGTCGGGGTGTTCGTGGCGTTGCCAGAGCGCGTAGGTGTTGTGGGGCTCCTCGCTGCAGGCCAGGGCGGTAGCCGCGATGAACAACCAGCAAAGGACGTGCACGTGCAGGGCTGTTTTCATGGTGGTGCTGTTGACAGTGAAAACTGCATGGGGAGCAAGGTGCCCATGTCCGTATGGATGCGCGTGCCATCGGTGGCGCTGACCAGACACACCGGGATGCGCGGACCGAATTCGGCGATGGCTTGGCGACACATGCCGCAGGGAGATGCGGCGTCCTGGGCGACGATGACGAGGGCGTCGATGGCGGTGGCGCCGTGGGCAACGGCAGCGGCCAAAGCACCGCGCTCGGCACAGATGCCCACTGGATAGGCGGCGTTTTCGACATTGCAGCCTGCGAAGATTTGTTGGTTGGCCCAGACCGCTGCCCCCACCAAGTACTGCGAGTAGGGCGCGTGGGCATTTTGTCGGGCGCGATGGGCCGCTTCGATGAGCGCTTCTAAAATGGGTTCGGGGATGGGGGTTGGCATGGCATCAACTCCCAAGGCGTGTGAGCAGTGCGGCGAGGAGGCGGGCCAGGTTTTCGGCGGCGCGTGCCGCAAACAGTTGGACGTCGTCGTGGGATAAGGGGGCCGTGGCGAGCCCCGCGGCGGCGTTGGTGATGCTGGAGATGCCGAGAACGCGCGCGCCCATGTGATGCGCGGCGATGGCTTCGAGTACGGTGGACATGCCTACGGCATCGGCGCCCAAGCGACGCAGCATGCGGATTTCGGCGGGGGTTTCATAAGAGGGACCGGTGAGCCCCGCGTACACGCCCACGTGAAGTGAGATGTTCAATTGCGCTGCGGCTGCCATGGCGTGGTCGCGCAAAGCGCGGTCGTAGATTTCGCTCATGTCGGGGAAACGCGGTCCGCGCTGGTCGTCGTTGGGCCCCAGCAAGGGGTTTTGCCCCGTTAAATTGAGGTGGTCTTCGATGAGCATCAGGCTGCCGGGTTTGTGGTCTTCGTTAATGCCACCGGCGGCGTTGGTCAAAATGATGTTGGTGACCCCCCAGGTGACGAGGGCGCGAATTGGTAGGACGACGTCGGCGGGCGAGTGACCCTCGTAAAAGTGGACGCGGCCGAGCTGGAGGGCGACTGGGGTGTCGGCGAGGTGTCCACAACGCAAGGTGCCGGGGTGTCCTGCCACGGTGGAGGGTGGCCAGTGGGGGATCTCGTGAAATGCGACGGTGCGCGCATCGCTGAGCGCCGCGCCGACATCGCTCAAACCCGAGCCCAGTATGATGGCAACGCGGGGAGGTGGCCCGAGGGTTTGGGCTAGGAATTTCGCAGTTTCATCCACATGGTTCCAGTGTTTCATTTCCCGAGTGTGGCCGAATCAATGGGGGTTGGCAAGATGCTCTTCGCCGATGGGGTGCGCCGATGGGCTCGCGAAAAACAGGGGTGGGTTATTTAAAGTTTTGCACGGCCCAAACAGCGCCGTCGTCTGTGACGTGAAACCCGCAAGCAACACTGGTGTAGGAAGTATTGGACATGTTGAGGAAATGCCCGTGTTCGGAATAGGGCTCTCCGGGGCCTTCGTCCCACATCATTTGCAGACAGCCGGAGATCACTTGTTCGAGGCTGCCCCATCCCGGGCATTCGTTTTGCGCGCGCTCGCCACAAGAGCCAAATGCGCTGTGGGCGCGCTTGGTTTTGCTGTCAGCTTTGGCTTCGTCGTCGGCACAGCGCTCGCCATCTCGCCAGCGCTCCAAGGGGGGCAGGTCGAGGGTGTCGCGAAAGGCGTTGATGCGCGCCACACAGGCGTCGCGTTCGTCGTCGTACTTGGCGGCGTCATCTGTCGCATCGTCGCATCCGCCCAGCGCGGCGAACAACAGCAAAAACGAGATCCCAAGGCGCGTGCTCAGCATATGAGTAAAGAAGTTTTTTTCCACTGGCGCAGTATAGTGGATGCGTTGTGAAATGTGGTGTGAAATCGGCGCTTCGCGGCGAAAATGCGCGGGGCAGGGGATAAACTCTTTGCCAGCGCGTGTCTTTTTTACTAAGTGCGATGCACAGTCTTCTGCAGACGAGGAGTGCCAACAGAATGTACCGAATCTTCCTTTTATCAACAGGGTTCTTGGCTTGCGCAGCCCTGCTTGCCGTACCTGTCAGCGCTGAAAATATTTGTCATCCGCATGCCACTGGATACTTGTCTCAGGGGGATTGGGACGGAGACGGCCTGTGTGATGACGCAGAAAATTGCGCGGATGAAGCGCTGGTCGATTTGTGCCCATATCATTACGACACGACGAACTCAGATGTGGATGGCGACGGCATCGGCGATGTCTGCGACAACTGCCCGCTGGTACACAACCCCGACCAAGGCGATATGGATCGCGACGGTGTGGGCGATGCCTGTGATCCCGACATCGACGGCGATCTCATCCTCAACGAACACGACAATTGTCCACTGGTGTACAATCCCGACCAACGCGACATGGATGGCGACGGCGTGGGCGACGCCTGCGATCCCGACATCGATGGCGATGGGGTGCCCAACGAGGAAGACGCCTGCCCGTTTGATCCCGAAATTCAAATCGATGATGGCACCGTCGACCTCACCGCCCCCTCTTGTGCGGGCGACTCCGATGGGGATGGCATTAATGATTTTGTCTACATCGACGGCCAGTCTGTGCCGCTCGACAACTGCCGATTTGTGCACAACCCCGACCAGCGCGACATGGATGGCGACGGCGTGGGCGACGCCTGCGATCCCGACACCGATGGCGACGGCGTTGCCGATATCCACGACAACTGCGCTTACTACGCGTTTTTGGCTGCCGTCGAAAATCACAACGCGTCGGTGGCCATTCCCCAAGGCCTCGACCCGATTGATGTTGCCGATTGGACCGACGCGCAATGGCTGGCGGTGTTGCACAATCCCGATCAGACCGATCATGACAAAAATCGCATCGGCGATATCTGCGATTTCGACTTTTCCCAACCGCTGTCCGCAGGAGAGTGGGCGCTCACCAATTGCTATGTCGTTTTGGGAGACGTCGCCAACTGCCTCGACTTGACCACCGCAGACTTGCAGGTGTATTCGCCGGGGATTGTCGCCGCTTACACCCAATTCGATCCGCAGCGGCTGCGCCTCTTTGCCAACTTGGAAAACGCGCGCATCGCTTATCAGTGGGTGCTGATCTCCGGCGATCCCGAGGGCATTGTGTTGGAAAACGCTGCGGGCGTGGTGTCTTGCAGCACAGCCCACGAGTATGTTTATCCCGTCGAAAAAACAGTGGTGAAGTCCGGCGACAAGGAGCGCACCAAGTACGTGGACAAAAGCCCAACCTTTGCGGCGAGCCTGAGCGGTCGCTATGTGTTGCGCTTGCTGGCGACCCGTGTCGACGACAACGACATGCCGCTGGAGGGAGCGGGGCAGCGCGCCACGGTGGACGTCGTGCTCAACGTTTCGGGCGAAGACAAATACCTGGACAGCGGCTGTGATTGCGCTGTGCCGGGACGCAGCGCTTCTTTTCCGATGGGGCCGAGCCTCTTTTTCGCGTTGCTGCTCTGGTTTGGGTTCAGGTGGCGCCGCGCAAAATAATCCGACATCGCACCTGCTGAGAAAGGGTTGCCATGGACCAGCGTGCCCGTGTTCCGGTTCACAAATCCCGGCGGAGTTTTAGCCTCACCGGGGCCATTGTCGCGACGGCCGTGGGGGTGTTGGTGCCGGTGTTGCTGTCTACGTCGGTGGGGATTGTCGCCATTGCGCTGGGACGCTCTTCCGAGTCAACGCTCTTTGGCGTACTGATTATCTGCTTTACCGCAGCGGCGTTGGGCGGTGCCACAGTGGTAACGGTGTTGTTGGGACGTCGCAATCGCTTGGCCCGACAGCAGGCCGACTTACTGTCCAACATGACGCACGAGCTGCGCACTCCGCTCACCGCCATTCGCATGTACGCGCAAACGCTGCAGATGGGGCGGCTGGACACATCTCCCGACTTGATCCGCCAGAGCGCGGAAACCATTGTGCGCGAAACCGAGTGGCTGGAGTCCTCCATAGATCGCGTCTTGACGTGGCGCGCTGCCTCGAGGGATCGCGAGGTAGCGGTCACCGTGGTCGAGCCGATGAGCAATGCGGTGCTAGGGGCGGTGGAGCGTTTTGGCCGCATGCTGGCCCCCGATGAAGTGACGCTTACGGTCGATGTGCAGAGCGACACACCGGTGCAGCACGACGTAGAAGGGGTTTTGTCATTGGTGCTCAATTTGTTGGTCAATGCCTACAAGTATACCGGGAATGACAAACGCATTCGCGTGGCGCTCGCCGATGTTGACGGCGGTGTGGAGCTGCGGGTGTCGGACAACGGCATCGGCATGCCACGCAATGAAGTGGGCAAAATCTTCGATCCTTTTTACCGCATCGATTCTCGTTTGCGGGGCAAGGCCGCTGGTGCGGGATTGGGGTTGGCCATTGTGCGTCACCATGTTCTGCAGCATCGCGCACAAATTTTTGTCGAAAGCACCCTGGGGCGCGGCACCGATTTTATGGTGCACTTTCCGGGATACAACCTTGGGGGAGAACGGCAAAGGGCAGGCGAATGACTGAGAACAACAAGCTGGAGACCATTCTCATTGTTGAAGACGACCGCTCTGTGCGCGATGGATTGGTGTTGAATTTGAAACTGCAGGGATACCGCGTGCTCAGCGCCAACGATGGCGACGAGGCGATGCGCATGGCCTTTGACGCCCATCCCGATTTGATCATTTTGGACATTATGCTGCCGGGGTTTAGCGGCTTGGACATCTTGTCGGAGCTGCGCTCACGCAACCGCATCGTCCCGGTGTTGGTGCTCAGCGCCAGAGAAAAAATCGAGCAAAAGGTAGAAGCCTTGGAACTCGGCGCAGATGATTACGTGACCAAGCCGTTTGAGTTGCGCGAGCTGTTGGCCCGCGTAGATGCCCTGCTGCGGCGCCATCGGCGGTTCGAAAAAAACGATGCGCCCATTGCCTTTGGCGAGGTGTCCATCGACCCCTTGCACCGCAAGGTGACGCTTGGTGACGCGCCCGTCGAATTGTCGGCCAAAGAATTTGATTTGTTGTTGCTGCTGGCGCGCGCTCCGGGACGTCCGTTTGATCGCGAGTCGATTTTAAATGCGGTTTGGGGATATGACTTCGACGGCACCACCCGCACCGTCGATAACTTCGTTGTTTCGCTGCGCCAAAAAATTGAACGCAATCCCGCCAAGCCCAAGCACATCGTGACGGTGCGCCAAATCGGCTACAAACTCGAGCCGTAGCCGCAACGCAGGCGCGTGTTCTGTGTAGGCCGACACATTGTTTTGTCGCTTTCTTGACCCGCGATGCTGTTCTTCTTTACGTTGCGCTTATGAAACGCTTTGCCTTCACTTGGTTTGCCGTCTCTGCTGCGGCGTTGGTTACCGCCTGTATGGGCGATCTCACCCACTACGACGAATGCATAGATGTCGAAACGGCGCGCTGTGAGTTGCGCCACCGCTGCGATGCGTCGTTTGATGTTTCCGGCTGCACCATGTACTACCGGGAATTTTGCCGCACGCGAAAGATCGAGAGCGAATTCACCGCGGTCCAAGTGGATGCCTGCGTTGCCGATATCGACAAACTCGGCACCCCCGAACAGTGCCAGCGCGTGGCCAATATGAAGGGGAAAACAGAAGTTTGCGCCTTTGACGAACTGGCTTCTTGCCAGCAATTCCTTTGCCCAGCAGATGACCCACCGCCCGAGGATACCGGCAAAAAAACCGAAGACGAAATAGACTCCGACACGATACCCAGCGGTTTAAATCCCTATTGACCATTGTGCGCATTCGATGTTTTTTGGTGCCTCTTGCGCAGGTGTCCCTTGGGGGAGTGTGATTTTTTGGCGCAGAAAGTGTTGCACGCGCATGCCCATATCCCGGTTTTACAAAATTGAATCTGCTGTAGATGAGCCGCACAGCGTGAAGTTGTCGCTGCGACAGGCGGCGCTCTTGGCGAGCTTGTTTGGCTTTGTGTTCATCTTCTTGGAAAAACGGAGCCTTTTCATCCGCCACTGTGCTTGTCTTTCCTCGTTGGTATGGGGCGTGTGGTTCACCACCCACATGGCGACCCGCTTTTTGTCGATGATCCCGTTCGTCGGCATCGCCTTTAATTTCTTGTCCGCGCTCGTTGGACTGCTGGCGTTGGCCGCCCTTGCGCTGTTGGCCTATCACGCGTTCCACAAGCGCAAAGTGATTGTCGTACCCCTGGCGGGTCTTTGCGAAGAGTGGAGCCGCACCGACTCCTGATTCCCAGGGGCGTCATCGGCGTCATCGCGCTTCCCGAAAGGCATCCTGTGATAGCTGTATATATCAACGCTGCTGCTGTATTTTTCGGCTCTCTGCTGGGGCTGCTTTTCAAAACGCGCATCCACGCGCGGATGAGCGAGGTGGTGTACACCGCCATCGGCCTGGCGACGCTGCTCATCGGGTTCTCCATGGGGTTGGCCACTGCGCGCATGCTGTACCTCGTCTTGTCGCTCGTGCTGGGGGGGCTGGTGGGCACATGGCTAAATATCGAGGGGGGAATTTTAAAATTGGGCAATGTGTTGCGCGGTTGGTCTGTGCGCATTCCTTGGGTCGCGCGACTCGATGCGGCGGGCGAGGGCGAAAACGGGGCGCGCTTTGCCCGGGGATTTCTCGATGCGTCCGTGTTGTTTTGCGTCGGCGCCATGACCATTCTCGGGTGCCTGCAAGCGGGCATGGAGGGCAAGTACGACCTCCTGCTCATCAAGTCGGCCATGGACGGTTTCGTCGCGATTTTGTTGGCCGCCACCATGGGGTTGGGCGTCGCGTTTTCGGCGCTGGTTGTGCTGCTGTATCAGGGCGCGTTGACTTTGGGAGCGACTTGGGTGGCTCCTGTAATCACCGATTTAATGCTCTCCGAAATCAAGGGCGTGGGCGGCGTGTTGATTTTGATGATTGGCTTCAACTTGCTGCAAATCAAGCGCATCAGCACCGCCAATTTCATCCCGGCCATTTTGTTCGCGTTGGCCTTTTGCGTCGTCGACCCGTGGCTACAACCTTTTGTGGTGGCGCCATAATACCGGGCGGAAACGCGATTTTAAGGGGATGACGGTGCGGGGGAGGGGGATTACTCGGCGAGCTTGTCCTTCATTTTTTGCATGAGCTTGTCAAAGCCCTCCTTGGTGATGATGGAGTGAAACTGAGAGCGGTAATTGGAGACGAGGCTGACCCCGTCGGTGTCCATGTCGACGACAATCCACGCGTTGCCCTTTTTGGCCAGCTTGTAGACAATTTCAAATTCGGCGGCGCGCGGTCCCTGTCCGTCGCGGACAATGGTGGTCACCGTGGCATTGTCACCGTTGATTTTTTCGCCGGTGTAGGAGATGGCGTTGGCGTTTTTGCCCGTCGTGTCGCCCAAGCGCTTGACGACATTTTTTTCAATCAGGGCGCGCAGGGTTTGGCTGAATTCTTTTTGCTCGGCCTCGGTGCGCGCGTCCCAGTGATTGCCCAATGAGGCGCGGCAGAGCGCGTCGAAGTTCATCATCTGGTTGAGAATCTGCAAAATTTTGGCGTTGTTTTGCTTGGTGTTTTTGACCAGCGGTTGCAGCTTTTTGTCGAACGACTGTAGCCAGGCAGTGGGAGAGTTGTTGGCCAGGGCGTTTTGGGCCATCAGGGTGATGCAAAATAGGATCGGCAAGGCCATGCGGTGTGCAGTTTTCATTTTGTTGATTCTCCTTAAAAGGGCTTGGGCGCCCGCATCTTGGGGGTGGCGATGCAATTGTAACCAATGGACGAGAGGGGGCGCCGCATATTCATGTTTCAATTGACAATGGGCTGTGTGGGGCTCCCCGTAACGCGCTCCAGGGACGCCAAACCAATGTTGTACTCGCTGATCTTTTGGTGGAGCTGCGCCATGATGACGAAGTACTCCTTTAGCGCGTCTTTGACATCTTTTGAACTGCCGATACCCGTTGCGTAGTTTTGCACGGCTGCGGCCATCCAGCCTTTGGCGAGGCGGCGCGCCTGGTGCAAGGCGTCGATGCCAGCAGCGATGGAGGTGATCTCAATGTAAGTGGCTTCTACTTCTAAGAGGATGCCTTCGATGGCTTGCTGTTGATCGAGCATGGTGGCCGCCAGTTGCGCCCGGGCTTCTTTGACGCGGTGAACATCCATGCCGATGTCCAGCGGATAGCGCATCACCAGCGCAATGCCCGGCAGCCAACTGCCGTAGTTGTACGAGTCGCGGTAGACAAAGGGGATGGAGGCGTCGTCGTAGTAGGCCGTGCCATCGCTGCTTTGCTTTTGTTCGCGGACAGTGACGCCGGGGGTGTGGGCGCCGCGCCAGTTCACCACGAGCGCCACATCGGGGGCAAAGCCAGCGCGGGCCATCTCGAGCTTGGCGTTCATGGCCTTGACCACGTGGCGCAGGGCTTCGAACTCAGGGCGATTCTCGAGGGCTTGTTGCTGGTAGTCTTGCAGGCTTTGGAGTTCGAAACCGAGCATCTCTTGCGGGTCTTCGGGCAGGTTTAGGGCGTCGCGGCTCGGGGCGCCGATGAGGAAGGCCAGGGCGGAGAGAGCGGTCCTTTCGATTTGTTCGGCCTGCGTGACCATGGCGGCGAGTTGGGCTTCAAAGACTTTCAATTTGATGAGGTCGACTTCGGTCTCGGTGCCCTCTTGTTTTTCGAGGTTCTCTTCGAGTCGGGTGCGGGCATTGGCCAGGTGACGAGAGCCTTCGGACAAGGTGTAGAGCATTTCGCGGGCCCCAATGACAGCGTGCCAGGCGCGGTGCACGTTGTATCGAATTTCGTCGGTCATCTTGGGGAACATGGCGTCTTTGGCGGCGATGCCCGCGCGCACGGCCTTGTTGGCGGCGTGCATTTTTTTGGAGACGGGAATGGGCAGCGTCACGTCGAGCCCGATGTGGAAGCTGGGGCCCCAGGTGCGATTTTTGAAGTCGTAATCGCTGGGGATGCCGCCGTCGCTGTCGCATGACGTTAGAAGGCCACCTGTCATATCGGCGCACTTATCAGGCACCATCGTGAACATGCCCCTGAGTTCGATCATTGAGAAGGGAAACCATTGCAGTTGTTTTCGTTGGGCTTCCATGGCCGCTAGGCGGTGGCGCTCGGCAGAGAGCTTGGTGCTGTTGGCGATGGCCTTGGCGACACAGGCTTCCAGTGTGAGCACCGGCATTTCGGCGCGTGCCGGGGCGTCGTGGGAGGAGATGGCTGGCGGACCTTCGGGGTCGGCAGCGACAGCGGTCAACGCCAGGAGTTGCAGCGCGACGATGATGGGAGCAATGATGTGAAGGTGTTTCATGGTGGCTCGCAATAAATGGGCTTGTGCGGGCGCAGCCCACATGGGTTTGGGTCAAATCTCTAACAGCTTTTTTCTGAGTTTCAAACCGTTTGCGCAAAAGGTTGGTGACGCCCACCGGCGTCTAGCACACAATTGTATCGGTGAGGGCGATGGCCAAAAGGCGGGCAAAAAAAAGGAGACAAAAAAAAGTTGCCTTGCATGCGAAGGTGCCTATAATCCCGTCTCGCTTGAGGAGCACGCGTGCTTCTCAGGCCATGTGGTGAGAATAGTTCAATGGTAGAGCACCGGTTTGTGGTACCGGTTGTTGCGGGTTCGAATCCCGTTTCTCACCCTCGGCGAACTGACTTTCAGCGCGCCTGTTTGTGTGTCTGGTGTTTGCGCCCGTAGCTCAGTTGGATAGAGCGTCGGACTTCGAATCCGCAGGTCGGGTGTTCGAGTCACCCCGGGCGTGCTCTTTTGACAATATGTGCGCCAATAGCTCAGCTAGGTAGAGCAGCGGACTCTTAATCCGTAGGTCGAAGGCTCGATCCCTTCTTGGCGTACCGGTTTCACACTCCAACCATGAGCGAGGAACTAATGAAGCCCCTCGCAGCACTACAAACCGTCGCTGCAGACAACGGCATCGAAAGCAGTGTCACCGATGTGATGGCGCAGGTTGCGCAACTCTTTGCATCGGGATTTGGCGACATTGAAGCGATGCTGGACCGCGCCGCCGTTGATGCACCGACTCCCGTAGACGACGTGCTGGCGTACATGCAGGACGCGGGTGGCAAACGGATCCGCCCCGCACTGTGCCTTTTGTCGGCGCGCGCTGTGAGCTCTGAAGCGCCCTTGCCCGTGGCGTTGGCCACTGTCTGCGAACTCCTGCACAGCGCTTCACTGCTGCACGACGACGTCATCGATGAAGGGGACATGCGCCGTGGTGTGCCCGCGGCGCGCAAAGTCTGGACCAACGCCCTGTCCATCCTCAGCGGCGACTACGCCCTCATGAAATGCCTGGAGATCATGGCGGACTTTCCCAAGGCGTATCTCCAACTGCTCGTCTCCACGCTGCGCGAGCTGGTGGAAGGTGAAATTGTGCAATTGGGGTTGCGCAATTCGATGCAGGCCACCGAAGCCGATTATTTTGCCATCGTAAACGGCAAAACCTCTAGCCTGTTTCATTTTTCGGCATTGGTCGGCGCCATGTCGGCCGGTGCTCACGCCGAAACATGCCAGGCCTTGGGAACCTTCGGGCGCCACCTCGGAACGGCTTTTCAGCTCATCGATGATGTATTGGATTTCGATAGCCAGCCGCAAAATTTGGGCAAGGACTTATTGGCGGATATTTCGCAGGGCAAAATGACCTTGCCCGTCATCCTCGCTGCGGAACGCGCGCCCGAAATGCAGGCGTTGTTGACGCAATTGACGATGACGGCAGACGTAGTGGATGTGGCCCAACAAATTTCGCAGACGGTGCGTCGTTCCGGTGCGCTGAGCGACGTGCGAGCGCGGGCTGCTGCGATCTCACAACAAGCGGTGGAGGCGCTGGGTGTCCTGCCTGCCGAGCGCGCGCCCTTGGTGCGCTTGATGACACAAATGGCCGATGCGCTGTTGACGCGTCGCCGCTGAGCGCACCGCGAGACAGATCGCGAACATCGAAAAAAATGGATTGAATCTTTTGGTGGAGTTGAAGGGGATCGAACCCTCGACCTCCGCATTGCGAACGCGGCGCTCTCCCAGCTGAGCTACAACCCCAAAGAGAAGGCGTGCGCCAAAGTGGCGCAAAGAACGAAACGCATTATGCGCAAAGACGCGCTTCGCACAAGTTTTTTTTGCACGCCATCTTGCCGACTTGCACCGCGGCGTTGATTGTGACAAATAGCCTGGGGCCGCGGCGCCGAAGAGGAGCGGAAATATCGCTAATTTTGAATTATGACTGCGAAAGATTGCACCATTATTTTTGATTTCGACGGCACACTGGTCGACTCTTTTGGGCTGGCGCTGAAAATCAGCAACGCCTTGGCGCCGGTGTTTGGTTTTCGCATGGTTGAAGAGCATGAAGTGTCGCAGTTTCGCACGCTGTCGCTGCGCGAAATCATGCGCCGTCTCGAGATCCCCGCTCCGATGTTGCCGTTGGTGTTGGCGCGCGGGCGCACAGAGATGATGAAGGACATCACTTCCGTGCACCTGTTCGAGGGCATCCCGGCACTCCTGGAGCGTATCAAGGCACAGGGATTGCGCATGGGCATTGTCACTTCCAATACGCGGCGCACAGTGTTGCAGAGCTTGCGGCACCACCGCGTCGACGCGCTATTCGACTTTGTGCACAGCGCCACCAACCTGTTCGGCAAGCACCGCGTTTTGTCCCGCGTGTTAAAAAAACAACACCTGCAACACCACCATATTATCTATGTCGGCGATGAGGTGCGGGACGTAGAGGCTTCGCGGCGCTGTCGCATTCCCGTGGCCGCCGTAACCTGGGGCTTTCAATCGCGCTGCCAACTGCAAACCGCAGGCCCCGACTTTCTCGCCGACACCCCAGAGGAACTCGCAACTTACATTGCGGACTGCGCTGCCGCATTGCCCTGATGCGCGTTCTCGTTTTGCAAAACCAGGAGATGGCTCAATGAATCAACCGTTGCTCACCCCCCCCGTGGCGCCTTCCCAAGTGCGGGCTTTTTTGCAGACGCGCCGCACCGATCTGTGGTGGCTGTCCCCCCTGATCGTATTTTTGGCCCTTGTCGCCTTCATCGTGTACTCGACTTGGGCGGCGTTTGAGGCCCAGTACTTTTTCACCGTCGGAACCGTCGGACCCGACGGAGCCATCCCCATCGATAAGCTCGGCGTTCAGCGGCTTCTGGCCCCGTTTTGCTCGCCGGTCTTGTTCGACCCCGTCGGTGTCCAGTCGGGTTTTGCCTGGTTTGGCGAGGTCCCGGCGTCTTGGCCATCTTTCATTCCCTATTCGCCGGCGCTGCTCATTTTGGCCTTTCCCGCGGGTTTTCGCTTCACCTGCTACTACTACCGCGGTAGCTATTACAAAGCCTTTTGGGCCGATCCCATCTCCTGTGCGGTGGGCGAACCCTCGCTGCGCGGCAAAAATTATCGCGGCGAACAAAAGCTGCCGCTGATCTTGCAAAACATTCACCGCTACTTTTTGTACGTCGCCCTCTTTTACGTTTTTCTGTTTCTCTGGGAGGGCATCGTGGCCATGACCCATTATCGCGACACCAACGGCACCGTGGGCTTCGGCGTTTCGGTGGGCACGCTGGTCCTAAATCTCAACACGCTGTTGTTGGCGGCCTACACCCTGGGGTGCCACAGCCTGCGACACCTGGTGGGCGGCGGACGCAATCAGTTGCGCCGCAACCGCATCGCCTATGCGCGCTATCGCCTGGTTACCTGGCTCAACGAGCGCCACATGTTTTTTGCCTGGGTGAGCTTGGTGTGGGTGGCCTTTGCCGACCTGTACGTCCGGCTGTGCGCGATGGGCATCTGGACCGATTGGAGGATCCTGTGAGCGTTTACGATCTCTTTCAAATTTACGAGCACGATGTCCTGGTGATCGGTGCGGGGGGCGCGGGGTTGCGCGCGGCCATCGAGGCATCCAACCGGGGCGCCCGCGTGGGCGTGGTGTGCAAATCGCTGCTCGGAAAAGCCCACACGGTCATGGCGGAGGGCGGCATGGCGGCGGCCATGGGCACTGTCGATGACCGCGACAATTGGGAAGTGCATTTCGCCGACACCATGCGCGGCGGGCAATATGTCAACAATCCGGTGATGGCCGAGCTGCACGCCAAGGAGTCCCCAGAGCGCGTGCGCGAACTGGAAGCGTGGGGCGCCGTATTTGACCGAACGCGCGACGGGCGCATTTTGCAGCGCAACTTCGGCGGTCATCGCTATCCCCGCCTGGCCCATGTGGGCGATCGAACGGGGCTGGAGCTCATCCGCACGTTGCAAGACCACGGCGTGCACTGCGGCATGCAGGTCTACATGGAGATGACCGTGGTGTCGCTGCTCAAGAGCGGCGAACGCGTGGTGGGCGCCGTGGGCTACGACCGCGAGCGCGGGCGCTTTCACCTGTGGAAGGCCGGCGCGGTGGTGTTGGCCACGGGGGGCGTCGGCAAGTCCTACCGCATCACGAGCAACAGTTGGGAGGGCACGGGGGACGGACATTCGCTGGCCTATCACGCCGGCGCGGAGTTGCGCGACATGGAGTTTGTGCAGTTCCATCCCACCGGCATGGTGTGGCCGCCGAGCGTGCGCGGCATCCTCGTTACCGAGGGAGTGCGCGGGGAGGGCGGCATTTTGCTCAACAGCGAAGGCCGTCGCTTTATGTTCGACGACATTCCCGAAAACTACCGACAGCAGGTGGCTGCAACCCCCGAGGAAGGGTGGCGCTATGTCTGTGGCGATCGCGATGCCCTGCGCCCGCCAGAGCTCCTGACACGTGACCACGTGGCGCGCTGCATCAATCGCGAAATCAAGGCGGGGCGCGGCTCCCCCCACGGCGGCGTGTATTTGGACATCGCGTGGATCCGCGAAAATATGGCCAACGCGCCGGGGCACATCCGCAAAAAGCTGCCCAGCATGTACCACCAGTTTAAAGAGCTGGCCGGCGTAGACATCACGGCGGAGCGCATGGAAGTGGGCCCCACCACGCACTACATGATGGGGGGCGTGGCGGTGGACGGCGAGACGCAATCGTCGACAGTGCCCGGCTTGTACGCGGCCGGAGAGGTGGCGGCGGGGTTGCACGGCGCCAATCGCCTCGGCGGCAATTCACTCTCCGACCTGTTGGTGTTTGGCAAGCGCGCGGGCGAATATGCGGCGGCGTTTGCGACCGAACACGGACACAAAGAACCCGATGCCGCGCAGCTCGAAGACATTGTGCGCGATATCGAACGCCCCTTTGCGCGCGCCAGTGGCGAGAACGCGTTTTCCCTGCATCACGAGTTGCAAGATGTCATGCAAGATCGGGTGGGCATCGTGCGCACCCAAGGCGAGATGGAGGAGGCCGTGGCGAAAATCGCGGAACTCAAACAGCGCTACGCAGACGTCGCGGTGGCGGGGCATCGCGAGTTCAACTCCGGTTGGCACACAGCGTTGGATCTGCATTGCATGCTGACGGTCTCCGAGGCCATCGCGCTGTCCGCCTTAGCGCGTCAAGAGAGCCGGGGCGCTCATTTTCGCGAAGACTGCCCCGAAAAAACAGCCGAGGGCGCGACGTACAATTTGGTGGTGCGCAAGGGCGATGATGGCGCGATGCAGATCCGCCGCGAGCCCGTATTGGAGATGCGCGAAGCGCTGCGCGAGATTATTGAACGCAACCGCTGAAGAGCTTGTTTCGCTTTTTGGCGACGGCGATATGGAGAAGAACGAGATGTCGGAAACAAACCAATCACAGCCCAAACGGCGTTTTGATATCTGGCGCACCAAAGGCGATGCGTCTTCGGGGGGAGAGGGCGCGTTTGAGCGCTATGAAACCGAAGTGGGCGAGGGCATGGTGGTGCTGGATTGCGTGCACCGCATTCAGGCCGAGCAGGCCAATGACCTGGCGGTGCGCTGGAACTGCAAGGCCGGAAAGTGCGGCTCTTGTTCCGCTGAAATCAACGGCATGCCGCGGCTCCTGTGCATGACGCGCATGGATTCATTTTCGCCGGATGAAATCATATCGATTGAGCCCATGCGGACCTTTCCCACGGTGCGGGACTTGGTGGCGGATGTGCGTTGGAATTACCAGGTCAAAGAGAAAATTCGCCCCTTCGAACCCATTGCGCCGCAAGCCGCGGATGGCACGCATCGCATGATGCACGAAGACGTTGAGCGCATTCAGGAGTTTCGCAAGTGCATCGAGTGTTTTTTGTGCCAAGACGTTTGTCACGTGTTGCGCGACCACCAAAAATTCGACGAATTCGACGGGCCGCGATTTTTTCAGTTCACCGCCGGGCTGGAGATGCATCCCCTAGATGCCGCAGACCGCATCCCTGACCTGAAACACCGTGCGGGCATCGGATACTGCAACATTACCAAGTGCTGCACCAACGTCTGTCCCGAAAACATCCGCATTACCGACAACGCGATTATCCCGATGAAGGAGCGCGTGGCCGACCGGTTTTACGACCCCTTGATGCGCCTGTTGCGCTTTGTGTTTCAGCGCCCATCTGCCAATCGCTAATACCGCCACTGCGCGGGGCGATGTTCCTTTTTGATGATAGGTATGTTCTTTTTTGTTTCGCGGTTGCACACGAGAGTTGCGCTCCGTTAGTATTGGAACAGGTAAGGTAACATTTAAGGAAATGACAAAATGAAAAATCGACACGCGGCATTTCTTCTTTTCTCCATCATGGCCTTTTGGGCGCTTGGCTTTGTGGCTTGCGGTTCCGACGATAAGGCTGCACCGCCCGTCGACGACAAAAAAGGCGACAAAAAAGACGACGGCGCCAAGGACAGCGACAAAGATATCGACGGCAAAAAAGATAGCGACAAGCAAGGGAATGGCGACGACACAGAGAGCGATAGCGGTGATGACAAGAAAACGACGCCGGGCGCGTCGGTCTGCGACGACAACACCATTGTGGCCCAGGGCACACATCCCCTTCTGGACGACTTCGTGCGCCACCCCGCTTCCGAAAGCATCGACCCCGACAGCTTGTTGGCCTTTGTGCCCGAGGCGCGCGATGGCCGCGAGTCCCCCATGTGGGTGCTGTATCCCGACGGGGCAACCATGACGAGCATCGAAGAGGACGGGCAACGCATCGGGCGATTCTTCGACGCCAAAAACACGACGTTTTCCGGCTTCTTGTTGGGCTTTCTCGGCTCGGGAGCAGAAGCGTGCTACGACGCCAGCGCTTACAAAGGCATTTCTTTTCGCATCCGCGGCAGCATTGACTCTACCAACTTTGCCAGGGGAAAAAACCGCGTCCGCTTTGTCGTGGAAGCATCCAACACCCAGCCCGTGAGCGAAGGCGGCGATTATGTTCCAGCCAGTGCCGCTGCCGAGACAACGGGTAGTTTCAACAAAATGCTCATTTTGCCCAATGACGCCGAAAATGGCAGCGCGCCGCTCTCGGACGAGTGGATGACGGTATCGCTGCTGTGGAGCGAGTTCGACCGCCCGTGGTATGGACCGACAACTGCGTTAACCGAGCTGGATGTGGCGCGCCTGAAGCGCATCAGTTGGCAATTCGATGAAACCGTGACGGCCTATGATGTTTATATCGCCGACTTGCAGTTGATCCCCGCTGATGATTGGGTACCTGAAGACACAGACTCCGATACCGACACGGACATCGGTACCGACACCGGTACTGACACGGACACCGGTACTGACACGGCCACCGGTACCGACACCGGTACCGACACGGACACCGGTACCGACACCGGTACTGACACTGACACCGGTACCGACACCGGTACTGACACTGACACCGACACCGACACAGACACAGATACCGACAAAAGCGGTATTACACCGTAAGATTAATATTTGAACGAACGCAAAATGCGTTGGTTCTCAACAGAAAAGGATGCAGGACATGAACAAAACGAAACTTTCCATTCTCATGATTTTGGCACTTCTCGCCGGGCTTGCGGTGTTTGCGGTGGCTTGTGGCGACGACGATGATTCTTCTTCGCGCCCGCCAAATAAAAACAACACCACGAACAACACCACCAACAACGACAATAACAACAACATCAATCCACCGCCGACTGACAACAACAACAACAACAACAACATCAATCCACCGCCGACCAATAACGACGACAATAACAATACCAATAACGACAACAACAATACCAACAACAACAACAACAATACCAACACCGGGACACAGGGCGTCACGCCGCTGGTTGGCAAGTGCTACGACCACGAAGCTGGCGGTACCGAAGGCGACGGCTCGGGCTGCTACGGCATCGCCATGAGCACCCTGTGCGCTGCTGACATCGCCGCTTGCGAAGGCGACGCCGCTTGCACCGCTATGGAAGACTGCAACTCGACCTGTAACGGTCTCTCCGGCGACGAATGGCAAACTTGCTCCAACAACTGCAAGGCCAGCAACGCTGCGGGCCTCCCCCTGTTCGAAGCCTATCAGAAGTGCATTTACTGCGACGCTTGCGCCGTGGACTGCAAGGCCGACGCCAATGGCAAGGGCTGCGCGTTTACAGTGGGCGCGTGCGCCGAAGAATCTACCAAATGCTACGGCGATGAGGCCGACGGCCGCCCAGCTTGCTGGGGTTGCGCCATGGCCAACGACTGCAAGGCCGAAGCCGATGCCTGCACCAACAGCGCAGACTGCGGTGCCCTGGAAGCATGCCTCGAACCTTGTAACGCGGCCGGTGGTCCCGAGTGGCAGTCCTGCACCGACGCTTGCAAAGCAACCCACGCCTCCGCTGTGGCGATCCTCGATGCTTACCACAAGTGCATCTACTGCACCGCTGGTTGCAAGACACTCTGCCCCACCGACGGCCCCTCCTGCATGTAATCGCTCCACGTTTCATCACCCCTCGTAATTCCCTTCATTTCATTTGTTAATTCCGCTCGATAATCCTGCGGTGCCAACAGCCGAATCGCCGTTACCGCCGTCTTTGCGGTGTCGTTTGGCGACCGTTTGGACTACAATATTGTCTTTGAACGAGCGCAACGCGCGTGGGTTCTCAACAGGAGGGGAGCGGGCATGAACCGAACAACTATTTCGATGTTGGCAATTTGGGTACTTTTCGCCGGGAGCGCGGGGATTATCG
>JAAYKL010000001.1 GCA_012522445.1 Myxococcales bacterium | reverse complement strand
AGTGATTATGGAGCAAAAACCGCCCGTACAGGAACCGCCCGTACATATGAACGGTGATGATGCGACGGGGGTGGTGATTATGAAGGCGTCCCGTGCAGCAAGAAGTGTTGTGCGGCGTCGAGGCGCGACTCGGTGCAGCCCGCGACGTCGATGATGGGCAGGGCGCGGATGGGCAGTTGCGTGCCCGCGCGCAGTTTGTCGAGCTGGGCGCGTTGCTCTTGGTGTCGCTTGTATTGCAGGGCGGCGGCGTGGGCCCAGGGCGGCGGTTGCGGCGCGGTGAGGTGGGCGAGGGCCTCGTCGGAACAGGGGGTGTCTCCGGCGTGAAACAGGACGTCCAGCACCCGGTTGGCCACGACGAGGGGCGTGGGAAATTGGTGCGCTTTCAATTCGGTGACCAGCTCGACGGTTTCGTTGACGGCGAGGGTTTCCAACAGCGCCGTGGGGATGATGGCGCAGCGTTGGGGATCGCGCAGCAGGGCCGTGCGCTCCAGGGCCTCGGTGCGGATGCGGCCGCGTGGGGTGGTGGTGGCGATGACGTCGGAGAGCTTGAGCATGTCCAGGCCGTGTCCGGTGGCCGGCGCGTCGAGTATGACGGTGTCGTAGCGCTCTTCCTTTGGCGTGGAGGGCAGCGCGTGCCAGGTGGCCTTGCCCAAAATGGCCCACTCCGCCAGGCCGGGAATGGCGTCGAAGAAATGGTTGATGTGGCGGTTGGTGAAAAACAAGCGGTAGAGCTTGGGGCTTTTCAAGACTTGTAGCACGTACTCGTCGCGGGCGTGTCTGGGGGAAGAGCGCAGCACGCTGAGGTGGGGTTCGCAGTCTTCAATGCGCCCGGGGGGCAGGGTTTGCTCGATGCGAAAGGGGTGACGCGCGCTCTGGGTGCACAGCAGGGTGCGGCGTTGGCGGCGCGCATTGTGCTGGGCCAAGGCAGCGGCCAAGAGGGTGCGCCCACTGCCTCCCTTGCCCACTACGGCGACGAAGGGACGGCACAGCGCATCGGCGAGATGCGGTGCGAGGGGAGTGCCTAGCGTTGCGGCGTCCATGCGGTGGCCGCGGTCTGGACGAACTGCGCGGCGGCCTGTGCGTCGAGCCCTGTCATTACGTGCTGCCAGCGGCCCAGTTGCACGTAGAGGCGGGTGCGGTGTTCGCCTGCGGGCACGAGCATGTAGAGCAGGGCGTCCAGCAAGACACCGGCGGCGACAATGCCCGCGCCGATGAGGCTGAGATAGGGATAACCGGCGTTGAGGCCGTCGACGATGAATTGAATGCCCACCCAGATGCCGATGGTCAGGCCGCCGAAGCCCACGAGCAGGTAGAGGTAGCGCTTGCGGTTTTCGAGGCGCAATGACTGGGCCCGGGCGATGGGGGCGGCGGTGGTGGCGGCGCGGATGCGCTTGCCGAACAGAGAGGACTCTTCGTTTAAGGTGAGCACTCCGTCGTTGAGGCCGAGGGTGGCCGTGCGGCGCCATCCCAGGGCGTAACGCGCGAAGAGCCGGAGCAGGGCGCGCAGGATGATGATGCCGGTGAACACAAAGAGCACTTGCAGCCAAGTGGGGGAGGGGCGGCGCATCAGCTCGCCTTGTAAGGCGGCGGTGGTCGGAGGAACGGCGGCGGTGGCCGGAGCTTCGGCGGCAGTGTCCGGAGGAACGGCGGCGGTGGCCGGAGTTTCGGCGGCGGTGGCCGGGGCGTCGGGGGTGTTGAGGGGTGCGTGTTTGTTCTCGGTCATGGCGCGCTATCCTACTGTTAACATCGGGTGTTCGACAATCTCAAAAGCGCGGGTGTGCTGCGGGCGCGCTGCGAGATGGCGACGCGCATTTTAGCGGTGTGGGTCGCTTGCCACAAACCGCGTTCGGCGCTAGATAGGGACATGCTGTTTCAGTCACTTTGGGTGCGCACTTGATTTTCGGCAAATACCAACTGCTCGAACTTATCGGCCGCGGCGGCATGGCCGAGGTTTTTAAAGCCAAATCCTATGGGGTGGAGGGCTTTGAAAAGCTGCTGGTCATCAAGCGCATTTTGCCCATGTACTCGCACAACGACGCCTTCGTAGAGATGTTCATCAACGAGGCCAAAATCGCGGTCTCGCTGAACCACGCCAACGTGGTGCAAATCTTCGATCTCGGCAAGGCCGGCGACGCCTACTACATCGCCATGGAGTACGTGATGGGGTTGGATTTGGCGTCCTTGTTGCGCCGCAGCGCGGCCCGAGAAGTGCGCATGCCCGCCGAGCTCGCGGTCTACATCGCCGCAGAGGTGGCCAAGGGCCTCGATTACGCCCATCGACGCCGCGGAGCCGATCTCCTGCCCTTGCACATCGTCCACCGCGACATCAGCCCCCACAACATCTTGATCTCTTTTGAAGGCGAGGTGAAGGTCACCGACTTCGGCATCGCGCGCGCGCGCTTTGTCGCCGACGGCGGTCAGGGGGTGCAGGGCAAGCACTTCTACATGGCGCCCGAACAAGCCGAGGCCGCGTCCCAAGACTTTCGCGTCGACATCTTTTCGCTGGGCGTCGTGCTCTGCGAGCTGCTCACCCACGCCAATCCCTTTCAGGGGCTGACCCCGGCAGCGGCCCAGACCCGCATGCGCGCCCACGACTACCCGATGCTCACGTCCGCCGAAAACGAGCTCCCCCGCGAGCTGGTCGACATTGTCTTGCGGGCCTTGGCGCCCAACCCCGACGACCGCTATGCCGACGCCGCCGCCTTTTACGAGGCCCTGCTCGGCTGGCTCTACGCCTCGGGGACGCGCGTGGGAGCCCATGGGGTGGCCGCCTTCATCCAGCCCTTTCGGCACAGCGCCGAAACAGATGCGCTCAGCAATGGCGATGGCGACGCGGTTGCCTCGGCATCCTCTCCCTCCCACGACGGCGCTTACTACTGGGGAACCGACGCCTCGCTCTCGGGGGCCGCGGGGTGGACGAGCCCCGTCGATGACGCCTTTTGGGCCTTGTCCGCGGCGCCGCTGCCGGTGACCGAGAGGCGCTGGATCGCGGCGCTGTCCGTGTCCCTGCCCGCATCGCATCGCGGCACAGCGTACGCTGCGCAGGTGCAGTCCTTTGTGGCCTCGTTCGGCGGCACCCCGTTGCCGGACACCGAGGGCGCGCTGGTCTATCTCTTCGGTGCGACACACCGCGTGTCTACGCCGTTGCTGTCGGCGGCTGTGGCGGCGTTTGCGCTGCGCGACGCCCAGGGAGAGTCTCACTTCTTGGCCGATGTCTCCTCGTTGCCCATGGGCTTGGCCCACGGCGCGGTGTCGATGCGCGCAGGGGAGCTGGTGCGCGACGCCGCGTGGCGCGAGCTCGTGACGCGGGCGCAGCGGGTGGCCTCATCGGCGCCAAACAGCATCGCGTTGGCCGGTGCGCTGCCCAGCGGCATGGCGTCCTTGTTCGATGCGCATCCCCTGGACACCGGCGCGACCGAAGGGGGCGAGGACGACGCTGGCGGTGACGCCGTACCGCAAATGGCGCTGACGGCCTGCCGCACCGCATCTGCGTCGGGAAAGAAGTTCATCGGTCGCCGCGAGGCATTGCGCGCCCTCGGCGAACAGTTGGCGCGGGCGAGCCAAGGCCGGGGGCATGTCGTGGCCTTGGACGGCGATGCGGGGGTGGGCAAGACGCGGGTGCTCTTCGAGGTGCGCCGCCGGTTGGAGGCCGGGGGCCACGGGGTGAACTGGTACCACATCGGCGCCAAGCCCTGGCAGCGCGGTGTCGCCTATGCCGGTCTGGCGGCGCTGTTTCGCGGCATTATCGAGGCCGCGCCGTCGATGTCGGTGGCGGCGTTGTCATCGCGCCTCGCGGTGCTGCGCGAGCTCGCCCTTTCCGACGAAGAGATGTGGGCGGTGATGAACCTGCTGGGCGCGCCGCTTCCCGATGACGTCCCGGTGCCCGAACCGAGCCACTGGTTGCCGTCGGCCCTGGTGCGCGCTGTGCGGCAATTGAGCCGCGATCGCTTGACGGTGCTCTTTGTCGACGACCTGCACTTCTTGGATGGCCCGTCGCTGCGCGCGCTGCACCATCTGTCTCGCCACATCCCGCGCGCCTCGGTGCTGGTGGCGTTTGCCATTCGCAGCGGGTGTGTGCATGGCTTCGAAACCAGCCCCAACGCTACTTTCATGACGCTGCCGCCCTTCAGCGACGAAGACAGCCGGCGGCTGGTGCGCTCGTACCTCGACGGCGACGTCTTCGAAGAGGCCGCCATGCGCGCCTTGTTGACCGTCGGCGGTGGCAATCCGCAGCGCCTGCACGCGTGCTTGCAAATTTTTCGCCATCGCGGGTTATCGGAGACACGCCTGCATTCCGCCGCGCATTTGTCCCAAATGTGGCGAGACATTCCCCTGCACTGGCACGCGGTGGTGTTGGCGGGCCTGCACCTGTTGCCGGCGCCCATTTGGACCTTTCTGCAGCACGCGGCGGTGGTCGGCGCCAACATCTCGTCGGTCTTGTTGTCGCGCATCACCGAGATGAGCGAGGCCGAGGTCGCGCGCTTGTTGACCCAACTGACAAACATGGGGTTCCTCCGCGATGACGGCGATGGCGCGTACGCCTTTTCCGTCCCCATCGTGCAAGACACGCTGTACCACAGCATGGCGTTGCCAGACCGGCACACCGCGCACCTGGGCATCGCGCAGGCCCTCGAAGAGGTCGGCGGTGACAGCCCCGATGAAGCGGCGGTGGCGGCCGTGGCATCGCATTACGCGCGCAGCAGCGAGCCAGCGAAGGCCGTCCCCCATTTGCTGCGGTGCCTCAGGGAGCATCGCCGCAATACCGCCTATCGGGCCGCCTTGGCGTCGGGCTTGCAAGCGCTGGACATCCTCGCTGGTGACGCCCACGCCGATGCCGCGCTGCGCCTCGAACTGTATGTCGCGGTCGGCGGCTTGGTGCAACGCCTCAACGCGGTGTCCCACGCCAACGACATCATGCCGCAAGCCCTGCTGTTGGCCCGGCAAGAAGGCGACCAGCGGGCCATCGTGCAGCTCTGCGAGGTGCTGGGCAGCGCCTTGTTCCGCACCGACCAGGGCGAGGCGGCGGTGCAAACACTGGCCGAGGGAACCAATGTGGCCGATGCGCTGGGCGACGTCTCACTGCGCGTTGGCATCCGCTTGACGACGGCGCAAATGCACCTGGAGCGCGGCGAATTGGCGCAGGCCGCGGCGCTGTGTGAAGCGGCCCTGTCCCTGGCGACCGCCAGCGATGCGCCGGAATGGCTGTTTTCGGCCCGGCTGCACCTGGCCATGGTCCTGGCCGAGAGCGGTGATGTGTCGCGCGCCCAAACCCTGCTCGATGAAAGCGCGGCGCTGCAGCGCGATGCGCAGGCATCTACCGCGTGGCGTCCGTGTCTCCTGCACCGCGTGTGGGCACGGCTGTATTGGGCACAGCAAAAGCGCGACGAGGCCATCGCACAGGGCGAGTTGGCGTTGCAGATCGCGCTGCAAGGGGAGTGGCTCCTCGACGCGATGTTGATCGCAGGGCGCATGGGCGAAATGTGGATTGCCCAAAACGACCACCGGAAGGCCTTCTCGTATTTCCAACGCGCCCGGGAGATGGCGCTGGAGGCCGGAGATGTCGTGCAATTGGCGCGGATCGACGTCTTCCTTCATTACATCGATGCGGTGAACTTTGGCAGCGACGAAGGCGTGGCGCATTTGCAAGAAGCGCTGCAGCGCGCCGAGCAACGAGGCGACGCGCTCGACCTCATTATTTTGCACGGCTTCCTGGGCAATGTCTTGGCCGGTCGGCGCCAAAAACACGCGGCCCGGCGCCATTGGGATGCCGCGCTCTCCTTGGCTGCGGCGACCCAAAACCACATTTGGGCCGAAATGCTGCGCGCTTGGCTGGCTGCGTGGCGCTAAACAACGGCTGCCAACCGCCACCAAATCGCCACCAAACCGCATTTAGCCTACATTAAGACACATCTAGGCACTTTTGTTGACATTCGATTTCCCGCTCCGCTATCCAGGTAGTGAGGAGCGCCAATCATGAACATGATGAACAACCGAAAATACGAACGCATGACCTTGCTGTGCTTGGTCGCAGCCACATTGTGGACGTACAGTTTTGCTGTGCACGCGCGCGAACCACAGGGGGCCGCTCCCGCGTTGTCTGCCCGCAGCCATGCGCCGGTGGGGGACCGCACCCCGGCCCCCAATAAGGTGGGGCAGGGCGCCAAGTCTCGAAAGGCGGCTCCCGCTGTGCCGGAGACACACCTGGTGCAAAACGGCGAGTTCTTGGGGGGCATCGCCCAGCAATACGGTGTCACCACGGCGGACTTGATGCAGGCCAACGACATCGACAACCCCGACCGCATCCAGGCGGGGACGGTCTTGCAAATCCCGGGGCGGGACAGCGGCGAGACACCTGTGCGCGCTCGGGCCAAAAAATCTCCGGGCGTCGTTATCTCCATCCCCGACGGCTTGACCCTGACCCGCATCGCCAAGCTGTACGGCGTGTCGGTGCGCGCCATCGTCAAGGCCAACGCCTCGCTGCAAAACCCCGATCGTATCCGCAGCGGACAACGCATCTTGATCCCCGGCGTTGACAAAGAGATCGAACTGGTGCCCCCGCCGCCCTGCTACAAACCCGCGGTGGAATTTTATCGAGTGCGGACCGATGAGACGCAGAAAATCGCGCTGCAGTTTTGCGATGGGCGCACCAACCCCGATGGCGTGGAAGCCCTGTCGCGCCTCTCCAGTCCCGTGGGCATGGAGATGCCTTTTTTGCTGCACCCCAAATTGATCGACATGATGCAAGAGGTGGCCGACGCGTTTCCCGGCAAGCGCCTCGAGATTATTTCGGGGCAGCGGGTGGCCAAGAGCAAGGGCAACGAGTCCTACCACAACAAGGGGCAGGCCATGGATTTTCGCGTCGCGGGCGTGACGACCAAAAAGTTGGTCAGCGAACTGCGCAAGTTTAAAAACGCCGGGGTGGGCTACTATCCCAACTCGGTGTTTGTCCACTTGGACACCCGTGAGCGCAGCGCTTATTGGATAGATTATTCGGCGCCGGGAGAGAAGGCCATCTACGGCCGCGCGGACATGACCGCCGCCGAGATCGAGGCCATCCGCGCCGAGCGCCGCGCCGAAGCCGCTGCCCGTGAGCGCGAAGACAAGGCGCATTTTTCGCAGCAGCTCAAAGCGGAGATCGAACTGGCCATGCAACCCGAACCGGCGGCCGCACCGACGCGTCGCACGCGCAAAAAAGACAGCGACGAATCCGCAGCGCCCCTCGAGACCTCTTCGGCCGTCCCGGCGCCCGCCGAGCGCACCAGCCACACCCCGGCGCCCGCCGAACGCACCAGCCACACCCCGGAGACCTGAACCGCGATCCGCAGCACCTGCGCCGAAAAGCGCCGCCTTTTGTGCGCGCCACGCGATGCTGGATTGACTTTTTGCCCTTGCGTCGCAGACTGTGCCGGTGACCTCATTCTTTATGCCCAATCCGCTGCACCGCGCCGGTTTTCACAAACCGAACGACATCGTCGCCGACATGCGCCGCTTTTACGACGACGCCAGCGCCCGCATTGAATATGTCTCGTCGGGACTGGCCTCCCAGGGGCCGGATCCCTTTGGCATGAACTTGGAGCAGTTGCGCAAGACCGCCATCACCGCCGCCTTTTTTTACCGCTACTACTTTCGCTGCGAGATCACGGGCACCGAAAATATCCCCGAGGGGCCGGTGCTGCTGGTCGCCAACCACGCGGGGCAAATCCCCGTCGACGCCGTGATGATCACCTTGGCGCTGTTGCTCGAGACAACGCCTCCGCGCTTGTGCCGCAGCCTGGTAGACCGCTGGGTGCACCGGTTGCCCTTTATCTCCAAGTGGTACGCCCGTGTCGGCATCGCCATCGGCACCCCCGAAAACGCCAAGCGGCTGCTCCAGTTGGGGGCGGCCATCCTCACCTTCCCCGAGGGGATGGCGGGCGTGCAAAAAAACATCTTCGAGGCCTATCGCCTCAAGCCTTTTGGCTCGGGCTTTGTGCGCCTGGCCATGTCGCAAAACATCCCCATTGTGCCGGTCTCCGTGGTGGGCTCCGAAGAGCAATACCCCACGTTGGCGCATTGGCGGCACGGCATGCACCTGTGGGAGATGCCCCCCTTTCCCCTGTGGGCGCACATGGGGATCCCGCTGCTGGGCATCTTGCCGCTGCCGGTAAAATACCGCATTCACTTTGCCGAGGCGCGCTGCTTCGCGGGGGACCCCGACGACGACGACGAGGTGATGAACCGGCACGCCGACGACACCAAACGCTGCATTCAGCAGGGCATCGCGTCCCTGCTCCAGCAGAGAAAGAACGCCTTTTTTTGATGTCACCTCGCGCGAAAGACAATGCCGTTGTCGCCATCTGCGGTGCCGCGGGACATTTTGGGCGCTTGCTGGTGCGGCGGCTCCATCGCTCACAGCCCGTGGTGGCCATCGACGATCGCCCCTTCTTGCAGCGCCCCGCCGACGTCGCCCACCGGCAGAGCGAGCTGAAGAGCCGGCACACGCGAAACCTCTTCCGGCGCGGCGGCATCCACACGGTGATCTACATCGGCGGGTGTTCGCAGTTTGTGCTGGGGGACGGCGAACAGTTTTCCTTCGCCATTGAGAACTTTGCGCGCCTGCTCGAGTATTGCGATCGCTACAACGTGTCGCGCTTGCTGGTGTTGTCCGCCGGAGATGTCTACGGCGCTCGTCCGGGGAACAGCCAGTTTTTGAGCGAAAATGCCCCGCTGCTGGCGCCGGAGTTCTCCGCCTTTCGCGACATCGACATCATGGCGCAAACCTTCTTGTGGAAGCGCCCGGACATCCAAACCCTGGTGCTGCGCCCCGCCCACATCGCCGGTGCCATCCGCAGCGCCTTTGTCCGCTACTTGCACCTCTCTCCGGTGCCCATGCTCTTGGGCTACGATCCCATGGTGCAGCTCATCCACGAAGAGGACCTCGTCGACGCCATCTTGCTGGCGTTGCAGAGCGGTCGGCGCGGCGTGTACAACGTCGCGGGGGCGGGGTGTTTGCCCTTGTCGCAACTGGTGCAGATGCTCGGGAAGACCGCCATCCAGGTGCCGCACGTCTTGGCCAAGCCCGCGCTGCGCCACATGAACAAACTGCGCATGTTGGAGTTTCATCCGGCCTATGTCGATTACCTGCGCTACGTCTGCATGGTAGATGACGCGGGCATCCGCGCCGATTTGGGCTACCGGCCCAAGCGCTCCTTAGCCGAGTCTGTGGACGCCATCCAGTTGTGGGGCGCGTCCCACAGCGGGTGGGGCATGCCTTAGCGGCGGCGTTTCTTTTTGCTGGTTTTGCTGGGTTTGGCTTTTGCCGATTTGGGCGGACGCGTTTCGGCACTGGCGTTGCCACCAAAGGGCTTGTTCACCGCTGCGATGCGCTCTTCGGCACCCGCGTTGGTGGGGATGCGGGCTTTTAACACCCAGGCGAGGAGCAGGAGCCCCGCGGCAAAGGGGATGATGGAGAGGTACTGGCCGATGGTCAACCCGCCGGGGTCTTGGTTTTGGTACTCCTTGACGAACTCGACGAGGAAGCGCCCGCAGAAATAGAGCACCAGGAACAGGGCGGCCAAGAGGCCCAGGGGACGCTTTTCGCGGCCGGTCTTGCGATCGACCAGGTACAGGATGCCGAGGATGGCGAGGCCCATGGAGAACTCGTAGAGTTGGGACGGGTGGCGCCACACCGGAGCGAGACCTTCCATGCGGTCGTAGCGGGGAAACTGCACCGCCCAGGGCACATCGGTTTCGCGGCCGACGATCTCGGAGTTGAAGAAGTTGCCGAGGCGCACCGCCGCCGCTCCCACCGCCGAGGGCATCGACATGCGGTCCAGCACCTCTAAGTAGCGGAGTTTGTACTTGATGCTGAACAGCAGCATGGCCAGCACCAGCCCGATGGTGGCGCCGTGGCTGGAGAGGCCGCCGTGCCAAAAGTACAACATGCTGATGGGGTCTTGGGAGTAACGGTCCCACTCGTAGAACAGGCAATGCCCGAGCCGGGAGCCCACGAGGACGGCGATGACGCCCCAGATCAAAAACTTCTCGGCGAGCTCGAGGCGGTAGCCCGCCCGCAGCATCTGGTGGCGCCAGATGAGGAAGCCGATGTACAGCATCGAGGCGAAGATGATGCCGTAATACCGCAGTTGCAGGGATCCCAGGTGCAACAGCACTGGGTCGAGATCGAAGATAAAGCCTTGTTCCACGGGGGAGCCTCCTTACAGAGAGTGGCGGATTCGGGTGTCAACCAGGGGCCTAGAGCATGCGGGATTCAAACCACCTTAGGGGGCAAGGGGCAAGAAGAAAATGGCGCGCGCCGCGGCGTTAGCGCTCCCCTGAGAGAATGATCGCCAAGTTGAATGTGTGGTCGCCCATCTTCTCGAAGGAGGTGAGCATGTCGATGAAAATGAGGCCGCCGATGACCGTGGTGCGCTGGTCGTTTAGCCGCTGGATGTGCGCGTTTCGCATCTGCTTGCGCTTCTTGTTGATGGTCTCTTCCAGGGCCCGCGCGCGGACGATCATCTCCATTTGCGGGTGTTCGATGTTCCCAATGATGTGGTGCAAGAACTTGCGGACGATGCCGCCCAGCTCGAGCAATTGTTGGCGCTCTTCTTCGTCGTATTGCAGCTTTTGATCGCTGAGCTTGGTCAAGAGCCGAAACATCATCTCGCAGTGGTCGCCCATGCGCTCGATGTCGTTGACGGCGGCGATGAGCCCGGCGATTTCGCGCGCCTCGTGAAAGGAACGCTCCGCCTGGGTGACCTGGACCAGGTATTCGGTGATCTCTTTTTCGAGGTAGTCGACGCGGTGTTCGATATTGGCGATGGTCGAGGCCAGCTTCGCGTTGTTGCTCTCTGGGGATTCCACGACCTGCAACACGATGTCGAGCATGTCGCTGACATCCTCGGTCATCGATTTGATCTCCTGGCGGACGGCGTGCAGGGCCAAGGGGATGGAGGCGCTCAAGTGCGCGTCGATGTATTGCAATACGGGGCGCTTTTGGTCTTTTTGGTCCGGTACAATTTTTCGCGCCAACCAGGCCAGCGGGGTCACGAAGGGCAAAAAGATCGATGTGTTGATGATGTTGAACATCGTGTGAAACATGGCCAGGTGGTAGGCGAGCGAGGCCGCAGAGAGGGGGCCGTTGCCAATGGCGGCGATGTTGGCGACGATGGTCGTGCCGATGTTTTCGCCCAAAATCAGCGCACAGGCGGCGGGTAGGTCGATGATGCCCTGCACCGCCAGGGTCATCGTGATGGTCATGGTGGCCGCCGAAGACTGGATGAGCATGGTGACCAACGCCCCACGCCCACGGTGGCCATGCGGAGCAAGAGCGTGTCGGCGCTCACCCGGCGCACAAACTCGAGCAGGGCCGGGGCGTTTTCCATGGAGCCCATGGACTGCTTCATGAAGTTGAGCCCGAGGAACAACAGGCCGAAGCCCAAGAGCACTTCGCCGGCATCGTAGAGGCGCTTGAAGCCCACCATGCGCGGCAAAATGCCGATGAAGAGCGCGGGGAACGCCAGGCGCATCATGTCCATCTTGAAGCCGAAAAAAGCGACGAGCCAACCCGTGACCGTGGTGCCGATGTTGGCGCCCATCACGACGCCGATGCTCTGGGTGAGGGAGATGAGGCCCGCGCTGACGAAGCTGACCAACATGATGGTGGTGGCGCCCGAAGACTGCACGACCGACGTGACCAGCATGCCCGTGAAGACTCCGGCAAAGCGGTTCTTGGTCATCCGCGACAAAATGGCGCGCATGGTGGGACCGGCGACCTTTTGGAGGCCTTCGCTCATGGTCTTCATGCCAAAGAGAAAGACAGCTAGGCCGCCAAACAGGGTGATGAACATTTCAACGACAGACATCGGGGGATGTGCAGACATGGATCAGACTCTGTCAGCTTTGGGTTTGCCCACGCGGGCGAGGGGGCGGTTAGGGAGCGGGGGGCGGGGGATTGCTCCAGCCGCCTCCACCAGTGGCGCGCGGCGCGGGCTTGGGCGCGGGTTGCGGTTGGGGCGCGGGCTGCGGTTGGGGCGCGGGTTGCGGTTGGACTTGCGGTTGCGGTTGGGGTTGCGGTTGGGCGGCGCCGCCCCATTGGGCATTGCCCCCCATGCCGGCGTCCGGTTGCGGTTGTGCACCCCATTGGGCGCCAGCATCTGCTTGTGGCGCTGCGGGTTGCGGTGCTACGGGGTTGCCCCATTCGTCGACCTGCGGTTGGGCCGCGGGGGCACCCCATGGGTTTTGGGGTTCTTCGGCAGCGGCGCCCTTGGGCTGCTTTTTGCCCTGGAAGGAGCCGATGGTGAAGTTGAAGTTGAGGGCCGAGTAAAAGTAGAGGTTGAGGTACTTTTGCGTACCGCTGTAGGCCTTGCCAGCGTCGCCCGTAGCGCTGTCCACGCCGCCCGCATTGGCTTTGGCGAATTCAAAGCGCAGGGCGAACACATCGGCACCCAGCGAGAAGGATTCGGCGGCAAAAAACTCAGCGCCCACGCCCAGGTCGAAATAGAAGGGGGCGGAGAGCTTGCCCAGCATGGTGAGTTGGGCGTTGAGCAGCTCTTGTCTCATCATGTCGGTTTGATCGCTGCCGCTGGGGTAGACGCCATCGGAGTTGCTCTTGGCGAAGACCTTGCCGATGTCGACAAAGACGTAGGCCCCGGCCTTGCCGACTTCGGGGGTTTTGAAGTGAAATTTGGCCCCCAAGGCAACGCCGAGTTTGAAGAAGTTGACCTTGGTGGAGTAGTTGTTGGCGTTGGGGGCGCCGTTGCTATCGAAGTCGAGGGGGAAGATGGTGTGGGAGAAGAAGCCGAAATCCAGATCGAGGTTGAGGACCAGGCGCTGCTCCAGGAGCCCCAGCAGGAGGCTCCCGCCAAAACGCGGGCTGGCATAGTCGACCGAAGTCATGTCCGGAACCACTTCGGATGCCGAATAGGAGTACAGGGCGGTTTTGTAGTTGTCCCAGGCGAAGTGGGTCCCGAGCCCGATGGTGGTTTGGGCGGTGGCCGTAAAAGAAGGAAGTATGAGAGCGGCAGCGGTTAAAAATGCGAGCAGGTGTTTTTTAAGCATTTGAAACAAACTCCTTTCTGCCGGGGCAGATGTCGGCAGTCAAAGCGAAAACCCGTGCATTGTTAGCGCGAATTCCGGCTTTGGGGAAAGGATAATTTGGACCGCAGTGGTAATTTTTCGCTTTACTGTTTGCATTGTGGCAAAAAAAGGCGCGCGCTGGCGCGTCGCGGGCGCGTGCGGGTCGCGATGCGGAAATGACGCATGGACAGGGATTGAAGGTGAAGATGTTACGCGTTTCTCATTTGGGTTTTGCACTCTCTCTCGTTTGGCTTTTTGGGGGATGCGCGCCGCACCATCGACCGACGGCGAGTGCGACCACGACGGCGTCCTCTGCCGGGGTGTTCGCGCCCACCGTGGAGATGTCGCAAGCCCAGACGCCGGCACCGGGAACGGCGCCGTTGAACTTTCGCCCTTGGTTTTGCGATGTGGACGGTGGGGAAGCCGCCAAGGCCTTGGCCGAGGATCGACTGGCAGATGCCCTGGCGGGTTTTGACGCGATCGCACAGCAAGACGTGGCCCCAGAGCTGGTGTTGCGCGCGCGCTTTCTCGCGGCCTTCTTGGCACAGCGCACCGGTGATTACGGGCGGGCGTTGCGCGAGCTGCCTGCCCTGGGCGAGTCGCTGCCCCTGTTGCGCGATTTGGCCCTTGAGACGGCGGCCAGCGCGGCCATTCGCCTCAAAGACACCCAGGCGGCCCGCGGTTTGGCGGTGCAGCTCCCCGAGGCGTCCGAGGCGCGCTTGTTTTTGCTGGCCGATGCGGCGCGCGTCGATGGGGAGAACGCCGACGCCTTGTCGATGTACCGGGAGGCGCTGTCTCTGTTTGCTCCGGGGGAGCGCCGGGACGAGGCCCGCGCCCGCGTGGTGGAGTGTCTGGCCGCCTGTGCGCCCGAAGCCGAAGAGGCGTCTTGTGCGCCTGAAGAGGGGCTCGCGTTGATCCGCGTCTTGCACGAGCAGTCGCCGGAGATGCCCTGGACGCGCCACGCCGCCAGCTTTGAGCCCGCCTTGGCCGCGCTCTGTGAGTCCGATGCGCAGCAGCGCACCCCGCCCGAGACGACCCAGGCGCAACAGGCCTTTCAAAGCGCCGAGCAGATGCGCCGCAAAATGCGACACCGCGCCGCCGAAAAGGAGTACGTGCGCACAGTGAAGCTGGCGCGAAAAAAAGGTCTGTTGGGTTGCCGGGCACGATATGGCCGGGCCCGGAGCGTGGAGAGCTTGCGCGAACACCGCCGGGCCGCGGGGCTGTATCAGGAGGCCGCCGAGGCTTGCCAAACCCTCAGCCGTCATTGGCATGTCCGCGCCCTGTACCGCGGTGGGCAGTCCTTTATGGCTGCGTCGGAGCACGCTGAGGCCGCCGCCATGTTTGAGGCCATTGAGGTCCAGCACGGCGACCACTCTTACGCCGATGACGCGCGCCTGCACCGAGCGCGGGCCTACTTGGCCATGGGCGACTCGCGCACCTTCCTCGAGCTCATCGCCACCTTGCCCGAGCTGTATCCCGAGGGCGATATGCGCGCTGAGGCCCTGTGGATTGCGGCGCGGCACTTTTTGAAGTCCGGCGAACTGCCCCAGGCGCACCGCCTGTTCAACGCGTACCACGAGACCTTTCCCATCGAAGCCGGGAAGACGCTTGCCGGTCGATCGGCCTATTGGCTCGGTCGCGTCGAGGAGCAGCAGGAGCATCCCCAGGCAGCGATGGCCCGCTATGCCCACGCCATCACCACGGCGCCTTTTTCGTACTACATGCTGCTGTCCTATGCGCGCATGCAGATTATCGATCCCGGCGCGGCGGAGAAAATGAAGCGCACCTTGCTGCCCTCCGATGCGCAGGAGATACCGGCGTTTACCGAGGCCTTGCTCGACAGCTCTGCGCCCTTTGCCCAGGGCGTCGAGTTGATGCGCCTGGGGCTGACCACCCGGGGACGCCGCGTCTTGCTCTCGCTGTTGCAGCAGCCTGCGAGCGCGCCCATCCTGCACTGGGCCACGGCGGCGCTCTTTCGCGAAGCGCAGCAATACGTGTCTTCGGGGGACATCAAGGAGATGGCGGGCCTGCAGTGGAGCGACCGCTATCCCACCGGCGACGATTACGCGACCTGGAGCCTGGCCTATCCCACGGCCTATGCACCGGAGGTGGCGGCGGCGGCGCAAGAGAGCGGCGTGTCGCCAGCGTTGATTTGGGCGGTGATGCGGGAGGAGAGCGCGTTCAACGCCCAGGTGGAGTCCTGGGCCAACGCCATCGGATTGATGCAGCTCATATTGCCCACGGCGCGGGCCATGGGAAAGCGCCTCGGGCTGGTGGCCAATGCGCGCACGCTGCGAAACCCCGCCGTCAATACGCGTCTCGGCGCGGCGTATCTCGCCTACTTGTCCGATTTGTTCGACGGGCACCCCGCATTAATGATCGCGGCTTACAACGCGGGCGAGGGCGCGGTGCGGCGCTGGCGCAACAACCAGCCCAATGTGCCCCTAGACGACTTTGTCGAAAACATTCCCTATGCCCAAACGCGCGGCTACACCAAACGGGTCTTGTCGAGCTATGCGGTGTACCATTATTTATACGGTGAGAAACGCGACTTGCCCGACGTGCCGTTCCGCTTAGCACCCGATCGCGGCAAGCCCCCAACGCGCTGACGCCGCCGCAGCGAAACCCATCGCGCATCTTTTATGAAAGGCGCTTTTTAAGGAGATAACGAAATGAGCAAATGGCTGGTAACCGGGGGGTCGGGGTTTTTGGGCATCAACCTGATCCGCATGTTGGTCGAACAAGGGCACGAGGTGATCTCGCTGGACATCGAGCCCTTCACCTACGAGGACATGCGCGATCGCATTGCGCACCACGTGGTGGACATCCGCGACCGCGAAGCCGTCGATCGGCACATGGCGCAAGGGGTTGATGTGGTGATGCACGGCGCGGCGGCGCTGCCCCTGTACAAAAAGAAAGACATCCTGTCGACCAATGTGCTCGGCACGCGCCACGTGCTGGACTCCGCCCTGGCGCACGGGGTCATGCGCGGCATTTATATTTCGTCGACGGCGGTGTACGGCCTGCCCGAGAAGCATCCCCTCTACGAGGACGACCCCATGGTGGGCGTGGGCCCGTATGGCACCACCAAAATCGAGGCCGAGCAGATCGTCAGAGACTACCGCGACAAAGGCATGTGCCTCACGACCATTCGCCCCAAATCCTTCGTCGGCCCCGAGCGCCTCGGCGTCTTTGCCATTTTTTACCAGTGGGCTTCCGAGGGACGCAGCTTCCCCATGATCGGGCGCGGCCGAAATCTCTACCAATTGCTGCACGTGGAAGACCTCTGCCGGGCCATCATCGACGCCGCCGAACACCCCGATACAGACAGCGTCAACACCGAGTTCAACATCGGCGCCAAGGTGTTCTCCACCATGCGCGAGGATTACCAATCCGTGCTCGACCAGGCGGGGTACGGCAAGCAAATCAAGGAGTCGCCGGCGCACCTGGTGATCGCGGCACTAGAGATCCTCGAGTTTTTTAAGCTGTCTCCGCTCTATCCCTGGGTGTACAAAACCGCGACGAAAGATTCATTCGTCAGCATTGAAAAGGCAGAGAAACACCTGGGCTTTGCCCCCAAGTACTCCAACAAGGATGCGCTGCTCGCCAACTACCAGTGGTACTTAGACAACCGGCACAAGTTCGAAGAGAACAGCGGCAGCGTCTCGCACCGCGTCCCGTGGCGCCAGGGAATCCTGGGCCTCGCGCGCTATTTCTTTTGATCTGCGCGCCCCGCATTGGAAGCCACGCGCGAATCGGCTATACAGAGAGGAAACGATTGCTTTAGTGGATGTGCCCCGATGACGCTCGACAAACGCCCCACCGAATTGCTGGAAATCTCCCCTGAGGACGACACGCATTACGCGGATATTTCCACCACCAATACCATCCCCGCCCCGGCCCTCGATCCGTTCTTGGGCATACTCATCGACGGCCGCTACTTGCTGCTGGAGCGGCTCGGCGAAGGCGGCATGGGGTGCGTGTACCGCGCCAATCACGTACTGATGGACAAACACGTGGCGATCAAGCTCATCCACAGCGAGCTCGCGCACATGGAGGAGGTGGCCAAGCGCTTTGAGCGAGAGGCGCGCTCCTCCAGTCGCCTGACCAGCCCCCACTGCATCTCTGTGACGGATTTCGGCCGGATGCCGCGCGGCGAACTCTACTTGGTGATGGAGCTGCTCGAAGGCGAGGAGCTGAGCAAGCGCCTGCAGCGATTGGGACGCCTGCCAGTGGCCGAGGCCCTGCGCCTGACCGCACAAATCCTCAAAGGCTTGGCCCACGCCCACCAACAAGGGGTCATCCACCGCGACCTAAAGCCCGAAAACATCTTCCTCATCACCCACGGCGACGAGAAAGATTTCGTGAAAATTTTGGATTTCGGCATCGCCAAGCTGGCCTCGGAGTCCGGCGGCGACAACCTGACCCGCAGCGGCATGGTGTTTGGCACGCCGCGCTATTTGTCTCCGGAGCAAGCCCTAGGCGACACCGTCGATCACCGCGCCGACTTGTATGCGGTGGGGGTGATTTTGTACGAGATGCTCACGGGTACGGCCCCCTACGAAGCCGACACCGCCATGGAAATTATGTCGATGCACCTGAGCGCACCGCTGCCGTCCTTGTCGCGCCACGGCAAGTTCCCGGTGGGATTGCAGCAAGTCGTGCACCGCGCCATGCGCAAGCAAGTTGACGAGCGCTACGTCGACGCCGCGGCTTTCCTGCACGACATTGAACACATCGACTTGGCGGCGATGCCCGAGTCGTCACACCTCCTGAAGCGCGTGCGCACCGCGGTGGTCGCCGTGCACCACAATGTGCGGCATCACCCCAAAACCCGTCGGTTGCAAACGCGTCTACACCGCCTAACCAACACCGCGCGCCACGCAGGACAGCGACACGGCCGACGCCTGTGGCAGTGGATCATGTCGACCCGGCGCAACCAAATCATAACGGGCAGCGCGTTGCTGTTGTCCCTCTTGCTCTGTGTGATGGTCGGGCGATGTGCGGCGACCGACGACGCAACCAACGGCGATGTGCCCGAGGTCTTTTCGGCGACAGCGCCACTCCCCGTGACCCCCGCCCCCACGGCGAGCAGCAAAGTGGATGACGCCAACGAGAAGGCGAAGGAGATCCGCGCGATCCTGTCCAAGGCCGAGGGCGAGTTGAATGCCGGTCAAATCGATGAGGCGATTGCGACGATCAAGCAGGTCCAACCGATCGATCCCAAGTCGGCGCCCGCGAAATTCTTGCTGGGCCACGCCCACTTTGCGAACGCCGATCACTCCGTGGCCATGTTCAATTACGAAGAAGCCCTGAAAATCGACCCCTCGCTGGCGGAGGACGCGACATTGCGGGCCAATCTGCAGGCCGCTCTTGAGCGCTCCGAGGGCCGCGACAAAGCGGCGCTGCTCTACGCCAAGTACGGCGGCGCGAAGGCCTTGGAGAGCCTCGCGACACTGTGCAATTCGGCGCTCACCCACGGCGGCATTCGCCGCGCAGCCCGCCAGGCGTTGATCGCCACTGAGCAGCAGGCGCGCATCGACTGGATCGCCACCCTCACCGCAGATTTTCATGAAAACAAGGAGTGCAAGCACCGCAAGCAGGTGATCGCCGAGATGCGCAAAACGGGGCTGGAGGGTTTCATCCCGCTGTTGCAGGAGTACGCCCCCAAGGCCTTGGGCGGTAAACGCACTGCGCGCCGCAATCCCCACGCCTGCATTGGCAAAGACGTCAAAGAGGCCCTGGAAGCCCTCCGCAGCGGAGCGCCAGACAGCGAAGGGGCACCGGAATAACGCCGCGATGTTTGTGCAAGGATTCAAACTGCTCATGAGCCCCGGAAAACATTGGAGAGCGGGGCGCGCGTTACCCGGACGCCTCTCCTGGATCGGGGCCTTTGGCGCATCTTCGGAGGCGGCGATGCTGCCGGCGATGGCCGTGGTGGCCGGTCACATCGGCGCTGCGCTATTGCAGGTAGAGACCACGGAAGTGGCGCTGCAACGCGCTGCCGTGGGCCTGCTCACCACCTTCTTGGGCGCCTGGGTGATGAGCAGCGCATTTGCGTTTTTGCTGCTTTGGATTTCAGGACAGACCGCGGTGCCCACTACGGCGTCTCAGGCCTTTGCCAACAGCATGGGCTTCGTATTCCCGGCCTGGACGGCGGGCATCGTGCTGGTGGTGCCGCCGCTGCTGGGGGCCGGCCCCGAGCTGGGCGAGATCCTCTGGTTTCTTCTGGCGCTGATCAGCACACTGCGCATTTTGCATTCCGACGCGCTGCGCGTCATCGGGGTGCGGCGCCGTTGGTTGCGCCCCTTTCGCTGGCGCTCGGCCCTGTCCTTTGCCTTGCTCTTTGTCGCCATTCTCATCGTCCCCGCATTTGTGGCGCGTCACTTTTTGCAGGTGGACGCCATCGTGGGCTTTATCGCCCCCGCTGTTGAATTGACGTGGCCCTTGCCGCCGCCGCCCAACTGGTAGCCCATCGTGATCGACTTGCACACACACACAACCGCCTCTGATGGGGTGTTGCGCCCGGCTGAATTGGTGCGTCTGGCGTGCCAAAAAGGCTTGCACGCCCTGGCCATCACCGACCACGACACGGTGGGTGGCGTCGACGAAGCGCTGTCGGCTGCGGCGGCGACATCGCTAACTGTGTTGCCCGGCGTGGAGCTCTCTGCGGCGCTCGAGCGGGGCACGCTGCACCTCGTGGGCTTGTACGTCGATCACCGGGATGCCGCGTTTTTGGCGGGTCTGGGGCGTGTGATGACCATGCGCGACCAGAGAAATCCGCGCATTGTCGCGCGGTTGCGCGCGCTGGGGATCGACATCGAGATGTCCGAGGTCGCGGCGGAAGCCCAGGGGGCCCAGTCTGTGGGGCGTCCGCATTTTGCCCGTCTCTTGGTCAAAAAACGCATTGTGCCAGATGTGCACACCGCATTTTCAAAATACCTGGGGGTCGGCGGGCTGGCCGAGATCCCCAAGGAGCGCCTGGCGCCTGCTGCGGCCATCGCGTTGATTGTAGCGGCGGGGGGCATTCCCATCTTGGCCCACCCGGCCCAAACCCGGCGTTCGGGCCGCGAGCTGGAGCGGCTCGTCAAGGATTTGGTGGATGTGGGGCTTGCGGGCATTGAGGTGTCGTGTCCCGGACACGATTCGGGCACCCGCGGCGCGTACGAAAAACTCGCGCGTCAGTTTGGCTTGCTGCGCAGCGGTGGCAGCGATTTTCACGATTTTTCACGCAACGGGAATCGCTTGGGATACGGGAGCGCTGGGGCCAAAATTCCAGATGTGTTTTTTCAGGAGATCTCCGAATATCGGGCGCGCATTGTCGGGCAGGGGCGGTGAGGGCAAGGCATTGACGGGTGCGTCGTTGTTTACGCCTTGAAATAGCGGCGCAGCGCCCGGTCGCCTTCGTAGCGGACTTCGCCGTTGGCCAGGGAAATTCTTACCGCTCTGAGCAACGCATTTTTCTTGTCGACCCAGTTGAGTTGTTGGGCGAGCTCGCCAATGGACATGCCATTTGGGGCATTTTGCAGCGCTTGTTTCACCTCTTTGGCACAAGCCTGGAGTTCTTCCTTGGTGACGCGCGTGCGCCGCTTGGGGGATGCGACGGCTGCTTCGGCGGTTTCGCCCATTACCAAGGCGGCAAAGCTGCGTACGCTCATCTTTAATACCGAAGCCTTCCAACCTTCGGCTTCAGCGGTATCGATTAGGCTTTGCAGCGTTACGCTTTTGGGCACATTTTTGAGTTTTGTTTCAACAATTCGCTCGGCAACAGCGGCTTCACTTCCCAAAAGGTCAATAAGAACATTTTTGTAAACGCTATCGGAAAAACTCATCATATCCTCCATTGTATTGCATGGTTTATGGCCGTTCTTTGTTAAACGGCATTTTATGCATCGGAGAATATAGGGTTATAGAAAGAAAGATTCAAGTCTTCGATGAAAGAATCGTTAACGATTCGGTGTGATGTACAAAATGTAACCGTACAATGCGTTGAAATGAACCAGGAATTCTTTTGGCGTTTGTCATGCCGTTCTTTGGCTTATCGGGAACGATGATTATTGCGTTGTTTCGTCGGAGTTGTCGTTTCTGGCTTGGCGTTGTTTGGTTGTCTTATATTGCGCGGTTGTTCTTTTTGCGCGTGGTTTTTGCGTTCTTTGTTGGCTCTTGGCGTGTTTGTATCGCCCTTTTTGTTATTGGGCGTTGGCCTGGGTGTGGCTTTGTCCTGTTCGGGGCGATTGGGCGTTGGCCTGGGCGTGGCTTTGTTCTGTTCGGGGCGATTGGGCGTTTTATCGACGCTTTTTCCGTCTTCAATGGGGCGTCTCGGGGGGCGATTCAATTTTCCCTGTGGCTGGTTTTCGGCATCGGGGCGCCCCGGACGCTTGAGGACACCCTTGGGGGCAGATTGCGGCGCGGGAGCGGGGGTGTCGACGCTTGCGGTGGGGCGGCGCGGCGTCGCCATCTTTTGGGTGTTTTGCGGCGCCTTGCGGGGATTTGGGGTGGCCTGGGGCGGTTTGGGTTTGCGTTGGGGCGGCTCGCTCTCCCATTTTCCGGGGCGATAGGTGGTGTCTCCATGCGAGGACGCGTAGCTGGGGTTGCGCCACTTGGTTTGGTTTTTGGGGGGGACGTGCCACTCGCCGGGGATCCAGTGCCAGCGGCTGGCGGCCGTGTTCCAGTGCCAGTAACCGTCAACCCAAGTGTGGTAGGCGGAGGGCGGTGGCGGTGGAATCTCTGCGCGGGGTTGCGGGGGCTGCTCGGGCACCAGGCGCGCTTGGCCATCTTGGTAGTGATGGTGGTGCACGGTGCATGCGGCGGCAGACAAGGCCACGGTGCCGGCGATGAAAAAAATGGCGTATTTCATGGGAACCTCCCGGGCGCGCAAGGTGTTGGCCTGCCTCGGCCGCTGTTTGCAACCCTGTCATAAAAGACCATGGCAGATGTTAAAAATTCACCGCGGATGGAAGCGCCCAAGGGGTGTGCGCAGGGCGCGATAACGCAGCGACACCGCGTGGATTGTTTGGGCGCGTGGCCGGGGGTGCATGGCGCGGTCAGCGATGTCATTGAAAGGAGATGTCGATGACGGCAGGCAGGCTTTTGAGTTCGCCTATCAACGCATCGCTGGGAGAGAGGCGGTATTTCGCGGGGAGGGCGAGGACTGTTTTGGCGCCGCGCAAGTGCACCACGAGAAACGCGTCGCAGCGCCCCGTATTGCGCGCGAATATGTCGGAGAGGGCTTGGGTGAATTCGGGCGGGTATCCCTGCGCGGCCAACTCATCGCCGTTTAGCGAGATGGCGACGGACTGCGTGCGTTGTTGGCGTACCTCGGACAGGGGCGTGGATTCGATGATGGCGAGTTTGACCGTGGTGTTGTCCTCGCCATTGCTGTCGTGCATGAGGTGCGCTTTTAAGAGCAGGGGCACGTTGCTTTGTAGGGCGTCTCTGTTTTGTTCGAGGTTGCGGTGAAACACCAAGAAGGGGATGCGCCCTTCGAGATCCTCGACAGCGCCCATGGCCATGTTGTTGCCGTTGCGCGTCTTGCGTTCGGCGTACTCCATGACGATGCCCACCAGGGAGACCTCTTCGCGGTCGCGGCGGTTTCCGGTGCTGGGCGGGCGGTTCGCGAGGGACATCGTGGTGTTGGAGGTGAGCCGCTTGGCCTCTTCGGCGTAGGGCTCCATGGGGTGTCCCGACATAAAAAAACCGCAGGAGGCGCGCTCTCCGCTTAAGATCTCGGACTTGCTCCAGGGCTGGGTGTTGGCGTAGTCGGCGGCGGCGGCAGAGGTGGCATCGGGCGTGGGTGCCGCTTGGGCCAGGGCGTCGAAGAGGCTGGTTTGTCCGCTGAGGCGATCGCGCTGGGCTGTCTTGCCGCGCTCTAAGGCGAGTTCGAGGGCCCCAAAGATATTGCCGCGGTTGTGCGGGGTGTCCGCAATGGAAAAATCGAAGGCGCCAGCCCGGATGAGGGATTCGATGGTGGCGCGGTTGACGCGGCTCAAGTCGACCCGCATGGCAAAGTCAAAGATATCGGTGAAGTCGCCATCTGCCCGGCTCTCCAGGATGGATTCCAACGCGGCGTCGCCCACCCCTTTGATGGCGCCCAGTCCGAAGACCACGGTGCCCCTGTTGGGGTCTTGGGAGTAGTCGATGCTGAAGTTCTTTTGCGAGCGGTTAATGTGGGGCGGGGCGATATCGATGCCGATGAGTTTCCCTAAGCGGATGTATTCGGCGACCTTGCTGATGTCTTCGCAATCGCAGGAGAGCAGCGCCGTCTCGAATTCGACTGGGTAATAGGTTTTCAGCCAGGCCGTTTGAAAGGTGAGCAGGGCATAGGCAGCGGAGTGGCTCTTGTTGAAGCCATACCCGGCGAATTTTTCCATGAGGTCGTAGATCTTGTTGGCCTGTTCGCTGTGGATGCCTTTGTTGAGCGCGCCCTCGACGAATTGCAGGCGCTCCCTGGCCATCTCGTCGGCGACTTTGTTGCCCATGGCCCGGCGCAGGGAGTCGGCGCTGCCCAGGCTGTAGCCCGCCAAAATTTGCACCGCCTGCATGACCTGTTCTTGGTAGACGAACACCCCGTAGGTTTCGCGCAAAACGGGTTCGAGCCAGGGGTGGGGATAGGCGATCTCGGTGCGTCCGTGCTTGCAGTCGATGAAGTTTTTGACCATCCCGCCCTGGATGGGACCGGGGCGATAGAGGGCCACCGCGGCGATGATGTCCTCGAAGCAGTCGGGTTTTAGGTCTTGCAGGAGGCTTTGAAAGCCGGAGGACTCGAGTTGGAACACGCCCCAGGTGTTGCCCGAAGAGATGAGGCGGTACACCTTGGGGTCGTCGAGGGGCAGGGTGTCGGGGTCGATGGGTTTGGCGATGTCGGGGCGCCGGTTGACGAGCTGGAAGGCCAGGTCGATGAAGGTGAGGGTTTTGAGGCCCAAAAAGTCGAATTTGATGAGCCCGCAGTTTTCGACAAAATCTTTGCTGTACTGGCTGATGAGGTGCGCGGGGCCGGCGTTTTTGTCGGTGCTCGTGAAGATGGGGACGTATTCCCAGAGGGGCTTGTTGCCGATGAGGACGCCCGCCGCGTGCATGCCAGCGTGGCGGTTGAGGTTTTCGAGGCGCTCGGCGTAGTTGAGCAGTTGGTTGATGCGCCCATCGCTGGCGCGCATATCGACCAGGCGGGGTTCGATGCTGAGCACCTGGGCCAGGGTGGTCTTGCCGCTTGGGTCTTCGGGGACAAGGCGCACGACGGGTTCGACCTCGCCGTAGCTCATGCCCATTACGCGCCCGACGTCGCGGATGGCAGAGCGGGGCTTTAACAGCGAAAAGGTGGCGATTTGCCCCACGTTGTTTTCGCCGTATTTGTTGACGACATAGGAGATGACTTCGCTGCGGCGATCCCGGCAGAAGTCGACGTCGAAGTCGGGCATGGATTTGCGCTCGGGGTTGAGAAAACGCTCGAACAGGAGGTTGTAGGGGATGGGGTCGATGTTGGTGATGTGCAGGGCCCACGCCACCAGAGAGCCGGCGCCAGAGCCGCGTCCGGGGCCCACGGGGATGCCCTGTTTTTTGGCGTAGAGGATGAAGTCTTGGACGATGAGGAAGTAGCCGGGAAACTGCATGGCGCAGATGATGTCGAGCTCGGTGTCGAGGCGCTTGCGGTACAGCGCGGTGTCGACGGTTTTCTTTTGCGCTTCGTACTCGGCGAAGCGTTCGTTGAGCATGCGGTGTGCGGTTTTGCGCAGGTAACTGTCGAGGGTTTCGCCTTCGGGAATTTGATAATCGGGCCAATCCACCGGGTTTTTGGGCGACACGTCTTCGCACATCTGCGCGATCTTGAGCGTGTTGTCGTAGGCCTCGGGAAAGGCGTGCAGGGCCTGGCGCATCTCGTCGTT
>JAAYKL010000027.1 GCA_012522445.1 Myxococcales bacterium | reverse complement strand
GTCTTCTAATGACATTGCGCGATGCGTGTTTAGAATTAGGCTAGCGAAGAAATGGACATTTGGCGATGGATGCCACTGTCCCAATCCGGCTGCCGCGTTATCGGCAAAGACGAGGTGATTTATGAAACTGTTAGGTGCCACCAAGGTGCACGAGCTGCTGTCAACGCATCCTTTTTTAGAGGACTTTTTGGCGGCGCAATCCCCCAAGTTCGAGATGCTGAAAAACCGCATGGCGCGCGCGACCATCGGGCGCATGGCGACGCTGCGAACCGCTGCGGGCATCGCCAACATCGACTTGAACCAATTGCTGGTGGCCATCGCCGACGAGATTGAGCGCCAGACAGGTGAGCGTCCGACAGTGGAGTCTTCGTCGGGGATGACGCGCGAACAGCGCATGGAAGAGCTCAAGCAAATCATCTCGCACCTGCACGATGGCGGGGACTTGGAGGTGGCCAAGGAGCGCTTTGCCCGCGCGGTGGGCGATGTGGAGGCCACGGAGATCGCCGCCATGGAGGAGGACCTGATCCGCGGTGGTCTGCCCGTGGTGGAGGTGCAACGCCTGTGCGATGTGCACGTCGATGCGTTTCGCAGCGCCCTGGACACACACGCCGCCGTGCGCACGCCCGAGGGACACCCGGTGCACACCTACATGGCCGCCAACCTAAAAATCGCCAGGCTGGCCAACGCGCTGGTGGAGGCCGCCTTGCAAGTGGCGTCGGGCGAGGGCGTCGATGCGGCATTTGTCCAGGCCCTGGCGGCGCTGGATGGGCTGAGCGGCGTTGAGAATCACTACCAGCGCAAAGAGAACCAGCTCTTTTCGGTGTTGGAGCGCCACGGGGTGACGGGGCCCTCACAGGTGATGTGGGGCGTGCACGATCAAATCCGCGCCGCGTTGAAGGAGACGCGCGCCGCTGTGGAGCGCCGCGACGCCCAGGCGTTTGTGCAGGCGACACCGGCCCTGGGGCGCGACCTGATCGAGATGATTTACAAGGAGGAGAAAATCCTCTTCCCCATGGCGCTGGAGACCCTCGCGGAGGAGGAGTGGTTCGAGCTGCGGCGCGGCGAAGACGAGCTGGGCTATGTGTTGGTCGAACCGGCGGCGGCGTGGCCGGCATCTGCACCGGGAGGCGCTGTACCTGCGGCGACACCGGTGCCTGCGGGGCTGCTAAACGTGATGACCGGACAGATTTCGCTGGAGCAGTTGAACCTCATCTTGACGCACCTGCCGGTGGACGTGTCCTTTGTCGATGAACACGACGCGGTGCGCTTTTACTCCGAGGGACCGGAGCGCATCTTTCCGCGCAGCCCGGCGGTCATCGGCCGCAAGGTGCAGTTTTGCCATCCGCCCAAGAGCGTCCACGTGGTGCAAGACATCCTCGATTCGTTTCGCGCGGGCCGGGAGACAACGGCGGAGTTTTGGATTCAGTTGCACGGACGCTTCATTCACATTCGCTACTTCGCCGTGCACGACGCGGCGGGTGCCTATCGCGGTTGCTTGGAGGTCAGCCAGGATGTCACGGCCATTCGCCAGTTGGAGGGCGAGCGGCGCTTGATGGCATCCGAATAACGAGACATGAAAAACGACAGCACCAGTGTGGACATCAAAATTGGCGGCATGACCTGCGTGATGTGTTCGCGTGCGGTGACAGCGGCCTTGGGGGCGCTCGACGGCGTCGCCGCAGTAGACATTAACCTGGCGGCGGAAAAGGCGCGCGTCACCTTTGATCCGCAGGTGGCGACCATCGCGGACATGCGCGCAATCGTCGAAAAGTCCGGGTATCGCTTCTTGGGCGTCGACGGCGAAGAGGACGGCGCAGGCGCCGCGGCGCAAGACAAAGAGATGCGGCAGCGCCGGTGGCGTTTGGGCGTGGGCTTTGCCGTGGGTGTTCCCCTGATGGTGCTGATGTACTTGCCCATCGACTTCGAAAATACCCATTGGGCGTACGTCATGCTGGCCATCGCCACGCCGGCCTTTTTGTATGTCAGCGGGCCCATCTTTTTGGCGGCGGCGCGCGCCCTCAAAAATCGCAACCTCACCATGGACGTGATGTACGCCATGGGCATCGGTGTTTCCTTTGTGGCGAGCCTGTTGGGTACGTTTCAAATCGTGCTGTCGCGCGAGTTTTTGTTCTTCGACAGCGCGTTGCTGTTGGCGGCGTTTTTGTCGCTGGGGCGCTACTTAGAGGCCCGGGCCAAGGGGCGCACCGGTGCCGCCATCGCACGGTTGATGGGGCTGGCCCCCAAGGAGGCCACCGTGGTGACCGAGGCCGGAGAGCAGACGGTGCCCCTGCAAGACGTGCGCGTGGGGGACGTGCTGCTGGTCAAGCCCGGTGAGCGCATCCCCGTGGACGGCGAGGTGCGCGACGGCGAGAGCTATGTCGATGAGTCAATGATTACCGGCGAGCCCATGCCCGTGCGCAAGTATGCGGGCACCCAAGTGGTGGGTGGCACGCTCAACCAAAACAGCCCCTTGCACATGGTGGCCCAGAAGGTGGGCAAGGACACCGTGCTGGCGCAAATCATCAAGCTGGTGGAGACCGCCCAGGGTTCGAAACCGCCGGTGCAGCGCCTGGCGGACACCGTGGTGAGCTACTTCATTCCCGTGGTGCTCGGCATCGCCTTGCTCGTCTTCGCGTGGTGGTTTTGGGTGGCGAACAGCACGCTGCTCTTTGCCCTGACGGCGCTGATCTCCATCCTGGTCATCGCCTGTCCCTGTGCCCTGGGGCTGGCCACGCCTACGGCCATTACCGTGGGGTTGGGGCGCGGCGCCGAGCTCGGGGTGCTCATCAAAAAGGGCGAGGCCCTAGAGGTGTCCAAGAAGGTGACGATGGTGGCGTGCGACAAGACCGGCACGCTGACCAAGGGTACGCCGACGGTCACCGACATCATGGCGCTGACGGGCGACGAGGCGGAGATGCTCGGCTTGCTCGGCGGCCTGGAGCGGCACTCGCAACACCCGTTGGCCCAGGCGATTATGCGCGAGGTGCAAGAGCGCGGCGCGATGTTTGCCCCGGTGACCGCGGTGAACACTTTGGGCGGGCTGGGCATCGTGGGGCGGCGCTCCGGGAAGGCGGCCATGGCGGGCAATGCGCGCCTCTTGCGAGAGCAGGGGGTGGCGTGTCCCGAAGACGCGGCGTCGCAATTGGCGGCGTGGGAGTCGGAGGGCAAGACGGTGGTGCGCGTGGCGCTGGGCGAGCAAATGCTGGGGGCGGTGGCCATCGCCGACGAGGTAAAGACGGACGCGCAAAAAGCGGTGGCGCGGTTTCGCCAGATGGGGCTCAAGGTGGCCATGGTGACCGGTGACAACGCGCGCGCGGCGAAGCATGTGGCGTCGCACCTGGGCATCGAGGCGGTGTTGCCCGAGCTGCTGCCCGCCGATAAGGCAGCGGCGGTGTCGCGGTGGCAAGCCGAGGGCGAGGTGGTGGCCTTTGTGGGCGATGGCATCAACGACGCCCCGGCCCTGGCGCAGTCCGACGTGGGCATCGCCATCGGCAGCGGGACCGACGTGGCCATCGAGAGCGCCGACATCGTGCTCATCAAGGATGAACTCTCCGACGCGGTGACGGCCCTGCAATTGGCCCGGCGTGTCATGACGCGCATCCAGCAAAACATCTTCTGGGCCTTTGCCTACAACATGGCCCTGATCCCCGTGGCCGCGGGCGCGCTCTATCCCTTGTTTCACGTCACGCTGAAGCCCGAGTGGGCGGGGCTCGCCATGGCGATGAGTTCTGTGACGGTGATCTCGCTGTCGCTGTTGCTCAAGCGCTTTCGGCCCCAATAACGAATGCACCAAAACGATCGGCTATGCGGCTGGGGAGGCGCGTCTTGGGCGCGGGGCCTCGGTGTGTTTTTTTGCGGGGAGCGCGGCGGTGGTTAATCGATTTTGATGGGGGCGCAGGTGGAGACGCCGGCACCGACAACGACGAAGCCGACATCGGGGATGATGATGCTCAGGCGCTGGCCTTCAGGTGCTGCAGGGTTGTAGCGCGTGAGCGTGGACATGTGGTTGTCGTTGTGGGGGTTGTCGGAGGGTGCGGTGAAAAACCAGAAGTTGCCGCCCCAGAACGCGAAGGCATAGCCACCGACGATGGCGTTTACCTTTTCGCTGCCATCCTGCAGGGCGATGGGGGACGGGGTGGTGCCATCGGTCTTGTTGATTTCGGCGAGGACAGCGGGGTTTTTCGCGAAGAAGCCGTAGAGCTTGCCGTCGCCCGTTCCCGTGAGTTCGCAGCGGTCGCCCTGGAGCTCGCCGGAAAAATCTCCCAGCAGCGTGCCGGCGAGGCTGGTGTGATCGAGGGCCGCGACGCCCTTGCCGGGTACGGGGGGATAGGCGTCGTCGCCGGTGTGGTCGGAGATGAACAAGGTGTCTTCTTGGCCCGAGGGGTCGCGCGAAAAGCTGAGCGAGATGTTGGGGGTGAAGCCGACGTTGCCGCCCGAAACGTAGGGGGTCTCTGTGCACTCCAGGGTGTCGAGGCTGACCTTGTAGATTTTGCCGATGGCGCCGTAGTTGATCCAGGCGTTGCGCTCGCGGTCGATGGTCATGGAGTTGGGAGAGTCGTCGGTGGGGCACTTGGGCACGCCGATTTTTTCAAGCGCGGCGAGGCCCTCGGTGATGCCACGCTCGGGGTCGAAGCTCCAGATGGCGTTGGTGCTCTCCTCGACGATGTAGATGTACGGGTCTAGGCAGAGGTCGTCGACGCCCGGGAGGTTGTTGTTGTCGTTGTTGTCATTATTCGCGTTGTTGTTGTCGGGACTGATGTTGTTGTTCGCGTTGTTGTTGTTGGGGCTGATGTCATTGTTCGCGTTGTTGTTGTCGGCGTTATTGTCGCCGGAATCGTTGGGCGGGAGGCTGAAGGAGCTGTCGTCGTCGCCGCAGGCAACAAAGACGCAGAGGGTTCCGGCGAGCAACAGAAGGAGCAGCACTTTAAGGTTGTTCATGGTTGGCCTCCTTTGGGCATGGTGAAAGGGTGTTTGTACAACCATACCATAATGTTTGATGAGGGATGGGTATGAAAAACGCAATCCCCGGGAGCAAAAATAAACATTTGTCATTGTTCGGGGCAACAGGGCGCGGCAATCGGTCTTTTCGGACGTCGGCAATGCGGTGCCATGGGTGCGGGAGAGGCGTTGGTTAAAAACTGGCGTGGCCCGGGGTGCGCGCAAAGGGGATGACGTCGCGGATGTTTTGCATGCCGGTGATGTACATGAGCGCGCGTTCGAAGCCCAGTCCGAAGCCCGCGTGGGGCACGCCGCCAAAACGGCGCAGATCGAGATACCAGTCGTAGTCGGCGGGATTGAGTTTGAAGAAGTGTAGTTGCTGCTGCAGTTGTTCGCGGCGCTCTTCGCGTTGGGAGCCGCCGATGATCTCGCCCACGCCGGGTACGAGTAGATCCATCGCCGCCACCGTGCGCTCGTCGTCGGAGAGGCGCATGTAGAAGGCCTTGATGCCGCGGGGATAGTCGGTGATGAAGACCGGGCGGCCGACGTGCTTTTCGGTGAGCCACCGCTCGTGTTCGCTTTGCAGGTCGAGCCCCCAAGAGACCGGGTAGGCGAAGCTTTCGTTGGATTGTTGCAGCGCGGAGATGGCTTCGGTGTAGGTCATGTGCGCGAAATTGGCCTGGACGACTTTTTCGAGGCGCTGGACGAGGCCCTTTTCGATCCACTGGTCGAAGAAGTCCATGTCCGCTTCGCAGCGCGTCAGCACGTCGCTGATGATGCGGCGCATAAACGCTTCGGCCAGGGCCATGTCGCCCGCCAGATCGCAGAAGGCCATCTCGGGTTCGACCATCCAAAACTCGGCGGCGTGGCGCGCGGTGTTGGAGTTTTCGGCGCGGAAGGTGGGGCCGAATGTGTACACGTTTTTAAAGGCCAGGGCGAAGACCTCGGCTTCGAGTTGTCCGCTCACGGTGAGCAGCGCCTTTTGTTTGAAAAAGTCTTGCGCGTAATCCACGGCGCCATTTGCGCGCGGCGGCGCGTCGAGGTCGAGGGTGGTGACGTGAAACATTTGCCCGGCGCCCTCGCAGTCGGCGGTCGTGATGATGGGGGTGTGGACTTGGATGAAGCCGCGGTCATCGAAGAAGCGGTGGATGGCCATTTGCAGCGCGTGCCGCACCCGAAAGACGGCCCCAAAGGTGCGCGTGCGCGGGCGCAGGTGCGCGATGGTGCGCAGAAACTCGAAGGAGTGGCGCTTCTTTTGCAGGGGGTAGTCCGGGTCGACGGCGCCGATGAGGTCGATGCGCTGCGCTTGCAACTCGACGCGTTGCCCCGCGGCCAGTGAGGGCACCAGTGTTCCGGTGCAGCGGATGGCGGCGCCCACGCCCAATTGCGACAGCAGGGTTCGCTCGATGGTGTTTTCGCCGATGACGATTTGCAGATGCGCGGCGCAGGAGCCGTCGCCCAGGGCCAAGAAGGTGACGTTTTTCGATGTGCGAACGGTGGCGATCCAGCCCTCGGCTTCTACGTCAATCGGCGCGTTGGCTTGGAGAATTTGGGAGATGTTTTGTTTCATGTGTCACTCGTTTTCTGCGGGCGCGTTCGCGGTCGGTGGTGCGCGTCGTTAAATTTGAATGCACGGAACAGGCGCGTTGACAATGTCAAAAGCGCTTCTCGGGCGCCGGGGGAGCTGTGGTAGGATGTGGCATGTTACACCTGCGCATTGTTTGGTTTGTGAAGGGCATTTTGTTGGCGCTGCTTTGGGTCGCTTGTGCGCCGCGCGACGGAGAGGGCAATTTGCGCATCCGCCTGGTGGACGCCGACGGTGTGCCGCTGTCATCTTTTGTCGCTGTGGTGGGGTTTCGCGATGGCCACACGGCGACGTTGCGGTGCCCCGAAGACGCTGTCGACAATGCGCGCGAGCTGTTCTGCTTTGACGGTGGCCTCGATCTGTTGGGGCGCGACAATCTGCAAAGCCTCACCATCAAGTCGCGCGGCTTTCAATTCGCTGTGCTGTCGCCATCGGTGGACGGGGCGTCATCGCTGTCTGCGGAGCGGGCCTCGGTGCACGGCGAGGCGCCGGACATCGAGCTGGCGTTGATGCGCTTGCCCAGGGCGCGCGACGAGGCGACGTATGCGTCGGGTTTTGCGGCAGATGCGCTGGAGCGCTTTGCGGCGCTGGGCGTGAAGACGCTGGGGGAGCTCGGGCCATCGGTGTCGATTAAGTTTTACATCACCGACATCGACACGGACGCGCCCCGCGTTTACTTCATCGACACGGCGGCGTTCCGATTGCACTACGATTTTGCGTACGCGGTCACCGGCTATCCCTGGTCCCGCACCCGCTACGATTTCGACACCTATTACGCGACCAATCGCACCGCCCTGGCGGGCACCCTCATTTACTATCCCGAGCTGCACGCCGAAAACCAGCAGACCGGGGTGTCGATGCACAGCCCCATCGCGCTGACATTCTTCCCTTCGGACCGCTTGACGCCGGCGCACGTGGCCCTGGCGCACCGGTTGCTAGAAGAGCGCATGGGTTTCGTTCCGTTGACCGGCACCAAACACCGGCTCGTGTATTTGCCCAGCGGCAGCGATGCCGAAGGGGCGCTGCAGGCGAACACCAATGTGTTTGATGCGGCGGGCGCGCTGTGGGTGCACCGGCGCCATCTCTACGGCAGTTTGACCACGCAGATTCTCAACCCGGGCAAGGCGTGCGGTATGCTGCGGCGCATGTCACCCGACGAGTTAACCGCGCAGGCGGTGTCGTTTCGCGACATCCTTTTGCTGACGCGCTTGCCCGTGGAGCTGCCCATTGTCGGCGGTACGATCACCGAAGAGCTGCAAACCCCGCTGTCGCATGTCAACATTGCCGCCGCCTTTCGCGGCACCCCCAACATCGCCTTGCTGGACGCCGAAGAGGACGCGCGCATCACCGCTTTGTTGGATCAATTGGTGTGCTTTGAAGTGGTGGGAAACCGCTGGGATCTGTGGGCCGTGTCCCAGGAGGAGGCCCAGGCGTTTTGGGATGCCACCGCCAAGGAACCGCCCACCCTGGAAGCCGACACGGCTTTCGATGCGCTGCTGCATTTTGACGAGATGGGTTTTGCCGATCGCCATCGCGTCGGGGTGAAGGCCGCCAACACGGCGGAGCTGCACCGCATCCTGCCCAAGGAGATGCCCGTCGGCATGGCGGTGCCGTTTTTTTATTACCGCGCGTTTTTGGACGACACGTTGGTGACGCCGCAGATGTGTGCCGCAGCGGCTGCGCCTTGTGGGGTGGCATTGCGAAACGAAACGCAGTGCCGCGAGGCCCGTGAAATGTGCGCGTCGCTGGCCGATGATGGGCCGACCCTCGCGGGATATCTGGCGCGCTTGCTGGCGGACGCGTCCTTCAACGTCGACACGGCGCTGCGCAATGCCGCGCTGTTTGTCGTGCGCCACATGATGACCAACGCCCCGGTGGATGATGTCTTTGCCGAAGCGCTGGATGCGCGCGTGATGGAGGTGTTTGGCACCCAAAAGGTGCGCCTGCGATCCAGCACCAACGCCGAGGACTTGGACGGGTTCAGCGGGGCGGGGCTTTACGATTCGGTGTCGGCCCGTGCGCACGTGGCGGGCGATCGCCCCTCGGAGGAGATCCGCAAGGTGTGGGCGTCGGTGTGGAACTATCGCGCGTTTGAGGAGCGCGCCTTTTGGGGCTTGCCGCACTTGCAGGTGTACATGGCCGTGCTGGTGCACCGCGCCTTTCCGGACGAGCGCGCCAACGGGGTGCTGATCACCGGCAACCTCGCCAACCCCGGCGTGCCGGGCATGTACGTCAACATTCAGCGCGGGGAGCTGTCGGTGACCAATCCGCGCACCGGCCACACGCCCGAGATGCTGTCCATCGTTTGGGGCACCCAGCCGGGTGTTGTGCAGCGCGATGTCATTGCCTGGTCGAGTTTGTCGCCGGGCGTGTCGTTGATTTCGGACCGCGAGTTGAACGCGCTGTGGACGGCGGCCCAAAAGGCCCAAGCGCACTTCGCGCGGTTGTATGGCTTCGCATCTGACGACGCTTGGTTTGATCTGGAGTTCAAATTCCACGGCCCCAACCGCGACTTGATCATCAAACAACTGCGTCCCTTTATCGCACCGCGTTGAGGCGGATTGCGGTGTGCCGTTTGCGCGGTCGCGGACCAGCGCGTGCGTTTTGCGCGCATGTGGCGGTTCGGAGAAATGGATTTGACGCCGGGCGATATTTCGTGAAAAATCAAAGCCACATTAAATTTTAACAGTGTTCTTAAAAATTAACGCGCGTGGTGCGTGGGACCACCCGGGAGCGGTGTTGGCAAAAACCGAGAGGATTGGGAGGCGAGATGGCAGACAAACGATGGTATTTCCTGGATGAAAAGGGCAACAAGCTTGGCCCGTTATCAGACGCTGACATGTGGCAGTTGCACATCGAAGCGGCCATTGCACCCGACACCCAGGTGTGGCGCGAAGGCCTTTCGGGATGGCAGGCGTTGCACGTGCTGTTGGCGGAGATTCAGGCTGCGGCGGCGGCTTCTGTGGCTGCGGATACGGCTGCGGCTGAAGAGCAGACATGCCCTGCCTGCGCCAAGCACCTGCCCAAAGACGCTGTGCGCTGCGGTTATTGCGGGGCGGTCTTGCAGGTAGTGCCCCTGACCCAGCGCGCGGAACCCGCGGCGGCTGATGCGGCACAAGCACCTGCCAGCAGCCCATCGCCGGTGCCGGTGCTGGGGGGCGCGCCGGTTGTGCACTTGCACGCCATCCGCATGAACTGGTGGCACAATCCCCGCAATCCGTTGGTGAAGGTGTGGCGATTTCTCGTCGCCGCATGGGATTTGTTTTGGGGGTTGTTTCCACTCTCTTTGGCGGCGTTCAAAGACACGTTCAACCGCTCGGCGCTGGTGATCGGTTGGATCGGGTCGGCTGTCATCTCTTTTATTTCTTTGCTCTCTGGCTTGTCGGCTGCGTTGACCAATGAACGGTTCTACGAAAACGTGCAAATCTCCGACAGCATGTGGTGGCTCGGCATCATTTTGATCGCGCCCATTGCCGTTTGGACCTACGCCGAGGTGACCGGGCACATCAACAGAAAGAACGGCGGCGCCGGGGCGGCCAATTGGCGGGAATCCTTTGCACATGATTCTATTGGCGTCACAGCGCTCAAACACTTCGGCGTGTACTGGGCGCTGCTGGTTGTGGCCCTCGGCATCATTGCGCTGTTTAGCCTTGTCTTGCAGATGGAAGAAGGGGGCATGCTCGTTTATTCGTGGCTGTTTGGTGTTTTGGCGTTGTTGGGCGTTGTTGTAGCGCTGGTGTGGTGCGCGATGTACCTGATGTGGTTTTTCTTACCGGCCAGTTTGCTGCACGAACCGCCGGTGCCCCTGCAATTTTCCGCGTATTGGCAATACCACCTAGGGCTGCTGCGCAAGACGGTGTTGAGCCTGAGGCTGGTGCGGTTGATTTTGGCCTGGGCGTTTCCGGCGCTCTTCTTTTACCTGTTGCTGCTGCTGCCGGGCATCTTCCTCATCTGGGCCGGCGGTGGTGTGGCGGGGTTCATTTCTGGCTGGAGCAACGTTGAATTCGCAAGTTTGTTGAGTTTGGATCCCGAGGAAGTGCTCAGGCACATGTTCAGGCTTTTCGTGGGCGCATTTCCCGGTAACGAATTCTTGCGCGTGCTCACTGTGGTGGGTCTCTGCGCGTCGCTTTCGGTCATTGCGGCTTCCCTCAACACCTTTTTGCTCGCCATGGTGACAGCGGTGAACCGCCGCATCTTTTTGTCCGGCAACGATCGCAAGTAAATCCTGCATTTGGTTTCAGCGCACGACGAGCATGCCCAGCCAGACGGCGGCGATGCCCAGGAGAATGCTCACTGCGGTATAGCCGATGAGCAGGGGCCATTGGCCTTGGGTGAGCAGGTGCAGGTTCTCGAGGGCAAAGGTCGAAAACGTGGTGTAGCCACCGCAAAATCCGACGACAAACAACCACCGCACGACGTGGTGTTCGTCGGCATGAGACAGGAGCCAGCCCGATAAGATGCCGATGAGCAAGCAGCCGAGCAGGTTGGCGACCAGCGTGCCTACGAAGAGATAAGGCGCTTGGACATAGCGGGAAACGATTTGGGAGGTGGCAAAGCGCAGTATGCTGCCCAATCCGCCGCCCACGCCCACATAAACAATTTCTTTCCACATATTTCTATCCATACGGCTGTTGCATAGCGCTGTTGCAAGGATGCATGCGCATCTTATCGCCTTTGTGCGCGGCAATGGAAGCGCTTGCGTTTGGGGGAGATGTTCGCGGATACACTGCACATCGAAGCAGGGCTGAAAAAGGGGACAACCCCCGTATTCTACAGGGGCTCAACAATACATCGCTGGCGTTAGGGGCGCTTTGCTCCGGCATCGGGCTTGTCGTCGGGGATGGGCGGGAGCGCGGCGCCGGAGTCTTTCTTGGCCAGGGCCATGCGCTCGTAGATGGTGATGCCGAGCACGGTGTACATGCCCCGCGCGGTCATTGTCATTTTGTCCGCCGACAACTGCCCGTCGAAATCCACATTGATGTCGATGTTTTGTCGGTTGACGACTTTTCCCTCCCAGTGGGCCTGAACGGCTTCGGAGAGGCTCTTGCCGCCCTTGATGGCAAAGCCCTGCCGCTCAGCGGGGATGTGTAGCCCGGGCTCGACAAAGACCACCGTGAGGACGCCGTCCTTTTGGCGTATCTCAAGGCGGATGGGCTTGGTGGGTCCGGTGCGCTTGCCGGCCTTGGCGATGGCCTTGCCGACCCAGATGCCCGTAAAGTCCGCATCGGTGACGGCGGCATCGTCGATCGGGGCGGCGGCGCTGGTGTCGGGCGCGGGCATTGCGGCATTGTCGGTGTCGAGAGCGGTATTGGCGCTGCCGGTGTCAGCAGTGTCGGGAGTGGTGTCGATGTCGGTGTCGAGAGCGGTGTCGGTGTCGGTGGCGGTGTCAGTGTCGGCATCGCTATCGGTGTCGCCGTCGGGGGGCAATACGTCGAATTGGTAGCCAGCGCCACTGGGGGCAAAGGCGCGCGCGGTACTGCCGCTGCCCTGGAAGTAGGCCATGAGGCGGTAGGTGCCCGGAGTCGTGGGCACGCGGAACAGGGCGCTTTGCACGCGGAACTCCGATTCGGAGAAGGTGGCGAGCTGTTGGCCTTCGTCGCCGCAGTCATCGCACGAGAATGCGAACTCTCCCAGGGCGTCGCCGGCGCGGACGGGGGTGTTGTCCTTGCGCAGCATCAACTGGGCCCGAATGCGCAGCATGCTGCCGGGGGGCACCTTGATTTCGTGTGGAATCAGCGAGACCTCGAGGCGCGTCTCTTGGGCCACCTGCAGGATGAGGGACGCGGGCTTGAGGGCGATGTAGTGCGCGTCGTTTAAGGTGACCTGCACGTGGCGGCTGCCGCTGTCGATGTCGGGCGAGACCCAGATGACCGTCTTGTTGAGTGTGGGCGTCGGGCCCGCGACAAAGGTGCCCGCGGGTCCGAGCTTGCGCATGGTGTTGGTGTTGGACCACGCGACCACGGGGGTGTCGTCGATGGGCGTGCCGTCGCTGAGGCGCGTGGCGCGTGCGGTGAGCTGCAGCTTTTGGTTGCCCGCCACATAGCGGTTGGGCGTGTCGATGCGCAGCAGGGCGATGCGCGCGTAGTCGTCGGTGAGCTGCTTGGGGGTGGGGGTGACAATGCCGTGTTGCAAGAAGCGAACGTGCCGCGCGTGCAGCTCTGCGACTTGTTGGTCCAGCGTGCGCCCCGGCATGCTGGTAGAGACGTTGACGAACTGGTTCGCCGCCTTGTCCCAGAGCAACAGGTGGCACGCGGAGCGGTAGACGCCGGGCAGGCCGTGCACCGCCTGCGCCAAGATTTCGCCTTGTTGGGGACACGCGGGAACGGCGCGCGCCATTTCGGCCATCAACCCCGTGTTGCCCGCCACCATTAGCAGCCCTTGTTGACGGTCTTGCAGGGTGTGGTTGAGCTCGGTGAGGGCGTCGAGCATGGCGCCGCCCAGTTGTCCGTAGCCCTGGACGACGCTGCCCACCAGCGGGACGTGTTCGCCGAATTCGGCCATGACGGTGCTCATGGCGGCGAGGCCCGCGGCGAGGCGCTGGGTGGCCGGCGAAAACTGGGCGGTGGACATCTTGGCCACGGCGTCCTTGAGCGCGGTGAGTTTGTTGAAGTAGTCGAGGGCGGTGTCCGCGGTCTCTAGGGCCTTGAGGGCGGTGGACTGGGCGAGCTCTGCCGCGGCGATTTGGTCGGGGGAGATGGCGCCCAGGTGGCTGGCGGCCGCTGCGCTGTTGAGATCGTTGAAGGCCTGGCGCACGTCCTTGGCCGCGCTGTACAGCACGACACCGGTCTCGACGCGCGCATAATATTGCCGGGCTTTTTGGGCCTGCGCGATCTGTTGTTCGAGCTCTTGGTGCGCAGCCGAACCCTTGCGCAGGGCGGCGGCGTCGCGCTCGAGCTCGGCGATGCGTTGGTCGAGGCGCTCGGCGAATTGCCCCATCAGCTCATCGGCGATGGCGGAGACGTCGGCGCCCCAAACGGCGGCGGCGGGGAGGGCGTGGAGGTGGCACGTGAGCAGCACGACGACCGCCAGAACGCGCGGCAGTGCGCGGCGATGTGCGCGGGGTAGGCGTCGTTGCATGGTGGGCTGTCTCATGGGGCACCGCCTGGGTTGGGCGTCGCTGTCGTGGGCGCTTGGGCGACGAGGGCAATGTGTAACGCGGTTGTTTTGCGCATGTTGTGAGAGCGCAGGGTTATGGTGATTTGGCAGGTGCGGCCGTCGCTGGGCGAGAGGTACACTGCGCGGGAGGCGTCGTCGGGCAAGGGGGCCACGGCGCCGCAGGAGGCAGTCCAAAAGGTGTGATAGGTGGCGTCGTCGGGGTTGTGGATGAGGGCCTCGAGGGTGGTGCTGCCGCCCGGTGGGAGCGGGTTTTGGGCGGCGGCCAGGGCGCGCAGTTGCGGGAGTGCGTCGCCGTCGTCGAATTGCTGTTGCGCGGCGTCTGGTTCGGCGGTGGCGGCGGCGGGTGTGCCGCTTTTGAATTGGCGCAGCGAGACGATGTAAAAGGTGAGGCCAGCGGCGAGCAAGGGCAGGGCGATGCCCATGATCATGAAGGCGACCAGCATGCGCCGGGAGGCGAGAGTGGCGGCAGGTGCGGGCGCGGGTGTTGCCGTTTCAGCGGGCGCTGTCGGTGTCTCTGCCGTTGGTACCGGTGCCGGTGCGGGGTCGGGGGCTGGTGTCGGTGCGGGGTCGGGTAGTCGTTGTCCGCAAGCGCCGCAAAAGAGCGCGCCTTCGGGCAGGGGGGATTGGCAATGGGGACAGTGAGCCGGGGTCATGGGTGCGCCTCCTGGTGAGGGGTTTCAATCGCGTAGTTTAGCCATTTTGCCGTTTTTTTCAGCGTGTTTGGGGGGGGGATGGGTAACACGCATCAGAAAGAAAACAGCGAAAAATAGAAAATGGGAAACCGGGGAGGGAAACCAGGAAAGGACCTGGCTGCGGAGGAGGGGGGAAGGGACTACATCATGCCGCCCATGCCGCCCATACCGCCCATGCCGCCCATGCCCGCCATGGCCGCCGCAGCGTCGTCATCTTTTTTGGGCTTTTCAACGATGGCGCACTCCGTGGTGAGCATCAGGCCCGCGACGCTGGTGGCGTTTTGCAGCGCCGAGCGCACGACCTTGGTCGGATCGATGATGCCGGCTTTGATCAGGTCTTCGTACTTGTCGGCCGCGGCGTTGTAGCCCAGGGCGCCCTTGCCCTCTTTGACCTTCTGCACCACGATGGAGCCCTCGACGCCGGCGTTGGCCGCAATTTGGCGAATGGGCTCTTCGATGGCGCGCCGCACGATGGCCACACCGTGGGACTCTTCGTCGGTGCAATCCACGTTGTTCAGCGCATCGAGGCTGCGCAGCAGGGCCACACCGCCACCGGGGACGATGCCCTCTTCCACCGCAGCGCGGGTGGCGTGCAGGGCGTCCTCGACGCGGTCTTTCTTCTCTTTCATTTCGATTTCGGTGGCCGCGCCCACTTTGATCACCGCAACGCCGCCCACGAGTTTGGCGAGGCGCTCTTGCAGTTTTTCGCGGTCGTAATCCGAGGTGGTCTCTTCGACCTGGTGGCGGATTTGATCGACGCGTGCCTTGATGTCGGCCTTTTTTCCGGCGCCGTCGACGATGGTCGTGTGGTCCTTGGTAACGGTGATGCGCTTGGCCTTGCCGAGATCTTCGAGGGTGACTTTTTCGAGGGTGAGGCCGAGCTCTTCGGCGATCACCTGGCCACCGGTGAGGATGGCGATGTCCTTGAGCATCTCCTTGCGGCGATCGCCAAAGCCGGGCGCTTTGACCGCAGCCGCGGTGAAGGTGCCGCGCAGCTTGTTGACCACTAGGGTCGCCAGGGCCTCGCCCTCCACGTCTTCGGCGACGATGAGCAGCGGCCGGTTCATGCGGGCGATTTGCTCGAGCACCGGCAGCAGGTCTTTCATGCTGGAGATTTTGCCTTCATTAATGAGGATGAATGCGTCTTCAATAACGGTTTCCATGCGCTCGGGATCGGTGACGAAGTAGGGGGAGAGGTAGCCGCGGTCAAACTGCATGCCCTCCACCGTCTCCAGGCTCGAGTCCATCGACTTCGCCTCTTCAACGGTGATCACGCCTTCCTTGCCCACTTTGTCCATGGCGTCGGCGATCATCTCGCCGATGGTCGTGTCGCCATTGGCCGATACGGTGCCCACCTGGCCGATCTCCACTTGGGACTTCACTGTTTTGCTTTGCTTGGCGAGGCTTTCCACCACAACGGCGGTGGCCTTGTCCATGCCGCGCTTGATCGCCATGGGGTTGTGACCGGCGGTGACGAGCTTGGAGCCCTCGCGGTACATGGCCTGGGCCAGCACGGTGGCGGTGGTGGTGCCGTCGCCCGCTACGTCAGATGTTTTGGACGCGACTTCTTTCACCATCTGCGCGCCGAGGTTTTCGACTTTGTTTTCGATTTCAATTTCTTTGGCCACGCTGACGCCGTCCTTGGTGACCGTCGGCCCGCCATAGGATTTCTCGATGATGACGTTGCGGCCCTTGGGGCCCAGGGTGACTTTAACGGCATCTGCCAGGATGTTGACGCCGCGCAGAATTTGGCCGCGGGCGTTTTCGCGAAATACGATTTCTTTTGCCATGATGATTTCTCCTTAAACTACTTCTTTTCAACTACCGCGAGGATGTCGTCTTCGCGCAGGATGATGAGTTCTTCGCCGTCGACTTTGATCTCGGTGCCGGAGTACTTGCCGAACAGCACGATGTCGCCTTTTTTCACGTCGATGCCCGTGGCCTTGCCGTTTTCGTCCTTTTTGCCGGGGCCCACGGAGATGACCGTGCCCTCAAAGGGCTTCTCCTTGGCCGAGTTGGGGATGATGATTCCGCTGGCGGTTTTTTCTTCGGAATCTGTTCGCTTGATGATGACGCGATCCTGAAGGGGTCTGAGTGACATGTTATCCTCCTTATAAATGGGTTTCTTTTGGTTTCATGTGGGCGTTGCCCGGTCACGCCATGAGCAGTCGAGTTGGGTAACTGCTCACAGCGCGGTCATAGTATGCACATTTTGGGGGTCGTCAATGGCTGGTGCTTCTTTCGATAAAAAAAACCCCGAACCGGTGAGGCAAACCGATGCGGGGTTAGAGATGCCGGGTTCAGGGAGGATCCCCCGGCGCAAAGCCAATATCGTTTAATCGAAATTCAATTCGCGTTCTTCTTCTTCATCGGCGCCATAGCTGCCGTCCATGTACCAATCCCGCGCCAGATCATCGATGCTCAGTTGAAAAGTACCGACACGACGGCGTTCCATGGACTCGAACTCTTCCCAACTGCGATATCCTTCTTCTTTCAGCATTGAACCCTCCGCTTGCTTTTTGTAACCAAGTGCCCTACCTGAAAGGAAATGTAGGATAACCGCGCACAGCAGTCAAAAAAACAGCTTCACTTTTTTGTAACCTGTTGAAATTAAAGGGCTATTTTGAATTTAATGCGCGGCTTAATGCCGTCTTTTGTGGCCTCGTTGGGCAAACCCAAAGGCGCCCAGATGTCAAAAAACCCGAAAGCGCGCGCCCCAACGCCCGTGAAACGCCTCCGGGCTGCGGTGTGGCGAGAAAATCGATTGAAATTGACGGTGTTCTGTCTATCTTCTTGGTCTGCACTGCGGACTTCGGCGCGGCGAACACATTGCACGGCAGCGCCCCATTCCCCCAAATGTGCGAAGGACATGCCATGAAACCCGATAGACAAGTTGGGATAATCGGTTACGGCGGGTATATCCCCAGATTCCGCATCGACAGCTCCGAGATCGACCGCGTTTGGCGCAGCGCAGGCAGGCCACCGGCGCGGTTCTTCAAGGCGGTGCCCGGTCCCGACGAGGACACCACCACCATCGCCATCCAGGCCGCCCGCAACGCCATGCGCATGGCCCGCATCGACCCAGACGAGCTGCGCGCGGTGTGGTTCGGCACCGAGTCCAAGCCCTACGCCGTCAAGCCCACCTCCACCATCGTCGCCGACGCCATCGGGGCCCTGCCCCATGCCAACGCCGCCGACTGGGAGTTCGCCTGCAAGCCCGGCACCGAGGCCATGCAAGCCGCCATCGCCATGGTGGGCAGCGGCATGGCTCCGTACGCCCTGTGCGGTGGCGCCGACACCTCGCAGGCCCGCCCCGGCGACGTGCTCGAGTTCTTCACCGGGGCCGGCGGTGCCGCCTACATCCTGGGGCCCGCCGACAAGGGCTTGGCCACCGTCGAGGCCAGCAATTCCTACGTGACCAACACCCCGGACTTCTTCCGCCGCGAGGGCCAGGCCTATCCCTCCCACGGCCAGCGTTTCACCGGCGAGCCGGCCTACTTCCACCACATCCAGAGCGCGGTGGAGCAGCTCTTCGCCGAAACCGGGCACACCGCCGCCGACTACCGCTTCGCCGTGTTTCACCAGCCCAACTACCAGTTTCCCTTAAAGGTAGCGGCCTCCCTGGGCTTTCCCAAGGAGAGCGTCGCCCCGTTTATCCTGACCCACCGCATCGGCAACACCTACTCCGGGGCGGCCCTGTTGGGCTTTGCCAAGGCCCTCGATGAAGCCGAACCCGGCGACCGCATTCTCCTGGCCTCTTACGGCTCCGGGGCGGGCTCCGACGCCTTCTCCTTTGTCGTCACCGAGGGCATCGCCGAGATACGGCAGCGGGGCATCCCGCTCGAAACCTATCTGTCGCGCCACAAACCCATCGATTACGCACTCTACGCGCGCTATCGCGGCAAGCTGCGGCTCACCTGAGAGAAAGGCGAAGACAAAAGCATGAACCACATTGAAATCATCGGCCTGGGCCAGACGCGCTGCGCCGAAAAATGGAATGTCGGGCTCCTCGACTTGGCCATCAAGGCCGCTGCCCAGGCGCTGGCTGAGGCGAAGGACGTCACCCCCTGCGCCCTCATCGCCGCCAACGCGCTCAGCGGCGCCCTCTTCGATCAGCGCAACCTGGGCACCTTCATCGCCGACCGCCTGGGGCTGCACGGCATCGAGACCCATACCGTGGCCACGGACGAAGCCTCCGGCGGCAGCGCCATCCGCCTGGCCAGCGCCCTCATCCAAGCGGGACGCTGCGAGGCGGTGCTCGTGGTGGGGGCCGAAAAAACCAGCGACGCCCTGCCCGACCAACTCGAAGCGGTCCGCGCCACGGGCCTCGACGCCCTGCAAGAGGCCGAGTTCGGCTTTAGCCCCACCATCGCCGCGGCCCTGGGCATGCAGCAATACCTGCAAACCCACGGCCTCGACAAAGGGCTCTTCTACCACCTGTCCGAGATCGCGCACCGCAACGGGGCCCACAACCCCAAGGCCATCTTTCCGTGGGTGCTCAAGCAAGAGCAATACGCCAAGAGCCCCATGGCGGCCGCGCCCCTGTCCGTCTGCGACAACGCCCCCTCCTGCGACGGCGGTGCCGCGGTGCTGTTGCGGCGCAGCAAGCCCCAGTCCACGCACGTCCGGTTGCTCGCCAGCGCAGCGGTGTCGGGACCGACGGGCATCGCCGCCCCCATCACCTCTCTCGCACTGCCCGCCGCCCAAGCCTCGGCAGCGCGCGCCCTCGACGAAGCCGGTCTCGCCCTCGACGCGCTCTCCTTGTTCGAGCTGCACGACGTCAACGCCTTCTTCGCCGCGCTCTCCATCGAAGCTGTGGGGTTGGCCCCCAGGGGTGAGGCCCTGACCCGCGCCGCGGCCGGCCACTTTTACACCGACGCCGCCCACCCGCTTTGGACCATGGGCGGACACAAGTCCCGGGGCATCGCGCCCGGCGCCGCCGGCGTCTACCAACTGGTCGAAGCCGCGTTGCAACTGCGCCAGCAGGCCGGTCCCTGCCAGGTGCCCAACGCCAAAACCGCCCTTGTCCAGTGCCTGGGGAGCTTCGGCGCCCTGGCCGTAACCCACATCATCGGGGTGTAACATGCAAATCGCACGCACCTGGCGACAACAGGCCTCCAATCTCCGGCTTTCGGGCACGCAGTGCGCGTCCTGTCACGCCCACTTCTTTCCGGGCCGCATCCGCTGCCCCCATTGCGCGTCCACCGACATGCAGCCCCACGCCTTCAGCGGCCAGGGCGAGGTGTTGGTCACCACCGTGGTGCACGAGGCGCCCCGCAACTTCGAAGAACAGGTGCCCTACTTGGCCGGGCTCGTCCGCCTCGCAGAAGGCCCGGTCATCGCGGCGCTGCTCACCGACGTCGACCCGAAGGACGTCGCCCCGGGCATGCCGGTCGAGATGGTCACCCGGCGCATCAAGTCCGACGGCACCAGCGGCCCCATCGTGTACGCCTACAAATTTGCTCCGCTCATCTCGGAGCTCCAGGACACCCCATGACCGACGACATCCAACGACGAAAACGCGATCACCTCACCATCTGCGCCAACGACGCGGTGGCCTTTCAAACGCGCACCACCTTGCTCGAAGAGGTGGAGCTCATCCACTGCGCCCTGCCCGAGTTCGCCCTCGCCGACGTGCGCACCCAAGCCGCGTTCATGGGCCGTACGTTGCAAGCGCCCCTGCTCATCGGCGCCATGACCGGCGGCACCGGCGACAACGCCGCCTTCAACACCGAGCTGGCCGCGGTGGCCGAAGCGCTGGGCATCGGCATGAGCCTGGGCAGCCTGCGACCGGCCCTCGAAGTGCCCGAGCTGGTGCGCGAGTTTCAAGTGCGCGACAAAGCGCCCAACGCCCTGGTGCTGACCAACATCGGCGGGGCCCAGTTGCGGCAATACGCACCGGCGCAAATCATCGACCTATCGCGCGACATCGGCGCCGACGGTCTGCTCGTCCACCTCAACACCGGCATGGAGCTCATCCAGCCCGGCGGGGACACCGACTTCTCCGGCGTCCTCGCGCACATCGCCCGCTTGGTCGACGCTGCCCAAGGTTGGCCCGTGGGGGTTAAGGCCGTGGGCATGGGCATCTCCTTTCGCGACGGCGAGCGCCTGCGCGACGCGGGGGTGCACTGCGTCGAAACCGCCGGCGCCGGGGGCACGAGCTGGATGGCGGTGGAAGCCCTGCGCGCCACCGGACAGCAGCAGCGCCTGGGACAGCTCTTGCAGGAACAGGGCATCCCCACGGCGGTGTCCACGATGTGGATGCGCGCCCTGGGCGTGTCGGTCATCGCTTCGGGCGGGGTGGCCACCGGTCTCGACATGGCCCGCGCCCTCGCCCTCGGGGCCGACCTCACCGCTGTGGCGCGTCCCCTGGTCGCCGCCTACCGCCACGGGGGCCCAGAGGAAGTCCGCACCTATCTCGACGACATGATTGCAGGCCTGCGCTACACCATGTTCCTCGTGGGCGCCCAAGACCTGTCCGCCCTGCGGCAAACCCCTAGGGTCATCGGTCCGGCCCTGGCCCGCTACGCCGACGCCGGATTGCGCCCGTGAACATCGCCTGCGACATCGCCACCACCCGCGCCTCGGCCACGGCCTGCGCCAACGTGGCCCTCGTCAAGTACTTCGGCAAGCGCTGCGAGACCTACAACCTGCCCGCTGCCGGCAGCCTCTCGGTGACGCTGCAGCCCCTGCGCACCACCACCCAGGTCGCCATCGACGGACAGCCCGGCGACGACGTCGTGTACCTCGGCGACGCCCTGGCCAGCGTGCCCTTCACCGCGCGGGTCTCGCGCTTCTTAGACCTGCTGCGCCAAGAGGCCGGCAGCACCTCTCGCGTCGTGGTCACCACGAGCAACAACTTTCCCACCGCCGCGGGGCTGGCCTCTTCGGCCTCGGGGTTTGCCGCCTTGGCCTTGGCCGCCACCCACGCCCTGCGCATCCCCACCACGCCGCAATCCCTAAGCGCCTGGGCACGTCGCGGGTCGGGCTCTGCGGCGCGTTCCATCCCCGGGGGCTTTGTCGTGTGGCACGCGGGCAGCGCGCCCGACGGCAGCGACTCCTTTGCCGAGTCCATCGCACCGCCAGGGCACTGGGACATCGCCCTGGTCATCGGCATCGCCGCCACCGGGCCCAAGGCCGACAGCTCCACCTTGGCCATGAACCGCACGCGGGACACCTCGCCCTACTACCGCGCCTTCATCGACAGCACCGCCCACTGGCTCGCCGAGGCGCAACAGGCGGTGCACGCGCGCGACATCGAGAAACTCGGGGACATCGCCGAGCACAGCGCCCTGGCCATGCACGCAGCGACCTTGGCGGCCCGTCCCGGCATTTTGTTTTTCAACCCCACCACCACCGCGGCCCTGCACCAAGTGCGCCAGTGGCGGCGCGATGGCATCGGCGCCTGGTTTACCTGCGACGCCGGACCACAGCCCAAGGTGCTCTGCTCAGCCGCGGACGCCCAAGAGATCGCCGAGCGCCTGCGACAAGTGCCGGGCATCCAAGACATCATCACCGCCACCCCCGGCGACGGCGCAACACTCTCCGGCTAAATCCTTCGCATTCAATAAAAGCAGGGGCGGTACCCCCGTGTCCGCCCTGATAACGCCGCCAGGAAAACGAAGAGGCGATACCCCCGTGTCCGCCCGTGCCTTGGGTTGTTGGATTGATTTTTTCGTAGGGGCGGTATCCCCGTGTCCGCCCTGGTCTCGCGGGTACCCAGCGTAAAAAGAATCTTTTTTGCGCTCAGCAGGAAACATTTCCGAAAAGCGGCCGATGTATCAGTTGCGGAAACGCGCGTAGCGACACGCACAACGAAAGAGAGGAAAAATGAAGGACGAAAAGAATTTGGTGGCCTTTGAGAAACACGGCATAAACGCCTCCATCACCTCACTCTCCGACTACCAAGACTGGCTCAATGCCATCAAACAACGGGTGCAATCGGCACGTTTGCGCGTGGCGCTGGCGGCCAACAGCGAGCTGATCGCCCTCTATTACGAGATCGGCGCACAGATCATAGACCGCGAAACCCATGCCCGCTGGGGTAGCGGATTCATCGACGCATTCAGCAAAGATTTGCGCCAGACCTTCCCCGAAGTCGGCGGTTTCTCCGCCAAAAACCTGCGTTATTGCCGTGCTTTCTTCCGCTTTTATTGCGACCCCGCAATTTGGCAACAGGCTGTTGCCAAATTGTCCGACACCCCCTGGGTAGGCGTCGACGAGGCACTGGCGCCGCAACTGGCCCAAATTCCCTGGGGCCACAACATCCTCATTTTCACCAAGTGCAGCAACACTGCCGAGGCGGGCTTCTATATCGCTCAAACCATTGCGCAGGGCTGGAGCCGGGACGTATTGGCGCTGCAACTCAAGTCGCGCCTGCATGAACGCGCCGGCAAGGTCGTGAGCAATTTTTCCAGCACTTTGCCTGCACCCCAGTCTGACCTGGCGCAGCAGTCCCTGAAAGACCCCTATACCTTCGACTTCATGGCCATGACGGCGCCATACAACGAACGCGATGTAGAACGCCAACTCACCCAGCACATCGCGCAGTTTCTGCTGGAACTGGGCAAGGGCTTTGCGTTTGTTGGCCGTCAGTATCACTTGGAGATTGCCGACAATGATTACTACCTGGATTTGCTTTTTTACCACATCACCCTGAAGTGCTACGTGGTGATCGAGCTGAAAAACAGCCGCTTCATCCCCGAATACGCTGGCAAGCTCAATTTCTACCTGTCCGCCGTCGACAGCCTGCTCAAGCGCAGCGACGATCAGCCCACCATCGGCCTGCTGCTGTGCCGCGACAAAAACAACATCGAAGTCGAGTTCTCTCTGCGCGACATGAACAAGCCCATGGGGGTAAGCGCATACAGCCTGGTCGAAACTCTGCCCGACAACCTGAAGGGCGCGCTGCCGACGGTAGAGGAAATCGAGCAGGATTTGCAGCAGCTACGGGAGGAGTTGGGCGACGGGGACCCGTAGGAGACCGCGGGGGAAAACGTAGGACCGAGAACGCGAACCGCCCGTACACATCATCAGCATCGATTCGGCAATCATTCCATTTCGGTAAATCAGCACAAAAAGAATCTTTTTTGCACTCAGCAGGAAACTTTTTCGAAAAGCGGCCGATGTACCAGTAGCGGAAACGCGCGCAGCGAAATGCAAAACGCGACATGCAGCGAAAAGCACGACGCAACGCGCAGCTCCCCTTCCGCCAAAAGGAGGCCACTTGTCCAACCACGATGCGGGATTCAAAAAGATTTTTAGCCAGCCCGAGGCGATCGAAAAACTCATCCGGGGGTTTGTCAGCCACGAGTGGGTGGAAAAAATCGATTTCAGCACGCTTCGGCTGCTGCCGACTGAGAAAATCAGCAATCGCCTGGACAAGCGGTTCCACGACATCGTGTGGCGCGTGAATGTCGCCAACAGCGAGATGCTCGTGTGCTTGATGATGGAGTTTCAGTCCACGCCGAACCGCTACATGCCCCAGCGCATGATGACGTACGT
>JAAYKL010000026.1 GCA_012522445.1 Myxococcales bacterium | reverse complement strand
GAGCTATCGATTCTGCTACGGCTCGTCGAAGTTAAGTTCGGCGCGATTGAAGATGACGACAAGGAGCGCCTTTCGCAACTCAACCACGAGCAAATCAAACGCGCCTCTGCCCGCATCCTAACCGCCACCACCCTTGAGGATGTTTTGTAGCCGCAAAAACCCACCCTAGGCGCAGTTCGATGCGCGGGAGAAAATGTCAGTGCACATATGTGCACTGCGCAACCCCTTGAAATCATTACACATTATTTTGCGTTTTTTGAAATTCGGCCAAAAAATGTCCCGTCACGAGACAGATATTGTCTCGTTTGGGGCAGGGGGAACTAGGTGTCGCTTTCGTCGAAGACGATGGCCGAAAAGGCGCGCAGTTCGACGCCTGGAGATTGCCAGCAATTGGGGGGCAGACCGGCCTTGCGGCAGGTGGCCGAGAGGAACTCCTCGCGGTTCCAGTTCCACTCGATGGGGACCTGGGGCAGGAGCAGTCCGGATTGGGCGCCGCGGCTGATGATGAGACCGTGCTTGCCCACTTCGACGTCTTCGGGGCGGATGGGCGCCGGCGCTGTGAGCACGGAGATCTCGAAGTCGACGCGGGGGTATTCGGCGGGGGTGAGGGGCGCAAAGCGCGAGTCGTGGATGGCGGCGGAGCGCGCTACGTCGTCGACGCAGCGGTAGAGGGGATCGCGGGCCACGACGTGTCCGACACAGCCGCGCAATTGTCCGTCGATGCGCAGGGTGACAAAGGCGGCGCCCGGCTCGGCCAGGAGGGGTAACGCGGGTTTCGGCGCGGGGGCGGTGTGTCCCTGGGTGGCGTTTTTCACCGACGTTTTGGCGATATCCATCAGGGCGCGGCGCGCTTCTTTTGTAAACGGACCGAAATCTTTTTCCACGGGGACCTGCTTTCGTTGTTCGGCGTCTAGGCTGAACCCCAGGGCCGCGTATCCCACGACGCGCTGGCGATCGCCGGAGACATCGCCGCTGGTGCGGTATTGCAAGAGATCGACTTGGCGCGCCTCGGCCGGGTAGCGGGCAAAGAGCGAGACAAAGGCGTAGAGGGGGCGGACACCGCACATGCCGGATTGGTGGGCGCCGGCGTGCTGCAGCCAGGGCGCGAAGCGCTGGGCGGCGAGGTGCGTCAGGGTGGCGTCGTCGATGCGGGCGGCTTCTTCGTGGGTGTAGAAGTGCGACATGTCGGAGCTGGCGGCGAACAGGACGTCGCGGCGGTCGCCGAAGTGCGCAAAGAGCGTTTCGCCGATGGCCTCGATGACGGGGGCGTCGGAAAATCCCACCATGATGGGGAGGATGCGGGCCTGGGGCAGGGCGGTTTGCACGAAGGGCAACTGGGTCTCGAGGGAGTGCTCGCCGTGGAACATTTTGTTGTCGCGGGAGAACAGGTCGGGGGCGTCGGCGACGAGGGCTGAGGCGGCGTCGGTGTCGACGGGGATGTCGCCCAAGGGCGTGCGCATGCCGGGGAAGGTGGGCAGGGCGGCGCCTTGGTTGGGGCGGCGGTGGTGAAAGGCCAGGAGCACGACGAGGCGGATGTCGCGGTGCTGGACCAAGGACCAGGCTTCGGCGGCCACGGTGCCGGAGTAGACGTAGCCCGCGTGGGGGGCCACGATGCCCACGATGTCGCGCGTTGCGAGGGCGGGACGGGGGGTGGCGGCGGCGAGGGCGCTGGTGACAAACTGCGCCAGCTCTTGGGGGTCGCCGGGGTAAAAGACGTCGGCCACCTGGGGGGGCAGGGCTCCCTCAATGCGCGGGGGCGCGGGGGCGCTGTCGACGCGGGGTTCGGCTTGGGTGTCGGGCACGGTGTCTCCTTGGGTGGGGGCGCCCTGGGGCGGCGACTGGCACTGCTGGCAGGCGTTGCAGCTCAGGAGCAAGGCGGCGAGCAAGGGCAGGGCGGCGATGGGCAAACGGGGTTTCATAAACGGCGTTCATCCTAGCACAAAACGCGGTCCGGCGGAGGGCATTTGGCGCAAGAGTGCTTGCGCGCGGCCCGGCGGTGTGGCAACAGAGCCTTACTATGTTTGAAATCTGCCGAGAAAAAACCTTCGCTGCTTCCCACCAACTCCGCCACTACAAGGGCAAGTGCGAGCGCCTGCACGGTCACAATTGGCGCGTGCGCGTCCACTTGGCCGGCGACACCCTCGACGAGACCGGCATGCTGCTCGACTTCCACGAGCTCGACCGCCTGATGACCGAGGCCGTGTCGCGCTTCGACCACGTGCATCTCAACGAAGTCGAACCCTTTATTGCGCGCAATCCCTCATCCGAAAACTTGGCCCGGGTCATCTGCGAAGCGGTGGCCGAGAAGCTGCCCAAGGAGCGCGGCCTGCGCGTCAAGTGCTGCGATGTCTGGGAGAACGACGCCTCCCGGGCGCGCTACATCCCCTAAAGCGACAATGCGGCGGACCGGCCCAGGGCGTGCGGCACGGGGCCACAGGTGCTCACTGTGGCTCAGCGCGGTGCTGTGGTGCGCCTGCGTCCAGACACCTGCGCCCGCGTCCGAGGCTCCCGCATCCGCGAACTGCACGTCGAAGGCAAGCACATTCGGGACCAGCGCGTCGGAAACAACCACAGCCACATCTAATGACGACACGGCCATCGCCATTGCCGATGCCTTGGGGCGACGGGTTGCCCTGCGCCAGCCCGCCACGCGCATCGCCGCCTTGTCGCCCGGCTTTACCGAGACCCTGTTCGCCGTGGGCTGCGGTGACCAAGTGGTGTTGCGCGACAAGTGGTCCAATTTTCCCGCGGGGGCCCAAAGCCTGCCCGCCGTGGATGGGGCGGTGATTTCGGTGACCTCGGTGGCCAGTTTTCGCCCCGACTTGGTGCTGCTCTACTTCAAAGATGACCGCAACACCCACGCCTTTGCACAACTGGGCATCCCCGTGGCGGTCTTCGACCCCAAGAGCTACGCGGCGGTCGCCGAGATGATCGCCAGCATTGCGGTGTTGTGCGGTCGCGCCGACGCGGGACGGCAATTGGCCGCGCACATGCGCCAGGTGGCCGAGCGCGTCACTGCCCGGGTGGCGACGCAGCCCCAGTCCGCCCCGTCGGTCTACGTGGAGGTCGACGCCTCGGACATCGCCCGCCCCTGGACCATCGGCCGAGACGCGCTGGTGACGGAGCTGTTGGAGATGGCCGGTGGCCGCAACGCCTTGGCCCACATCCGGGCACCCTACGCCCAGGTCTCCGCCGAGGAGGTGCTGCGCGCCGACCCCGCCTTTGTGTTGCTGCTCAGTCCCGGCAGCCGCGACCGCTCGGAGCGAATACGCGAGCTGTCCCAACGCCCCGGATACGCGGATTTGCGCGCCATTGCCCAAGGGCGCCTCATCGCCGAGGTGGATCCCGACCTGGTGGTGCGCACCGGACCGCGCCTGGCCGAGGGCTTGCAGGCATTGCACGACGCCCTGTTTCCCGCGCCGCTTGAAACCGACCGCCCCGGAGACACCCCGCTTTCGGAGGGCCCGTGAAACGCCCGGCGCACTGGTTTGGGCTGTTGGCGGGCGCTGTCCTGCTGTGCGCCTACGCGGCGACGGCCCTGGGACAACACGCGGGACAGGTGGTGTGGGAGTGGGACTGGCCCCGCAAGCTCCTGGCCCCCGATGGCGACCCCGCCCTGGCGCGGATTATCGGCCTGTTGCGCTTGCCGCGGGTCTTAGGGGCGATCTTGATCGGCGCGGCCCTGGCCCCGGCGGGCTTGGTGTTGCAAAGCGTCAGCCGCAATCCCCTGGCGGATCCCTTCTTGCTCGGCATCTCCGGCGGCGCGGCCTTAGGGGTGGTCGTGGCCAATACACTGGGAGCCTCCGGGGGCAGCATGGGGCTCTGGTTCATCCCCACAGTGGCCTTTCTCGGTGCCCAGGGCGCCACCATCTTGGTGCTCTCCATCGCCCGGGGACCGGGGCAGCGCGTCTCGCTGTTGGGCCTGGTGCTGGGCGGCGTGGTCATCAATGCTTTTTGCTCGGCGATCATCGTCTTGCTGCTCACACAATTCGAACCGCTGAAACTGCGCATTACCACGGCGTGGCTCGCCGGCGGCCTGGGTTATTTGACGTGGTCGCAGTTGGCCGTGGGCGCGGTGGGGGGGCTGGCGGCGCTGGTCCTGTTGGGCTTTCGCTCCCGCGAGATCAACGCCTTTGCCCTGGGGGAGGAGGGGGCGCGCCTGGTGGGGGTCAACGCGTCGCGCGTGCTGTACGAAGTGACGTGGGCGGCGAGCGTGCTGGCGGGGCTGGCGGTCTCTCTGGGCGGCCTCATCGGCTACATCGGGCTCATTGTGCCCCACCTGGTCTTAATGATGTCGCGGCGCAATTTTTTGCCCAACCTGTGGCTCTCGGCGCTGCTGGGGGCCTTGGTGCTGCTGGTGGCCGACACCCTGGCGCGCACGTTGTTGTCGCCCCAGGAGATCCCCGTGGGGGTGCTGACGGCCCTGGTGGGTACGCCGGCCCTGTTGGTGCTGTTGCGCAGGGAGATGCGGAGGTAATGCCGTGAAGCGATTGGAAGTGTGCGGATTGCATTGCGGCTACGGCGACAAACCGCTGCTTCGCGACGTGAGCTTTTCCCTGGCACCGGGGGAGGCCCTCTCCATTGTGGGGGCCAACGGCACGGGCAAGAGCACCCTGCTCGCCACCCTGAGCGGGGCCTTGCACCCCTTGTCCGGAGAGATTCGGCTCGGTGGAGAGCGCCTCGAACGCATCCCCGCCCGGGTGCGCGCGCAGCGCATGACCCTGTTGTTGCAACAGCAGCCCCTGGACCCGGGCATCCGCGTGCGCGAATTGGTGGCCCTGGGGCGAACGCCTTGGTGGCGCGGCCTGCGCGGCATGTCCCCGGCAGATTGGGAGCAGGTGGATGCCGCCATCGAGCTGTGCGATCTGGTGGCCCTGGCGGACAGACCCGTGGGGGCGATCAGCGGCGGTGAACGCCAGCGGGCCCGCCTGGCCATGGTGGTGGCGCAAAACACCGGCCTCATCCTCCTGGACGAACCCACCAACCACCTGGATGTCGCCCACCGCTTCATGCTGCACCGCGTGGTCGAAAACCTGCGCACCGCGCGCCAAACCACCGTAATCAGCGTCCTGCACGCCTTAGAAGATGCGCGGCGTTACGCGCCCCGGATGCTCTACCTGCACGGGGGCACGGCCACCTGTTACGAACAAAGCGACTACGAGCGCCTGCGCGAACACATCGTCGCTGCGGCCGATGTACCGCCGGAGTGGGTGTATTAGCGCGGGGCACGGCAGGTGGCAATGGGGGGGAGGGCGCTCGACATCCGGTGTTTGCATTTTGATTTTTTCTGCGGCTTGGGGTAAATCGCATCCCATGCGAGACAGTTGAGATGTCGCGCCGGTGTGCGCGGCTGTTAATGAATAGGGGGCTCTCGCCATTTTAACGATTGTTTGTGCCGCTGGTGGCGCGGTCAGCACGCCGGACACAGGGCACGCAAAACAACAGAAACGAGGAAGAACAGATGAAAGTAAGCCAATTGTCATTTTTGTCTCTGGTGGCCGCGATGTGGTTGGCGGCGGGACCGGTCTTTGCCCAATTGACCCTGGGGGCCAGCGCCTCGGCCAGCACCGATGAAGGGGTGAGCGGCAGCGCCGATGCCGACGCCCAGAGCGACGACGCGACCGCGCCCGAACCCGATCCGGTGCCCATCGCCGCGCCAGCGCCGAACCCTGAGCCGGTTGCCGACACGACGTTGGATGAACCCAACGTAGAAACATTGGGTGGCGAGGGCGTCGCGGGGTGGGACAAGGGATTCTACATCCAGACCCCGGACAAAAACTTCAAACTCAAAATCAACTCCGTTCTCAAGACGCGCTTTGCGTACTACAACGATGAAGTCCAGGTAATCGGCGACGACGGATCGCCGGGCACCAACCACATCAACCACGCGGCTTTTGGCCTCCCCTACTGGCGCTTGGCCCTCTCCGGCAACGTGTTTTCACCGCGCCTCACCTACACCGTGATGTACGACTTTGCGGTGGGCACCCTGCCAGAGGCCACCGTCGACTGGGCGTTCATCCCGGAGAAACTGCACCTGAGCGTGGGCGTGTTCAAGCGCCCCTTCGACCGCGACTACATCAACTCCACGGCGGCCAACAACCTCATCTTTAATTCCATCGGCGCCATGGGCGGCGGCGCGGACGTGGGCATCATGATCAGCAATGACTACACCCGCGTCAAAGGCATCGAGTGGGCCTTCGGCGTGTTCAACTTCTCCGAGGGCGACAACGCTCCCAACGCGCTCTTCGACGACTTCGCGCCATCCCTGGTGGGTCGCTTCGGCTACAACAACGGCGTCAATGGCTACCAGGCCTCCGACTTCGACGGCGGCCCCTTCCGCTTTGGCGTGGGCGTGTCCGCGGCCACGGAGTTCGACCACGACGACGACGACATCACCAGCCACTTCATCGGCGTGGACGCCATCTTTAAAGTGCACGGCCTCTCCATCAGCGCGGCGGTCTTCTTCGAGGCCATCGCCGAAGAGGCCATCTTTGACGGCCCGGAGTTCAACCGCATCGGCACCTACCTAAAGGCCGGCTACCTCATCAAGAAGCGCCTGGAGCCCGTGCTGCGCTACTCCCTGGTCGACAACCACCAATTCGACGAGGACCTCTCCCAGGAGATCACGGCTGGTTTGAACTGGTACATCTTCGGGCAAAATCTCAAGTGGGAAAACAACTTCAGCCTGTACCTGGATCGCCGTGATGCCACCGCCATCAACCCCGATCCCGAGACCCTGCACCATATCCTCTTTGCCAGCCAACTGCAGTTCGGCTTCTAGTCCTCGAATCCCCGAATCCCTGTAAGCACCTGCAGCGCCTGGGTGTCGCCTGATTTTGGCGTCGCGGCGCGCCCCCACGCACTTTTTTTCGCTTTTTTTCGCTTCCGGGCACTTTTTTAGGAAACCTTTTGCCGCAGCGGCCGATGTCTCTATGCGCGCAGTTACGCGTGCACATTGACAAAGGAGAGGGAGATGAGTGCAAAGCGATTTTGGGGAAAGTGGTGGCGGCTGGTGCTGTCGTGGGCGTTGACGTTGTCGTTGGCGCTGGCGTTGGCGCTGGCGACAATCGGCTGCGAGGGCGGCGGCGACGAGGCCGTCCGCGTGGACAAGAACGGATATGGCGAAGAGGGTGATGAGGGGCTCCCCTGGGTGTCGGGCATCGCCACGGGCTCGCTGGCGCTGAACAACATTTACCAGGTGGTGCCGCTTACGGGCGCGTCGGGGGTGCCGATGTACGTGTCGGCCACGGCGCCCAATCCCTTCCGCCAGATCGCGCCCAACGCCGCGGTCAAGGTGGTGATCTCCGACGCCACGAACAACCGGTACCGCGTCGATCACGCCGGTGTGCTGGGCTGGATTCACCGCAACAACCTCGATTTTGTGTACGCCTACGCCAACAACATGCCGCTGTCGCAGACGCGCATCAACGCCTTGGCGCGGGCCCGGCAGGCCATGGGATTTTCCTACTGGTGGGGCAACGCGCGCTGGGACCCCGATGGCGGCGCCGTGGCCGGTCCCAATGGCAACGCGGGGAAGTGCACGGGGAACTGCCCCAATTGCAAACACGTGGCCACCGGTGGCAACTTAGAATTCGGCGCGGATTGCTCCGGGTTTGTCTCGACCATTTGGGGCTTTCCCGACTTTGACCCGATGACCAATCCCAGCAACAATGGCTATGTGGCGTCGCGTTATTTTCAGAGCAACCCCAACTGGCAAACCGTGACCCACAAGCAGGTGCTGCCCGGAGACGCGCGCGTGTCGAAAAAACACATTTACCTCGTGGCTTCGCGCCCCAATGCGTCGGGCGTGTTCAAGAGCTTTGAGTGCGTGGGCTGCTCCGAGGGTTGCAAGGCGGTCCGGCGCACGCTCGTCGCCAACACGGATGATTCGCACTTCATCCGGAGAAAGGGGTGGTAGCCAACATGAAACAGTCTGCGAAAACAGCATGGCAAAAGGCACCGCTGCCCAAGACAGCACCGGAGAAAGCACCGCTGCAGCGACGCATTGTGGTGGTCTTGGGGGTGTGCGCGGTCTTGGCCGCGGCCCTGGTCTTGCTCATTGGCGTGAAGTGGGCGTCCACGGCACCGAGCCGAAGTGCGCCGCGCGAGACGACGCCACACGCCCGCTCCCAGTCGGCACCCGCTAAGCGTACGGCGCATCCGCTTCCGGCCCACCTGCGCGCTGTCGTCGACGAACAGGGCGTGGCGACAGACGAGGCGAACGACGACGTGTCAGAGCGGTTGTCCGTGCCGCCCAAGGGGACGCGCCAGGCCCACCGCCGCTGGCTGTGCGCGACCTACGGTGCGGGCGAGGACCAGCTTGGCAAGGAGGTCCCGGAGATAGAGGGCGAGATCCGTCCGCCCCAGTCCTTTGCGGTGACGGCAGCGGGCGAGCTGCTGGTGCTCGACAGCATGCGGTTTCGCCTGGTGTGGTTCGACGAGCAGGGGCGCTACTTGCGCGCGGCGCCGTTTTCGGGGTTGGCGCGGCCCGCGGATGTCGGGGTGGCCGCCGACGGCACCATTGTGCTGCAAGACCACGACGGGCTGCACACCAACGGCATGTTGATGCTCGATGCCACGGGTGAGCGCGTCGTCGCGGCGTATCCGGAGCGCCAGGCCGTGACCGAGATGGGCATGTACGTCGTCGGGCAGGAGGTCTTCTTCGACTCGGGGCTCACTTCGCGCAAGGCCGCCGGAGTGACCGCGCGCTTCGAGGGCCCACCGCAAAAGGTGTACAGCGACGAGGCGGGCGTCATCCCCGGACGCGTGGGGCCGGACGGCGAAACCATCCTGCTGGCGGGCATCGACAACACCGACACGGGCGACTTGTTTGTGACCGCCATGCGCGGCAAGGAGCCCGAGCACCTGTACTCGACTTTTCTGAACGCCGGCACATCCCTGTTGGCCCTGCCGTTCTTTCAAACCGACGCCCAGGGCCGGGCCTATGTCGTCCTAGACGCCGAAGTCGGCCGGTCCCTGCTGTGCCTCGACGCGAAAGGAAACCCGGTGGGACACGCCGCGTTGCCCCCGCACCGCCTATCGGATGAGGAGGCGCCGTACCGGTCGTTTACCGTGCTGCCGGAGGGCGGGCTGCTCTACCGCGTGCTGAGCGACGACGCCTCGACGTTTGAGTGGTTTGATTGCCATTAACGGGGCGGGATAGCGGGACGAGATAACTAGGGCACGCGCTCCATCACGCGAAAGCAGGGGCTGGTGGTCATGGCGGCCACGAGGTTGTCGCCTTCCATGGTGAGGTAGACGGGGTCCATGCGCACCTCGCCGAGGGCGCTGCGCCACTTGAACTTGCCGCGCCAATTCCCCGCGTAGTTGGGGGCCAACTCTTCGAAAATCACATCGCCTTTTTGGTACTTCATCACTGCGGCATTGCCCACTTCGAGGACCTTGGCCGAGGCCTTCTTTTGGATTTGGCGGATGTAGGGCTTTTCGGGATCCCGGGGCTGCGGGTCGTCTTTGACGGTGAAGGAGATGACCATGCCTTCCGCTTCTTCGCAGCCGACGAATTTCCACTTGCCTTCGATGGGGGCCGGCGGCGGCATCCACTCTTTCTCGGCGGGGGCCGGGGCAGGGGTTTCTTGCAGGGCTGCGGCCTGGGGGATGAGCCAGCAGATCAGGATCGCAGCGGCCAATGGGATGAGGCGTTTGGTTTTCATGAAAGAAAAGATAACGCGAAGACCTGCGCTTGGCAATTGCTGGATAAGCGCCCCAAAACCGCAAAAAAAGCGCGGAGATGGGCCCGGAGTGCCGCTATTTGAGCGGAGAGAATTTGGGTGTTTCTTTGGGCGCGACCAGACCGGAGTACAGGCCGGGCATGGGGGCGGTCTCGAGCTGGGCCTGCGCGGCATAGGCCTGCCATCTTTTGCGGAGATCTTTGACGCTGGCGTCGTCATCTAGGTAACCGTCGGATCCAGTGAATCGCTTTTCGTTCGTCGGGATACTGTGTACCGTTTGCAGCGACAATCCAGCGTCGTCCAGGACGAATCGGTGGAGCACCAGGGCGGTGGCGTAAACGCTTTCGCCGTAGGCGAGCTCCCACAGCGCAGCGTAGCTTTGGCCGCTGGGATCGCTCACGCGGAACAGGTGTTGGGTGTCTCCGAGGGATTCTGGGTAGGGCAGGCTGCCTTCGGTTTTCTTTTGTTGCAACAGAACGGGCTGTTTGTCTTTTAGGCCGTAGAGATAGTAGCCCTGCATGAAGGAGGCCTGGACACAGCCCACATAGGCCACGAGCAGCTCGGGTTGGCCATTGCCATTTAGGTCGAGGATGTAAAAGTTGATCCCCTCGAGATCCGCGTACTCTTCTTGAGCGTCGAAGAACGCTTTGGACTTTTGCACCATTTGGGCGGTGTGTTCAGCGATGATGCCCGCGTAGAGTTCTTGGGCTGTCTTGGGGTCGATGGGTTCTGGTGGGACAGGGGGTGGCGCTTCGGGGGCGTTGTTGTCCGCCGGGGAGGCCGTTTGGGAGGCCGCTTGGGCGACGGGGTTGCGCTCGGGTTCAACGGCGAGGCGGGTCCGCATCGACGCGCCGCCAGCGTAGACCGCAGCAGCCAAAATCAAGAAGCCCAGCACAATAACAATTTTGTTGGTCATGGTGTCCCTCCTTATGGGTGTCTTTCGTTTTTTAATGAAATCAAATTGTTAGAGATTACTCTTTAAGGTGAAAGATTGCCTCTTGGTTCGGTTCGACCAGCTCGGTATACAAACCGGGCATGGCGTCGACGACGAGGCCTTCTTCGGCCTGGCGCGCCTCCCACCTTTAGTTCGGGTTGACCGTCGAAATCCAAGTCCAAAACGGCGAAGTAAACCCCTTCTAGCGCGGTGGGGCCCCAATTCCTCCCGCCCTCGTTGTCGCCCAAAAACGGCTTGGCGTACTGCTCCATGTTGGCGGTGTGATCGGCGATGATGCCACTGTAGTGTTTTAGGGCTTCTTGGAGCGTGATGGGGGTTGGTGGTGACGTGTCGTCGAGATCGCGGGTGGCGGTCTGGGCATCGGGGGTGAGGGTCTTGTGGGTGTTCATGATCACCATGCCGGTGTAGGCGGTGACGGCCAAAATCAAGAGGCCCGGCACAATGATAAACTTGTTGCCCATGGCGCTTCTCCTCTCGCACCCGCGGCGCGTTTGGCGAACTGTGAATTTTGCAATTGGAAATAGAATATGCGGTATCGATTTAAATTTACACCATTATTGTTTTGTCGCGCGATTTTATGCCGCGAATCAGCGAGGCGGCGGCGGTTAGGCGAGGTCGGGGCAGCCGAGCTTGGCGTCGGGGCTGGTGAGGAGCGTCATCGTGGCCCGGTAGGCGTGTTCGGCGGCCTCGGTGGCTTTGTGGAGGCTAAAGGGGCCCAGCCAGATGCGGCTCGGTGCGAGCACATGGACGCGCTTTCCCCGTTCGCGCAGCAGGGCCACGGCGCGGCGGTCGCGCTCAATGCGTTCTTCTAGCGGGGTGTCGAGGCCGAAGGAGAGCCCCGAAAACAGACCGCTCTTGCGGGCCTTGCCGCCGGTGTCCTCGCGCGGGGGCAGCCGGGAGACGAGCACGGCGTCGATGTCCGGCGCGTCGATGAAGGGGGCCAGGGGCGTTTTTTCGGCCAGCCCGCCGTCCAGGTAGGCCTCGCCGTCGATGAGCACCGGCGCGAACATGTAGGGCACGGCGCAGGACGCGCGGATGGCCTCGATGAGGGAGCCGCTGTCGAGGGTGAGGGTGCGGCCGTCGCGGATGCGGTAGACCCCGAGATACACGGGGATGGGGCAGTCCTCGAAGCGGTGCACCGGGAGGATGCGCGACAGCAGCGCGCCGAAGCGCCCCCCGGCGATGAGCCCAGTACCGTGGCGCGAGAAGGGGAACTGCATGTCCCAAAAGTCGGCGCGGCGGATGCGGCCCATTTCGGTTTGGATTTGGTCGGGGTCGAGGCCCGCGGCGTGCAGGCCCGCTACGATGGAACCGGCGCTGGTGCCGCTGAGGGCGCAGGGCCGGATGCCCACTTCGCACAGGGCGCGCAGCACACCGCCGTGGTGGTAGAAACCGAAGAAGCCCGAAGACATGGCCAGGGCCACGCGCTTTCCGGCGAGCTGTTCGGCGAGGGGTGCCATGACTTAGCGCCCCCCGGACACGTCGATGTGGATTTCGGCGGCCCCGAGGTTGCCGGCCTCGTCGAAGGCGCGCACGGCGATGGCATGGGGCCCCGGGGACAAGCCGGTGGGCAGCGGGAAGTCGAAACGCTCGCTGGGGCTGTCGCAGATGCCGTCGGCGCAGGCAGCGGGGACCCACGGCGCACCGTCGAGCGAATACTCGAGCCGCGCGATGCGGGAGAAGGTGTCGACGGCCTGGCCCTGGATGCGGCCGTTGCGGTGCTGCAGATCGCGGATGTGCGGCGGTTGGTTGTCGATGAGCACCGGCGCGGAGATGCGCGCGTCGGTGAGGACGTCTTCGGGGGCGCGGGACAGGGAGTCGTCGACGGTGAGGCGGATTTGGTAGCGCCCTTCGGGGATGCCCTCGGTGGACCAGGTGTACTTGAGGGCGGTGAGGACTTGGTCGGGCTTGAGGATGGGGCGCCACAGGGTTTCGCCCTCGGGGCGGTAGTGCAGCTCGTAGCGCAGCGCGTCGCCGTCGGGGTTTTGCACCTTCCAGGAGAGGGGCAGGTCGCGGGTGTTGCGCTTGTCGTTCCACAGCGGCGTGGTGCGGCGGCTGAGGGCGGCCTCTTGGGGCTTGGTGCGGGCGCGGGCCAGGGTGATGTTGCGGTTGTCGAAGCGCGTGTCGGCGTTGAACTCGGTGATGATGGGCCGCTGGTTGCGCGGGAGGAAGGGCAGTTGGACGCTGGTGAGGCGCGCTTGCGGGTCGTTTGGAAATTGCACGCGCAGTTGAAAGTAACGCGCGGCGGGGGAGGCGGGGCGCTGGTGGGGCGCTGCGACGCGTTCCCAGGGGCTCCAGGCCTTATTGGGGACGGCGCTGTTGCCCGATCGGGTGGTCACGGTGAAACGCCCCTGTCCATACCAGGCCAGGGCACCCCATTGGGCGTGGGTGCCGGCGTCGAGCACCGGGGAGATCCAGGTGGGCTTTTGCGGGGCGCTTTTGCGGATGCGGTAGGCGGCTCCGGCGTCTCCGGTGGCGGCGAGGACCAGGGTGTCGTCGGCCATGAGGGCGAGGATTTCGCGCTCCGGCAGGTCGAGGTAGAGGGTTTGCGTGAGGTCCGGGGCGATGGCCACCACGGTGCCGTTGGCGCCCAGACCCGCGTAGATGGTGTCGTCGGCGGCGACGGCCAGGGCCTGCACGAGGGTGGTGGTGTCCTCGTAAACCGCTTCGATGCGCCCGTCTTCAAAGCACCGGAACACGCGGCCCTCACCCTGGGTGGCGGGCTTGGCTTGCGGGGCGGCGGGAGTGGCTTGCGGCGCAGCGGTGTTGGCGGGCGCGGCGGTTTGGGCAGCGGTGACGGCGCGCGGGGCAGCGGCGGCGGGCACCTTGAAGTGGTTGACCGCCACGGCCCAGCCTCCCGATGGCACCGGGGCGATGGCCCGGACTTCGCTTTGCGAGAAGTCGGCCACCACGCGGTATTGGCCCGGCGCGGTGACTTCGAGGAGCAGGGCCCCAGGGCCGGTGCCAGCCAACAAAGCGCCGCTGGGGGACACGGCGAGGCTCAAGACGTGCTGTTCGCCGGTGTCCAGGTAGAGGGCGGGCTTGGCGTCGGCGCCCACTGCATAGATGTGCCCTGTGGGTCCGGTGCCGGCGTAGAGCCGCTTTTTGGCGCCGTCCCAGGCCAGGGAGAAGATGTGCTCGGCGGGCAGGGGCAGGGTGGTCCAGCGCTGGGCCTCTTGGGGCTGGCCGTCCGCGACGCGCTCCGGGGCCTCGACCTTCCAGATGTCGGCGGCGGGCAGGGTGGCGGCGTAGAGATTGCCCGCGTTGTCGAAGGCCATCGACGTGACGAGCAGGCCGCCGGTTTTGGCGACGAGCACGGCGCGCGTGCCCTCCAGGCGGTAGATGTTGCCCTCGTAGCCCGTGCCGAGATAGGTGCGTCCCTGGGCGTCGCGGATGGCGCTCCACACGGCGCCCACGGGGTCTAGGCCCACCGGCTCGCTGGTGCAGCCCGGGATGATTTCGCCCCGGGAAGAGGCGGCGGTGCCCTCGAAGGTGCCGCTGCTCAGCTCGTTGGGACCGGCCAGCTCCCACAGCCGCGCGCCCGAGGCATGCGCCGGTGTCGCGGCGAGCGCCGAGAGTAAAAATGCGAGGATTTGCCAGCGTTGGATCATGGTTTGCTCCTTGGGACCACGGTGAGCGTGATGGTTTCTTTTCCGGCGATGATGTCGTGGCTCGGCACGATGTCGACCTGGCTTACGTTGTGGGATTTGGGGGCCTCGGTTTTGGCGACGCCTTTTAATGAGTGCAGGGTCGAGCCGGGCAGGTTTTGCAACAGGGCGCCGCGCATGGCGATGCTGCCGGTGGGCGCAGCGGTTTGGACCACCAGCGCGCGGCTGGGATAGAAGCGCCGGACATTGGCGAGAAAGTCGTCGAGGTTCTCGGGGGGCGCCATGGGGGGCGCGATGCTGTTGCCGCCGGCCACGGTGATCTGCAGCCGTTGGTTTTCGGCGTGCCGGGGCACCTGGAAGGGCAGCGTGACCAAGCGCTCCTCGCCGCCAAAGGACTGGAGCCGCACATAGAGGTTGATGGTGTCGCCGGCGCCGGGCTCCGGTGTGGCGGTGGTCACCTCGCGGATGGTGGCGAAGCGCAGGCCGTCGCGCACGGTGAAGCGCAGTTGGAGCGATTCGATTTCGACGGGCTCGAAGGGGTTGGCGAGCACGGCCCCGGTGATGGCGGCGGGCACGAGCTGGGGAAAGAGCGGCACCGCACCGCCGCGGGAGACGCTGGCGTCGCGCAGGTGGAGGGGCGCGCGTCCTTTGATGATGAGGGTGCCCTCGGCCTCGACGGTGACGTCGCGGGCATCGGCGACCGCTAGGCGCAGGGCGGCCAGGGCGGCGGAGTGGATGAGGCGGTGGGTGAGCAGGCTGTGGGCGGCGACGGAGACGCGGAAGGTTTCGGTGTTCTCGGCGGCGCCGGTGTCGATGGAGATCTCTACCGGGACGACGGGGGCGCGGATGTCGGTGCGGCCGGCGATGGCGGCTTGGCGGTCCTGGATGAGGGAGCCCGCCTCGTGCAGCGGGGAGCCGAGTTTGTTGGAGCGCATCACCGAGGAGATGACCGTGTGGATGTGCGCGGTGGTGATGGGCAGGTAGGTCTCGCCCATGTTCATCATGGGGTGCCCAAAGGCCAGCAGCGCGGGGCCGAAGACGTCGGTGACGGTGCCGATGGCCGTGGCGGAGAGGTCGCCGCGGATGAGCTGCACGCCCACGGGGCTGCCGGGGACAAAGCCTTGGGGCGCTTGTGCGGACTCGTTGGGACCGGCGCCGCCGCCCTGCATGGGGAGCATGCCAAAGGGCGTCAGGGCGTCTTCGAGGAGCTGCTGGGCGTGTCCGGAGAAGCCCGAGAGGGCCACCGGGGTTTGCACGGGCAGCAGCGAGGTGTGGTCGTGCGCCCGGTGGGAGAGCGGTGCGGGCCACGGGACTGGTGCGGGTTCGATGGTCGAGGCGTTGGCCAATGCCGTGGGCAACACGGAGATGCGCTGTGCGAACTCGCGCTGGCTTAAGGTGGTGGCGGATCCCCGCAGGCGACGTTGCCACAAGGCCCGCATGTCGGCGATGGGCGTGACCGCAGCCACCGGGTCTTTGTTGAAGCGCCAACCGTAGCCCAGCGCGCCGGCCAGGCGGTCGCCGAAGTAAATGGGCGAGCCGCTCATGCCGCCGATGACGCCGGCGTGGTCGGTGATGGGGTGGTCGCAGCGGATGAGGATGACGCTCTGCCGGGGGATGAAGTTGGGGACGATGTCGATGACGGTGACGCCGAAGCGCTCGGGGGTGCTGCCCGAAAACGCAGTGAGGCCGTAACCCGTCATGCCGGGGCGGATCTCGGAGACGTCGATGGTGCCGTCCGTACCGGGGTGCGCCGCTTTGGAAGCGATGCCCCCCGCGGCGAGGGAGACGCCGAAGAACAGGGCGAGGCAGCCCAGGGCGATCTTGGCGGCGTTATTCAGGCAGGACATGGATGTGTTGTTCGACTTTTGCGGCATCGCTGTGCTTTCCGAGTTCAAGGTAGAGCTGTCGCGTCTTGGTGAGCAGCGCCTTGGCTTTTTTGTACTGCTTGTCGCGCTCGGCCAAGATGGCGAGGCGGTGGGTGGCCCGCACCACGCCAGGTGCGAAGTTTTCTTCGCCGTAGAGCGCGGCGGCTTTTTCGAGGGCGACGCGGGCCCGGCGGGTGTCGGTTTGGGCGTCGTGGCTGCTGGCCGCCAAGAAGAGCGTGTCGGCCTGGGCGAGTTTCTCTTTGGCCTTGGCGTAGCGCTTGTCGGCCTCGGCGAAGTGCTGCAGGGCCTGTTCGTGGTTCATGCGGCCGGCTTCTACGCGACCGCGGCACACGTCGTAGCGGGCCAAGAGCCGGGGGGCGTCGATGCGCGGCAGGTGGGTGGCTGCCTCGTCGAGTTGTCGTTCGGCGGCGGCGAAATCCCCGCGGTCTTCTTCGAGGACGGCGAGCTCCAGCAAGACCTCGAATTGCCCCGCGCTGTGGTCGTGCACCCGGAAGATCGCCATGGCGTCGGCGTAGCGGCGCAGCGATTCAAGCGGGGCGAACGCGGCGCGCTGCAAGTTGGCGCTGAGCAGTTGAAACTCCGCGTAATACAGCTCCCAGTCGCGGCCGTCCTCCTTGGTTTTGCGCAACCCCACGTCGACGATGCGCGCGGCGGCGCTGAGGTTTTCGCGCTGTATGAACTGGCGCGCTTCGCCGAGGCTGTCGGCGTAGTTTTGTTGGCGGGCCCGGGCGGCTTCGGGGAGCGCAGCGGCGTCGGCAGCGGCGTCGGCCTGTGGGGCATCATCGGCGGGCTTCGATGGCGAGCAGGCCGCGAGGCAGCACAAGACGCCGAGCACCGGGAGCAGGGCGCGACGCAATGCGGGAGAGATGGGGATTGGGGCACACATAAGAGACCTCTTTTAATCCAATGGTGCGCCATCTGCCAAGCCGCGTATTTTTTTCTGTCTTGGGCCGCGAGAAAAAATGATGCACGAAATACTTGACAAGCCCAAACAGCGCTTATAAATAGCCGGGTGCTTGATCACACCAACTGCTTGCATTCCCCGAATTGACGAGAATCAAGAACACAAAGACAAACAGCCTCATTTGCAATTTGACAATAACCACCGCTCACATCCGTGAGCCCAACGATTCGTTATCATAAGCAAAACCTGCGGAATCACCCGCGAACCATAAGAACAGAATCGAGAAAAGTGAGAGGAACACATGAATCTAAGGGATCTGAAGAAAAAACCCATCTCTGAACTAACCGCCATGGCCACCGATTTGAACATCGAGGGGGCTTCCGGACTGCGCAAGCAAGAGTTGATTTTCGCCTTGCTGCAAGCGCAGGCCGACAAAAACGGCGCCATCATGGGTGACGGCGTTTTGGAAACCCTGCCAGACGGTTTCGGGTTTTTGCGGGCCCCCGATTACAACTACCTCCCCGGTCCCGACGACATCTACGTCTCTCCGTCGCAAATCCGTCGCTTCAACCTGCGCACCGGCGACATCGTCCAGGGGCAAATCCGTCCCCCCAAGGAGTCCGAGCGCTATTTCGCGCTGCTCAAAGTGGAGAGCATCAACCACGAGCCCCCCGAGGTGGCCCGCACCAAGATTCTCTTCGACAACTTGACGCCCCTGTACCCCGACGAGCGCTTCCACCTCGAGACCCCCGATAAGCAAAATGATTCCACGCGCATCATCGACCTGCTTTGCCCCATCGGCAAGGGACAGCGCTGCCTCATCGTCTCGCCGCCCCGCGCTGGCAAAACCGTCCTGCTCCAGGACATCGCCAACGCGATCTCCACGAACCACCCCGAGGCGAAGCTGCACGTGCTGCTCATCGACGAGCGCCCCGAAGAAGTCACCGACATGGCGCGCAGCGTCCGCGGCGAGGTCATCAGCTCCACGTTCGACGAGCCGGCCCAACGCCACGTCCAGGTAGCCGAGATGGTCATCGAGAAAGCCAAGCGCCTGGTGGAGCACAACCACGACGTCATCATCTTGCTCGACTCCATCACCCGCTTGGCCCGCGCTTACAACACCGTGGTGCCGCCCTCTGGTAAAATTCTCTCCGGCGGTGTCGACTCCAACGCCCTGCACAAACCCAAGCGCTTCTTCGGCGCCGCGCGCAACATCGAAGGCGGCGGCAGCCTCACCATCATCGCCACGGCCCTGGTGGACACCGGTTCGCGCATGGACGAAGTGATCTTTGAAGAGTTCAAGGGCACCGGCAACAGCGAGATCCACCTGGACCGCAAGCTGATGGAGAAGCGCATCTTCCCGTGCCTCGACATCAACCGCTCCGCCACGCGAAAAGAAGAGCTCCTCCTCGAGGATTTCGTCCTCCAGCGCGTCTGGCTCCTGCGCCAATTGCTGCACCCATTGAATGTGATTGACTCCATGGAGTTTTTGCTGGATAAGCTGCGTCGGACCAAGTCCAACCAGGAGTTCCTGGAGACGATGAATCAGTAAAAAATGCCGCAGACGCCCCAGCCCCAACCAGAGGGGCGGGCTGGCAGAAAGGTCTTTTGAGATATGAAACCCGACATTCATCCCAAGTATGAATTGATCACCATTACCTGCGCCTGTGGCAACGCCGTGCAAGTGCGTTCGACCTGGGGCAAGGACATGGGGCTTGAAATCTGCTCGAACTGCCATCCATTCTTTACCGGCAAGCAAAAACTGCTCGACACCGCGGGTCGCATTGAGCGCTTTCGCAAAAAATACGCCGGCAAGGTCGCTCCCGCTAAGTAGTTGTTGTCGCACGACAGCATTTCGTTTTTTCATCGCTATATTCATGTCATTCATTTCCGCGTCCCGGATGTGTCCGGGCGTGAGACGCACCGCGCAAGCCGACTTGCGAGAGGGAAGGTAAACATATGAGCCGATGTGCCCAGGTTGGAGGACAGGCGGTCATCGAAGGCGTCATGATGCGCGCGCCCAATAGCTTGGCGGTGGCGGTTCGGCGTCCCGACGGCGAGATAGTGGTCAAGGAGGGCGTGTGGCAGTCGATTTGGGATCGCCTGCGCTTTTTGCGGTGGCCGTTTTTGCGCGGCGTGGTGGTGATGGCCGAGGCCATGGTCAACGGGATGCAGGCCCTCAACTTTTCGGCGGCGGAGTCCTTGACCGAAGAGGAAAAAGAAAAAGAACAGCAGGGCGGCGACAGCGGCGGCTGGCTCTTTGCCTTGCCCCTCATTATTAGTTTGGTGCTCTTCTTTGGCGTGTTCAAGCTGCTGCCCCACCTGGCGGCGACTTATGCGGGCGATCTCTTTGTGGGCCGCAAGTTCACGGTCAACGACAACATTTATCACGTGGTGGACGGCGTGGTGAAAATGGCCATTTTCATCGCCTACGTCGGCGCCATCAGCTTGCTCAAGGACATCCGCCGGGTCTTCATGTACCACGGTGCCGAGCACATGTCGATTTACGCCCTGGAGGCCGGCGAGCCGCTCACCGTTGCCTACGCCCGCACCAAGAGCCCCCTGCACCCGCGCTGCGGCACGTCCTTCCTCGTCGTGGTCATCCTCATCTTCATCGTGGTGTCGGCGGTGCTCTTGCCCTTCTTGCCCGAGTGGGCCAAGCCCGGTGAGGGCAAACCGTTTTACGTGCACCTCCTGGTGGCGCTCATCAAGTTGCCGCTGCTCTTGCCGGTGGCGGGCATCGCCTACGAGTTCAACCGCTGGGCGGGGCGGCACACCGACAACTGGCTGGTGAAGCTGCTGACTTGGCCCGGGCTCCTCATGCAGATGCTCACGACGCGCCGGCCCACCGACGACCAACTGGAGATCGCCCTGACGGCCCTGCGCACCGCGCTGTGGCGCGAAGAGACCGGCGAAGCCGTCCCCGACACCGAAGCGCCGCGGGTGTACGAACACTTCGACGCCGTGGTGGCGCAAGTGCAGCCCTCCGACGAAATCATCTCGCGCATTTAGCGCTGGCCTGGAAAAGGAGCCCAACCCATGTTGATCGGCAAACTCGACAGCGTTGTGGAACGCTTCGCCGAAATCGAAAAGCAGCTCTGCGACGCCGAGCTCATCGCCAACCGCGCGCTGTTCCTCAAAATCTCGAAGGAGCGCGCCGAGCTCGAGGATCTGGTGCTGGCCTATCGGGAATACCAGCGCATCTGCGATGAGTTGGCGGAGTACACGCAAACCCTGAACTCCGACGACGCCGAGCTGCGCGAGCTGGCTGAAATGGAGATCCCCGCGTTGACAGAGCAGCGCGACGCGTTGGAGACGCAGATTCAAATCCTGCTCTTGCCGCGCGATCCCAACGACACGAAAAATATCATCCTGGAGGTGCGCGCTGGCACCGGGGGCGACGAGGCGGCGCTGTTTGCCGCGGATCTGTTTCGCATGTACGCGCGCTACGCCGAGAACCGCCAGTGGACCGTCGAGATCATGAGCGCCTCCGAGACCGACGGCGGCGGCTTCAAAGAGGTGATCGCCTCGATTTCTGGTCGCGAGGTTTTTTCGCACCTCAAGTACGAGAGCGGCGTGCACCGGGTGCAGCGCGTGCCGGTCACCGAGACCCAGGGCCGCATTCACACGTCGGCGTGCACCGTGGCCGTGCTGCCCGAGGCCGAGGACGTCGAGATCGAGATCGACGAGGACAAAGAGCTGCGCATCGACGTGATGCGGGCGGGCGGTCCGGGCGGGCAATCGGTTAACAAGACCGAATCTGCGGTGCGCATCACCCACCTGCCCACGGGGCTCGTGGTGATCTGCCAGGACGAAAAGTCCCAACACAAAAACAAGGCCAAGGCCATGAAGGTGCTGCGCGCGCGCCTGTACGACAAACTGCAATCCGAGGCCAACGCCCAACGCGCCGCGGACCGCAAGAGCCAAGTGGGCAGCGGCGATCGCTCGGAGCGCATCCGCACCTACAACTATCCCCAGGGCCGGGTCACCGACCACCGCGCGGGCATCACGGTCTACCGCTTGGAGGGCTTAATGGAAGGGGACTTAGACGAATTCCTCTCCCAGATCCGCGCCTGGTTCCAGGCCGAAGCCCTCAAGGCGCAATCCCAGCAATAGCGGCGACCAGCAATAGCGGCGCCCGGCACACGGTGTGCGCAGGCGGACGCTTGATGTTGGGGACTTTCAATTAGCCAATAATGATGATGCGGCAGGAGTTGGGGCATTCGTCGTAGTTGTCGAAGTTGCCGTCGTCGCAGTCCTCGTACTCTTCTTGTACGATGCCGTCGCCGCAGTAGGCGTCGAGTTTGCAACCGGGACCGCACTTGCCGTAGCCGCCCTCGTTGATGCCGTCGTCGCACTCCTCGCCCAGGCTGACGATGCCGTCGCCACAGGTGGGCTCGCAGATGCTGCGCGTGGTGTCGAAGCCGCCCAGGGTCAACTTAAACGATGAGCCTTCAACCTTGCGTTCGGCGTGGAAAATATTGATGCGGTACACGTGGCCGTGCTCCATGCCGAAGTTGTTGGTTGCGCTGATGGTGACGCTGCCGTTGAGGGGCGCGTGGACGCCGCCGAGATCCACGGCGAGCTGGCCGTTGACAAAGACCCACACGTCGTCGTCGCCGGTGAAGTTGAGGGTGGAGGTGATGTTTTGGTCGTAAGCGAACCAGAAGGTGACCTCAGAGGTGAAGTAGAAATTGTGCATGGTGGCGCTCATGCCCGGCACATCGCTCTCCCAGGGCCAGCCGTCAAAGCCGTACTGTTCGGGGATCTTGGCTTGGGAGCGGCTGCCGGAGTCGCCGGTGTTGTAGCCGTCCAGCGGGAAGAAGAGGGGGTTGCCGTCGTAGAGGTTGCCGTTGTTGTCGGACCATTTTTCGCCGTTGGGCCCGTAGCGGTTGACGAAGTTGCCGTAGCCGTCGGGGTAGAGAATGATTTTGTCCACCACCACCAACGAGGCTTGGTCGTTGGCAAACCAAGTGTTGATGTTGCGGGCGCAAGCATTGGGCGGCGGGTTGGCGTGCACGGGCTTCCAGGTGGTGGCGTCCAGGCGGGTTTGCACCATGCCCGTGGCGCCGCTTGGCGTGTCGCAGGTCGTGTCGGGATAGGGGGGGAGGCCGAAGTCGCCGCCGGAATTGTAGTTGTGGGAGAAGTCGCGGTAGATGACCGACACTTCGAGGGTGCAATCCGGGCCTTCGCAGCCCTGCTGGCGGCACGTGAAGCCGGGCTCGATTTTGCAGTCGGAGCTGCAGCCGTCGCCGTCGATGTTGTTGCCGTCGTCGCACTCCTCGGGGGGCAGCACGATGCCGTCGCCGCAGATGGAGGTGCAGGCCCCGGAGGAGCAATCGGGTTCGGCCTGGCAGTTTTCGGAGCAGCCGTCGAAGGGGATGGTGTTGCCGTCGTCACAGGTTTCGGCGCGCACGATGTTGCCGTCGCCACAGACCGTGGGGGTGCACACGCTGGGGGAGCCCTCGCACTTCCAGCCCAACTCGATTTGACAGCGGCTGGAGCAGCCGTCGCCGTCGATGTCGTTGCCGTCGTCGCATTGCTCGGGGATGGCCACGTTACCGTCGCCGCACTTGGCGATGCGGTGACAGGGCATGCCCGGGGGCACGCAGGAGTACCCCTCTTCGACGACTTTGCAGTCGGCGCTGCAGCCGTCGCCATCGGCGTTGTTGCCGTCGTCGCAGGCTTCGTCTTCATCGAGGAGGCCGTCGCCGCAGGTGGGCGAGATGTCGACGGGGCGGTTGTCGGTGCCGAGGGGAAATCCCGGGCTGTTGTTGTCAGTGCCGTTGGGCGGAGACGGGTTGCTGTCGTCGGTGGAAGCGGTTTGGTTGTTGGCGTTGTGGCCGGGTAGCAGCGAGCCGTCGTCGCTGGACTCGCATCCCCACACGCCGAGCCCCAGTGCGATGGCCAAGGCCAAGCTGAAAGAGCTGATTCTCATGGTACTTCTCCTTTTTGCAGTTCGGGACCACTCATTTTATAGATGGCATTGTCTCCAGAATTATACGAATCGAAATGTGAAGATGGCGGAATAAGCTCTTTTTGATGGCGATTGCCCGCATTCTTTTAGGGGCTGGTGTCGTCGTGTGCGGCGCAAATCCCCTGCGGTGGGAGCCCCGTGTTCAGGAGCGGGGTGTCGGCGCTCGGCCCGTCGGCGTCGGTGGACAAAATGCGTATTCCGGGGGCGTTGGGCGTGCGGTCCGCCACCCACAGGGATGCGCCGTCGGGGGAGAGGGCCATGGCGGCGTAGGCCCAGCGATCGGATTCGAGCAGCGTGGCGGTGACCTGGCGCTTTTCCGGATTGATGCGGACCAGGCGCGTGGCGGGCCCGTCGGTGCCCAAGTAGGCGACGATGGCAAAGCCCAGCTCCGGACCGACGATGATGGCGTCGACGAGATCGCCGCCGAGATCGGCCTCGGTCATGATGGGGCCGCTGAGGGTGAGGGCGGTGGGGTCGAGGTATTCGATGGCGCCGTCGGGGGTGGGGTCGGGGTTCATGATGGACCAGGTGCCGGTGGTGACGACGACGATGGCCGAGAGGGCGGGGCTGTAGCGGAGCGGCGCGCTGGGATTGGGCATCGCTGTGGGCAGCGCGGTGACGACGGTGTCGGTGGGGTGGTGGATGACCGCGATGAGGCTGTGGTCCGTGGGGCGGTATCCCTGGGTGGCGTCGAGGCGCTGCAGGGCCACAAAGACGTGTTCGCCCCGGACGAGCATGTGGGCGGCCTCGGGCAATCCGTCGGCGTCGGCCAGGTGTCCCAGCGGGATGTCGCCGCGGTGCGCGCCGGAGACGGGATTGACAATGCGCAGCGACGCGTGCTGCAGGCGGGAGACGTAGGCCTTGTCGCTGGCGACAACCGCGATGTCCTGGGGATTGCTGCCGTTGCCCACGCTGTATTCGTCGGTGAGGCGCCATCCCTTTGTGGGCTCGACCACCGCGATGGCGTCGGCGCCCCAGCGCTGCACCACGAACATGCGGTGGTGGGCGGCGTCGTAGCGGCACACGCTGTCGCTGTGCAGGAAGTGGATGTCGCGGTGCACGGTGAACGCGGCGGGGTCGATGGTGGCGCTGCTGCCGGAGTGGAAGTCGGTGGTGATGACAAAGACCGCGGGCAGGGGCTGGTCGATGTCGCGCCACTCCGCGTCGTTTGCGGTGCAGGCCATGTAAAGGGCGGTCAGCAGACAAATCAAGGGGATGCGGTGTCGGGTCATGGGGTGCGCCTCCAGTGGATGGTGAGGTATGCGGTGCGTCCGGGCAGGGGAAAGCCCTCGTAGTCGCGCAAGGGGCGGCGGACGCCGGCGTGGTCGTCGCGGTAAATGCGGTCGGCCAGGTTGTACACGTCGCAGGAGAGCGTGAGGCCGCTTTGGGGCCAGTGCAGCGAGGCCCCGGTGTTGGCGTAGAGGCGGGCGACGGTCATCTCGCGGTCGTTGTAAGGCGACAGCGGGTTTTGGCCGATGTACTCGCCGCTGAGGTAGAGCGTGGCTTCGATGTGGGCGAAGTGGCGGCCCAAGGTGAGCTTGGCCCAGAGCTCGTGCGCGGGACGACCGGGGAGCTGGCGCCCGCGGTAGTGGGGTTGGTTCGAGGTGTTGACGGCGTGCAGAAAGGTGTAGTTGCCCTCCAGGCGCACAGACCGCGCCCAGGCCAGCGCGAGCTCGGCTTCCAGGCCGGTGGTGCGGGCGGCGTCCAGGTTCTCCGGGCGCAGCGCGTTCATGGTGGGCACCCACACGATGAGGTCCCGGGTCCACTGGGCAAAGCCCGTCAGGCGCGAGTTGACGTGCAGGCCGCGGCCGTTGGGCTCGTGGCGGAAGCGCAGCCCGGCATCGGTTTGCACGCCGGACTCCGGGCGCAGCGCGCTGTTGCCCACGGCGGTGCCGCGATTGCCGAAGCGCTCGATGAGGTCGGGCACGCGCACGTAGCGCCCCGCGTTGGCGCAGAACTCAAAGCCTCTGGGCAGCAGGGCGCAGGCCCCCAGGCCGGGGAGCCAGTCCAGGCGCGAGATGTCGTTGCTGGCGTTGCGCGCGAGGTGGGACGCGGGCGCGGTGTCGATGTCGCGGGTGAGCTCCAGTTGCAGGGTGGGGGTGAGGCGCAGCCGGTCGCGCAGCCAGTAGGCGTCGTGGGAGAGACCGGTGTCCAGGCGCAGGCGGTGCATGGCGAGGGTGGACTGCGGGCGGAGTCGGTCGTCGGTGTGCAGGTGCTCAAAGGCCCCGCCCAGGCGAAAGCGCGACGTGTGGCGGGCGCTCCAGTGCACGGGGATGTCGCCCCCCAGGCTCGCGACGTGCAGGCCGGTGCTGCGTTCGCTGGGGGCACTGCCGAGCTCGGATGCCGCGTCGTCGAGGCGGGCGCCCAGGGCGTGCCAGGCGGCGCTGAGGTGCAGGTCGGCGCGGCGGGAGAGGGGGCGGGTTGCGGCGAGGTGGAGGATGTTGCGCTGGGTCTCGTGGCGCGCGCTGTGGGTGGGCACGCTGTCCATGCCGGCCAGGCCCTGTTGTTGCTGGTGCCAGGTGTCGAGCCAGCGCAGGTGCCAGGCGCCTATGCGGTGTTCGAGGCGCACCGTGGCGTGGGCGGCGGCGTAGCCATTGTTGCGGCGCGCCGCGATGTGGTCGTCGGTGGGGTCGTGCCAGGTGCCGTTGTCGTTGAGGTAGGGGAAGTCGCCGCGGGTGCTCAGGGCGCCGAGCTGCCAGGAGACGCCCCCCGTGGGAATGGGAAGCTGCTGCCGCCACAGCATCTTGCGCGTGTGCAGCGTGCCGAAGGAGAGGGCGAGCTCGGTTTGCGCGGCGTCGGGTGGGCGGGTGTGCAACAGGATGGCGCCGCCCAGTCCCCTCGGGCCCAGCTCCATGGGGGCACCGCTGCGGTACACGTCGATGCGCGAGAAGTTGTCGAGGGCCAAGCCGCTGAGGTCCACCGCGGGGAAGCCCGCGCCATTGAGGCGGACCCCGTCGAGGTAAACCGGCACCTGGCTAGCGGCGCTGCCGCGGATGCTCGCCTCGCTGTAACTGCCCAGGCCGCCGGATTGGCGAACGGTGGTGCCCGGGGCGCTGCGCAGTGTTTGCGCCACGGTGGCGAAACGGGCGGTGGCGTCTGCGGTGTCGATGGCGGTGGCGGTGCCGGTGGTGGCGTCGGTCTCGGCCATGCGCGTGTCCGACACGGTGCTCTCGTAGACCGGGGCGTCGGCATCTACATCATCTACAGCATCGACATCCACATCTGGGGGCGGCGACTGGGCCCACGCGGGCGCCGCGCACAGCAGCGCGATTGCGGCGCAAAAAACGGTGATGGGCAGGCGGTGATGCATGCGAAACCGAAACCTTCTTCCCGAGGCGCGGTGCGCTGGATTGTTGGTGAGCAGGTCTTCTGGCTTCCGGATCTCCCGACTCGCCGCGCCTTCCCATTCTTGCGGAATAGTGGCCGATGCGGCTTTTGTCCCCGGTTACAGCGGCGGGACCGCGACGGACTTGCACCGTCTTCCCTTGGCTCGGGCGGCACTGTAGTCACGCCCACCGCTCGCCGTCAAGGGGATAGGCCAAGCAGCGTCATCGCACCGTCCGTACATTTTTACATTTTCGTGCAGGGCTATTCGAGGATCGTCCGCACCGGCCGGAAACCGATCATTGTTGACCGATCGGTTTTTGTACGACGGGTCCGCTCGGTGGGCCTTAGTTGGCAGCCGGTTTTTTCGTAATGGCACCCGCGCATCTCTATCCCATCTTCATACGCAATTCCCACGGGATCCGTCAGCGGCGTTCCCGGGGGCTCATAGCTCAGCGGTGAGCCCCCGTTGTGAAAAGTGTCCACCCATTCATACACGTTGCCAAGTGTGTCGTAGAGGCCCCAGGGGTTGGGTTGTTTTTGGGCCACCGGGTGCACCTCGCCGCCGGAGTTGTGGCAGTACCAGGCGATGTCTTCGAGGGCGGGCTGTTCGTTGCAGGCTGTGAGGGGTTCGTTATGCAGGTCGCCGCCGTAGGTGTGGGTTTCGGTG
>JAAYKL010000143.1 GCA_012522445.1 Myxococcales bacterium | reverse complement strand
GTGCCCCTGGCCGACCTCTCGCCCCACGCGGACTTCTGGGCGCAGATGGGCCTGTACCGCGAGGCCTCCCGGGCCCTGCGCGACGCCGAAGACGACCGCGCCACCCGCAGCGACACCCAAGACTGGATCATCCATTACACCGCCCTGGACGCCCCCCAGCACGCCATCCGCCGCGCCAGCATCGGGCTGCAGTGGGCCAATCGCGACGACGCCCCCTGGCGCGCCCACAGCGCCTACCCCCGCCCCTACCAAGCGTTGGTCCAGCGCGAGACCGCGCGCCACGACATGCCCGCAAACCTCGTCTACGCCATCGCCCGCAAGGAGAGCCTCTTCGACCCCCACGCGGTGTCCTCGGTGGGCGCCATGGGCATGATGCAGATGATGCCCGCCACCTGGGAGACCAACCGCCGCCGCGCGGGCCTGCCCGAACTGCCCCCCGGCGCGCTCCCCGGCCCCGAAGACTCCATCATCGCCGGCGCCTTCGAACTCGCCCACCTGCTCACCACTTTCCAGGGCGCGCTGCCCCTGGCCATCATGGGCTACAACGCCGGACCCGCCGCCGTACACCGCTGGCTCGACCGCTCCGGCGACCTGCCCACCGACCTCTTCGTCGAAAAGGCGAGCTTCGTGCAAACGCGCAACTACGTCCGCCGGGTCTACCAAAACCTCGTGCGCTACGCCCAGTTGTACGGCGATCCCTTGCCGGTGCTGCCGACGCGCATCGCGCGCCTTTCGCCGCGTCGCACCACCCCCGCTTCCCCCGCGGCGCCCGCCGGCCAATAAGCCGCAAACCGTTTTCGCAAGACGACGAAAAAAATCCGCTCCAGACGCTTTTAAATGTTGAAAACCGCTCAAAACGAGTGACAAAAAAACGCGGAAATTCGGTTACAACTGGAATATCGGCGCATCCCATTTTCAACGTTACATTGTCAACGCCATATAAGCAGACCGCGCGACGCGGCATCCAGTCATGAAAGGAGTCCTCCCATGCGGCACATGACCTTCGGTACTGCGACACTCTTGGCGGTGTCGCTCGCAGTGCTGACACTGGGCGCCACGGCCCCGGGCTGCGACAGCACCCCCCCGGTCCCCGCCTCGTCGGCATCCACTCCCTTGGCGTTGCGCCCCGCTTCCCCTGCGGTCGCTGCGACCCCACCGACGCCAGACGACGCGACGCTGCGCCAACAGGCCCAGCAAGCGGCCCGCACACAACTGCCCGCCATGTTGGCCCGCATCCCCGCGAGCCACCTCGCCGACTGGGGCTTTGCTTCGGACGACGAGCGCCAACGCGCCGAAGCCGGCTGGCCCTTGCCCATGTACCTGGGCGCGCTCACGACAACGCGCACCGAGATCCCCGCCGACGCCGCCGTGTACCGCGTGCCGGTGCTCGTGGACGGCCGCGCGGTCTGCCTGCTGACGATGTCCCAAACCCCCGACGGCCAGTGGACGGCCAGCGATCTCGGCGCCGCGGAAATGGCGACGCTCTACCAGCAAGCGGGTGCCCCCCAAGACCTCGCGCTGGTGCGCTTCCTGGGCGAAAAAACCGACTTCTTCATGTTCGACAGCCCAGCGGGTCCGCGCTTCCGCCTCCTCGATGTCTCCGCGCCCGCCGCCGCCCAATCCGGTGGCAGCGCCCATGTGGACGCGCGCTCCGATCTGCTCAGCCTCGACGAGGTCGACGCGCTCCTGCGGGATCGCGCCCAGCGCATGTCACCGCCCCCGCCCCAGTCTCATCCGGGAGGTGCCCCATGAAGTCCCCATTCGCTTCTGTGCGCCACTTCGCCGGCGTCGCCGCCCTGTCGTTTGCCGCGTGTTGGCTCTTGCCCGCTCTGCTCTTGGGGCAGGTCCTGTTGCCCGTGGCCCAAAACCCGCAGGAGCAATCGGAGTGGTGCTGGGCGGCCTCTTCTCAGTCGGTGCTCCGGGCGTACGGCCAAACCCCTTCCCAGTGCGACATCGCCACCTTCGCCCGCCAGAAAAATCCGAACTTGTTGGGCAACGGCACATGCTGCAACATGCCCGGGGGCTTTTATTCCAGCGAGGCCTGCAATATGTGGAACTACAACTGGGGATATCCCGGCAGCATCCAGGATATTTTGCAGCAGTGGGGCGTCTCCAGCACAGGCCTGGGCCACATGGGCGGCAATCCCTTTCCATACGATCAAGTCCGGGCCGAAATCGACGCGGGGCGCCCCTTCATCATCCGGTGGGGACATGCGCAGGGCGGACACTTCGCCGTGGGCTACGGCTACCTCAGCGACGCGCAGCAAACGATGTACGTCTTCGACCCGTGGCCGAGTGAGGGCGCCAAAATCGCCGCTTGGTCCCAAGTGAACAACGGCATTTTACCGGGCTACAAGTGGGAGCACACCAACGTGATGACGAGCAATCCCCCGCCCATTGACACGGACACCGACACGGGGCCGCCGGTCGACACCGACACCGACACGGGCCCGCCGGTGAGCACCGACACGTGGTCCCGGCCCGACAGCGACACGGGCGCACCGGTGAGCACCGACACGTGGTCCCGGCCCGACAGCGACACAGGCGCACCGGTGAGCACCGACACGTGGTCCCGGCCCGACAGCGACACGTGGAACCCAACCCCCGACACCAACGCGTGGCCGGGGCAAGACACCAGCGGCACCTGGCCCCCCACCGGCATTGACGACAACGACGACAACGACGACTACGACGACAATGGGAGCGCCCGCCTCGGCGACGACGACTGCGGCTGCGCCACCCCGGGCAGCCCCGCGCGCACCACTTCGCTCCTCCGCCTGCTCTTGGCCTGGCCGTAATCCGCTCCATTCACCGCCAAAGCCATTGCGTTTTCACCGAAAAGCATTACATAATGACCGGCTGTTCGTGTTCTTTGACAATGGGGGCGACATGGTTTCGACGGGTGTCATGAAGCACATGCTGCGATCCGCGGATTTCTGTCTCCGCGTCAAAAAGGCCGAGACTCAATAATTGCCAACAACAGCAATTACGCTCTGGCTGCTTAAGACGGCCAGTGTCCTACCGGGGAGTACCTGCGTACCCGGCCGGGGCATCAAATCAGCAGGAAAGCCACTTGTGACCTGTTCGCGGTTGCAAGGGTGATAGTAGCGAAACCGCCCGTGGGCACACCCTGTCTGT
>JAAYKL010000142.1 GCA_012522445.1 Myxococcales bacterium | reverse complement strand
CTTTGCACCGCTTCGCGAGTGCGTTAGTTGGGAACATTCCCCAATTGGGTTCATCTAAATAGGTTTTGCCTAAATGAGCACCCGTTTCAGGAGGCCAGCCTTCTCATTCCATCTCTGAACGAGGCGAGAAGCGGAGTAGGCGGACGCGTTTTAGGCGAGGCCACCAGGAACGCGATGGATGCCTGTCCCAGAAATAACAAAGCGCCACCATCGCCACTCCCAGCAGCAACACCGATAGCAAGTGCGCGGGGATGCCGAGCTTTTCGCGCAAACCCGCACGCGCCACCCAGTGAATAATCCAGAGATGAACAATGTAGGCAAACAGCGAGGTGCGGCCCATCCACACCAGGGGGCGCAGCCCGAATCGATGGCGTGAAAATGACTCTGAAAGGCGCCGGGCCCCTGCCAGCAGCAACAGCGTGATGCCCATTTTGAGCGCGAACATTTGCACCGTGGTCGCTGGCGGCAACTGCCCCGGCGACAAACCGATCTGGTCGAGCCGAAAGAGTACCACGAGCCCCTTCAGCCCCAAGGCCAGCACAAACAAGAGCGCCGCGACGCGCAACAGACGCCGGGTGAAGCGTTCCTGCGCGGGTGTTGGGGCATCAAGCGACGGCCAACGATCGCCCAAGGCCATACCAAAGGCCACCCACCCCGCATAAGGAAACAGCGGAAACAGCGATGTATCGCCCTTGGCCAGGTAGCCCCAAAGGGCAGCAGGCACCCCAGTGGGTGGCGAGAGTCGCCAGGTAATTTGAGCGCCCAGCACCAAAAAGACCGCAGCGGCAAGACTTCGGAGAAAGAAAGGACGACGCGCGTGGAGCAAGGGCGCCAACAGCAGCATGGACGCGCCGATGCCGGGCAAAATGTTGACCTTAAAAATGCGCATGGGATCGCCGCGCATCCCGGAAAACACCCAAAAGGACGCCTCAAAAGCATATCCAATGAGCACCAGGGAGAGGCCACGCCACAACAGGCGCGTGCGAAAAGCGGACGCGGGGCGATGGGCCGCCTTCTTGGCCACGAAGGCCATGGACACGCCGGCCAAGGTCATGAAAACCGGTGCCACGAGACCAGAGAACCAAGAGATAATTTGTGCGTAGATGCCGCTGGTGACCTGTGCATTGCCCCAGGCAGCGGGGGTGTGAGCCAAAAACATGCCCACCACGGCAAGGCCACGCAATCCATCGATGTAATCTAGGCGTTGGCTTGCGCGGGACGTTTTCATGGCGCCACCATAATCGCGCACCCTTAGGAGATCAACAGCGAGCCTGTTCAGGTAATGCCCCGCAGGAACTGAACAAAGGTTGGCCAACAATTTGACAGGGGATTCTCGCGTTCAGTAGCATGAAACAAATGTCCTTTCGCACCAAATGCAACACATACGAAGGAGCGGAGCCCCATGTCCAAACCCAGCCCCAAGCTAACCCAGCGCCAGCAAATGGTGCTCGATTACATCACCCACTCCATATCGGACCGCGGCTATCCGCCCACGCTGCGCGAGATTGGATCACACATGGGCATCCGCTCGACCAACGGCGTCAACGACCACCTGCGCGCCCTGGAACGCAAGGGCTACCTCACGCGAGAGGACATGAAATCTCGCGCCCTAAAGCCCATCCATGCCGATGAAGCCAACCCCGAAGCCGTTGTCACGATGCCCCTGTTGCGGCGCATCGCTGCGGGAAAGGCTGTCCTCGACGAAGAAAACATCGAAGCCCAACTCACGGTTTCGCGCCATCTCGTCGGCGCGCACAACGCATTATTTTCCCTGCGTGTCCGCGGCGATGCCATGTCCGAAAAGGGCATCCTAAATGGCGACATTGTGTTTGTACGCAAACAAATGCATGCCGAAACAGGCGACATTGTGGTCGCGCTGCTGGCGGACGAGGCCGTGGTACGCGAATTCTCTCCCGAGGGCAGCTTCGTTCAATTCCTGCCCGCGAATCCCAACTTTGCTCCAATTCTCATGCGCCGCGAAGACTTCGCCCCCACCCAGCTAATCGGCGTTGTCACCGGTGTTTTTCGCCGCCTTGAAGCGGAATAACACCCCGGTAAAATCGCACCCATACGGCCGACAAAACAGCAGCAATGGCGATTGACGGGCCTACGTACTTTTGGTTAACTGTCTGGCAATTGTTTGGGCGTAAGCAGCCGCGAGGTCATTTCAAGCGCGCCACACCCAAGAGACAACTATCCAACCGGACGCCATGGCAAGAGGCGTCCAGCAGAACCGCGAGGCAAACATGGCAAACTCGAAATCCACGAAAAGTGAAAACTCTGTCAACTTTGCATTACAAGAATTAATGGGCATGGAGGACGAGCGCCAGGCCAAAGAGGAAGAGGCCCGTCGCAAAGCAGAGGCCGAAGAAAAAGCCAAACGCGAAGCCGAAGAAAAAGCCAAACGCGAAGCCGAAGAGCGCGCCCGCCGCGAAGAAGAAGAAGCCCGCATCGCCAAAGAAAAAGCCGAAGAGGCCGAGCGCGTCCGCCTCGAAACCGAGCGCGAAGCGGCCCTCATCCAGGCCAAGGCCGCTGCCGAGGCCAAGGCCCGCCTTGAGGAGCAAGAGCAGCTCCTGGCCCACGAAGCCAAAATGCGCGAAATCGAACTTGAAAAGGGCGGCGTTCCCAAGTGGGTGTGGGGCGTGGTAGCGGCCATTATCGTCATCGGCGCTGGCATCGGTGTCTTCATGTACAACCAGGCCCAAGACGAAAAAGACAAAATCCGCGCCGCCGCCGAAGCCGAGCGCATCGCACTCGAAGAAAAACAAAAACAACTCGAAGCCGAAGCCGCGCGCAAGGTCGCCGAACAAGAGGCCAAGCTCCGCGAAGCCGAAGCCCGTGGCGAAAACGCCGAAGCCATCTTGGCCCAAAAAGAAGCCCTGGAACGCGCCAAAAAAGAAGAGGCCGCCCAAAAAGCCGCCGCGCCTGCCGCTCGACGCAAGGCTGGTGGTGGAGGTGCTGCCGCCGGTGGTGCTGCCAAACCCACCACCAAGAAGCTAGACCGCGACCCGCTCTCTGGGCTCGATCTCTGACCCCTCTTCTCCTCGTAGCGACGCAGCAAACGCCCACCCACAATCCCCAACCGAAACAGAGGCCAACATGACTTCCCCACGGCAACGCGCACAACAGCGCTTGATCTTCGCATTGGATGTACCCGATCTCCCATCAGCGGAAAGGCTGCTCGACCAACTGACCGGTCGCGTTGGCATGATCAAAGTGGGCCTCGAGCTCTTCACCGCCTGTGGTCCCGCCGCAGTACACGCCGTTAAGGCGCGCGGCTTCGAGGTCTTCTTGGATTTGAAACTGCACGACATCCCGGCCACTGTCGCCGGAGCGGTGCGCGCCGCCAATGCCCTGGGCGTATCCATGCTCACGGTGCACACCGGCGGAGGCAGCGCCATGCTCAAAGCCGCGACAGACGCCGCCGATCCCGAGCTGCGCATCTTGGGCGTCACCTTGCTCACCAGCCTCGGCGCACCGGATTTGCCGCCGGTCTGCCTGCACGGAACCCCCGCTCACATCGTCGCGACCCGCGCAGCCCTGGCCGCGGCCAATGGCGTTGGCGGCATTGTCTGCTCTCCCCAAGAGGTCGCCCTGGTGCGCAGCGCCGTGGGCCCGGATGTAGCCATTATCACGCCGGGCATTCGCCCCGCCGGCGCCGAGATGGGCGATCAAAAACGCGCCGCGACACCGGCCTCGGCCATCGCCGATGGCGCCGATTACTTGGTGGTGGGACGCCCCATTAAAAGCGCTCCCAATCCCGCCCAGGCGGCCAGTGACATCGTCGACGAAATCGCCCGCGCCCTGGACGCATGAAACGCCTCATCGCCGGACCCCACGCCATCGCCGGTGCCATCGACGCGCACCCCGGGCAAATCACCTTGCTCTTGCTGGCCGAAGGGCTGCACCCCAAGACAAAAAAGTCCCTTGTGCAGAGCGCCAACCGCCACAACATTCCCATTCAAATCGCGGCGCGCGAGGTCCTCGACGACATGGGCGAAACCCTAAACCACCAAGGCGCCCTGGCCATTGCGGGGGATTTTCCCTTTGTGGACATCAACGCAATTTTGTCCCGAGCGGCCCGCCAGACCGCGCCGGTCCTCGTGCTCCTCGACCAGGTGCAAGACCCGGGCAATCTGGGCGCCATCGTCCGCTCTGCCCACGCCCTGGGCGCAGCGGGGTTGCTCATCACGCGCGACCACTCGGCCACCATGACCCCAGCGGCCGTGCGCGCCTCCGTCGGTGCCAGCGAGCGCATTCCCATCGCCCGCATCACCAACCTGTCCCAAACGATCACCACGCTCAAAAAAGCGGGCTACCACGTCTACGGGGCTTGCGGAGAAGCCACAACCGCCTTGCACCAAATCGACTGGCGCGGCCCGGTGGCCCTGGTGTTGGGCAACGAACAAAACGGACTGCGCCGCCTGACGCGCGAAAACAGCGACATCCTCTTCTCCATTCCCATGCAACACCAATTTGACTCCCTCAATGTGTCCGTGGCCGCTGCCATTTGCCTCTACGAAATTCAACGCACCCGCACCGCGCTAGGCTGACGCATAGCGCTCCGCCAGCGAACGCCACACACGCGATACCCCCATGAAGCGCCGCTGCGGATAGCCCGGCAACACCAGCGCCGCACCCCGACACGGGAGCCGAACTATCGATGAAACGGAGGATGAAAGCGGGGGATTATTTTTTGGTGAAGTCGAGGGTGTGAAAGACGGGGAGCGCACCCACCAGCGGACTGGCGTACTTGATGAACTTCTTGTTCACCATCATGCCGTTCTTTTCGAACATGTCCTTGGGCATGGGCTTGGCAGCGATGGCCACGTCTTGCAGCGGCGCCGTGCCATACTTGATTTTGTACTCGGGCCCCTTCTCGCGGATCATGCTCACCATCACACCGGTGACGCCTTTTTTCGCGAGCGCTACGGCTTCGCGGCCACAGCGTGCGGCTTCTTGCTTGTCCACCTTGCTGGCGCGATCTTCGCAACACATGGGCAGGCTTTCGGTGATTTGAAACTCGCCGCGCCAACCGAATTTTTCGCGGATGATCTTGTGGATCTCCAGGGCCACCGAGCTGCCGCCCATGGCGCCAAACTCGACGTTTGAAAACTTGTCGCGGGTCTTGGAGGCCGAGACCGGAGAGCCGTCTTCGTAGCACACGCCCTCGCCGCAAACGATGAACGCGTATCCGTATTTCTTCTCGGCGCTCTCCACCGCTGCGAGAAACTCTTCTTCGCGGAACGGGAACTCGGGCGTCAAAATGATGTGCGGGGCATCCGCGGCTTTTTCTTTGGCGAGCGCGGAAGAAGCGGCGAGCCAGCCCGCCTCACGACCCACGGTTTGGTGCACGACAAACTTGTCGACCTTTTGCATGTCGCGGGCCAACAAACCGGCCTGCTGTACCGACAGGGCGACAAAGCGCGCTGCCGAGCCGTAGCCCGGCGTGTGATCGGTGCCGTACAGGTCGTTGTCGACCGTCTTGGGAATGCCGATGCCGATGAGCTCGTAACCCTGCGTCGCGCAGTATTTTTCGACCCGGTGGATGGTGTCCATGGTGTCGTTTCCGCCGATGAGAAAGAAGTAACGAATGTCATTCTTTTTCAGCATCTTCAAAACGGCGGGCAGGTCTTCGTCTTTCAGTTTGTAGCGCGAGCTGCCCAAGGCAGTGGCCGGCGTTGTGTGCAAGCCTTTAATCACGGCTGGATCTTGGGCGCCGAGATCGACCAGCATGCCCTTCATGAAGCCCTCGATGCCGTAGCGCATGCCAAAAATGCGTTTCATCTGCGGGACTTTGAGAGCGGCTTCCACCACGCCAGCCATGGAGGCGTTGATCACCGTCGTCGGTCCACCGGACTGTCCTACCAGCACATTACCCACCAGCTTCGTCATTGTTTGTACTCCTTCGTTAATGCCGTTATTGCGATTCGTCGGCCACCACATCGGGGCCGGTTGTTCGATGTGCCGCAGTCTACATACTGCCATGCACAGAGCCAAGCAGATTTTGTGACGCCGCGCGGCGCAGGGCCATGTGTCTCTTATACGCGGCGTCGATGCACGGGCATGGCTTACAGGGCAATCTCCGCCGAGAGAATGTAGTCGAGCTTGGGGAACTGGGCTTTGAGATAGGCGTTGCCTTGTTGCTGCAACAACATCTGCGCGGGACCCGCGCCGCTGGGTGCCCCCTCGCCATAGCCGGAGAACAACTGATCGACGACCTGCATGTCCTCGACCTTGCCAAAGGGGGCGAAGCCCATGCCGTCGAGTTGCAGGTTGTCTTTGAAGTTGATGAAGAACTGCGTGGTTCGCGTGTTGGGACCGCCCATGGCGAACGACACCGCACCGCGCACATTGCGCGCCTTCACCGGATCGTCGGGGATGCGGGCCCCGCGCCACTTGGCGTTCATCGCCGGATCTCCGTGGATGCCCGCCTGGGCCATGAAGCCCGCGATGACGCGGAAAAAAGCCACGTCGGTGTAGTAACCATTTTTGACGAGCTCGTAAAAGCGCTGCGCTCCCAAGGGGGCGTCCGCGCGCGTTACGGCGATGCGAATGTCGCCGCGCGTGGTGTGCAGCACCGCCGTGAAAGTCTCGGGGCAGATGTCGGGCAAGACCGCTGCCTTGGCTTCGGGCTTCGTCGCTGACGCGTCGGGCGCGGGTTCGGCCGGTCGGCAGGCACAAAGGACCAAGGCGGTCGTCGCGAGTAACCAACATAGGGAGAAGCGTTGCCGGGTGTGTTGCATGGTGTTCCTTTCTCTGCGCAGCGTTGCGCCGGGCACCACTTCCTACGCAAATTGTTCGGCAAAAGACAAGGGGGTTTCTAAAAATGCGGCGAGTCGCTCACGGGAGCTGTGTCGCGAATGCGGGGATGTCGACGCGCCCCAAATATGTCGACTCGAAGCGGAGCCGGTGCACGTCGCTTGGGACTTGGTGCGCTGGCAATTGGTAAAACACCTTGCCGCCGCCGCTGACGCTCAGGGGCACCATGGTGGCGCTCCCCGTTGCCAACACGTCGCCGTGCGCATTGAGGAACCACACGGGAAACGCCTCGCTGCCCACGGGCGCCTTGTCGAACCACATCGGCGGACCGTGCGCGAACCAATCGTTTGCGCCCACGTCGACGGTCTGCCACATCTGCGGTGTGGCCTGCGCCTGCGATGGCAACGCACCGCGCACCGCGAGACCGGTGGCGCGATACGTGGCACAAATCCGTTCGAAGATGGCATTCCAGGTGTAGTCGCTGATCCATTGGGGCAACTGATAGCCCATGATGTCGTAGGTGGTGTCCGGCGCAAACAGCATGTCGCGCATCGCGTCGTAACCCTGCACGCCGATGTCGCCGAGCTCGTAAGGAAAGTTGGGATCGACATTGTCGGCGTTGCCCGCTGGCGAGTGTTCGCGCCCCAACGCATGGCCGAGCTCGTGCAGAATGGTGTCGATAATGTAGTCGCCGTTTTCGGGATCATTGAGGTAGCCCAGCACCACACTGGCGCGCATTTGGTGCATATCGACGTCGTTCACCACCCAGCTCAGCCCGGCGTAGCAACTGTTTTTGCAGTGGGTGTTGTAGTGCTTGGCGGGCTTGAACAAGGCGACGTAGTACACATCTTTGTCGGGCTTTTGCTGTTGGCGCAATTCCAGCACCGCGTTGAGCAGGTTTTGAATGGCCACAGGATCGAGCGGGGGAATGCGCTCCTGCCACGGCATGCTCTCCCCCATCTCGATTTGGATGTCGGACGCGGGAAACATACCCACCAAGCGGCGTCGCAAATTTTTTAGGGCCACCTCGTCGACATCGGGCAGGAGGACGTCTTGCTCGGTGTGGTAGGCCACGGGCAAAACCTTGATGCGCAGCGGACCCAACGCGCGCTCCACGTACAGGGAATGCGGCGCACCAACAGGCCAAAGCGCCCCATCGTTAGCGGGCTTGGCAGTCGCATCGGTGTCGGTATCGGTGTCGGCGTCGGTGTCGGTGTCGGTGAGGGGCGCAGAGACATCGACAACTTCGAACGCGATCCCCATGTCGGGGTGCACGGCATCTCCAGCGACCACAACGTTTAACGTGGTGGCGAGCTCGTCGAGGGTGCCAGCCGCAACGTCTCGTAGCGGCGATGCGTGACCGACAAAAATGCGGGTTCCACCGTCCGGCATGTGCACGGTCGCCTGGGCGGCCACATCGATGTCGACACCTGCAGCGACGTCGACCAGGGGAGCGGCGTACAAGCGAAACAAGGTGTGCTTGCCCGCCACGAAGTGATTGTCCGGCACCAAGACGACGCCGTCGTCCATCAGGGGGATGCGAAAGGCTTGATAAGCGTCGATGGCCGTAAGCTGGACACCGGCAGCGCGCGCGTACGGCACCGTCACCTCGTGGGCATGGGGCGCCTCATCGATGTCGCTGTCCGCACCGGCCGTATCGGGTTGCAGCGGTTCGGTTTCGCGTTGCGTGTCGGTGTCGCGCGGGATCCCGTCGCTGTCCCGCGGGGCAAATCCCGAATCCCCCGCATCGGTGCAAACGGGCGCCTCGATCGAGCTGGCCACCCCGCACCCCCCAAGACTGACAACGAGGAAGAGGGCGCCGATAAACGGTGTGCTGAAGACAGCGGCGTATTTTGCAAGGCGTTTCATAAGCATTGTCTCATCGTTGTGACCATTGGGTCGCTTGTCACCACGCTCACAAGAGCGCCGTTCCTTGTCCTGTCGAGGCCGCCTGCAGGGGTTGCAAAATGGCGTGCAGCGCCACTGTTCGCGCATCGGCAATGGCGGAGATCATTTCGAGGACCTGCGGATGCGTCATAATCAACTCGCTGAAATCCGACTTGGGAATGCACAGCGTTCGGACGTCGGTCTCCGCCACCACAGTAGCGACGGCGGGCTTTTGCGACAACAGCGACATCTCGCCAAAGATGTCGCCTTCGCGGAGCGTGGCCACCGAAGCGGCGGTGCCATTCGGGGCGGCGGCCGTGACGCTGAGCGCGCCCAAAACCACCAAGTGCAATCCGTCGGAGAATGCGCCTTCGGCGATCAACACCGTGCCCTTGGCGAATTCGCGACGGGCAAAGCGCCGCATTAAGTCGTTTTGATCTTCGAGGGAAAAGCAGGTGAAGAGGGGCGACGTGAGCATCAAATTGTTGAGCAACCGCTCGTCGGTGAATTGCGTCAGCACCGCGGAGACCTCGGGGTGCGCCACGCGCAACGTCTGCAGGAGCGCGTTGGAGATTTCCATAATGTGGGCGGGCGTCCGGGCCAACACGGAAGCGTTTCGCGGGCCGGGGTGCAACAGGGCCATCTCGCCGAAAAACGCGCCCTCTGCGAGGGTGGCGATGACGACGCCTTGGCGCTGCACATCGACGCTCCCCGAGACAATCACGAAGAAGGAATCGCCGGGCTCCCCTTCGGTGACCACCGCTTGTCCCGGTGTGTAGTGCGCGAATGTCGCCTGGGCCAAGAGCGCGACAAAGGCCGGGCGGCTTAGACTTGAGAACAGCGGAATCCGCGGCAGGTCCTCGGGCTGCGGCACCGGAATGGACATGGTAAACACCAGGGAAGCATCCGGGGCGTCATCGGGCATCTCCGGGGTGATGAGCGCGGCGTCGGCCAAGAGGCGCGCTTCGGCGGCGGCTTCGGCGGCGGCTTCGGCGGCGGCGTCGGCGTCGGTAGCGTCAACATCAACCACGGCATCGAGATCGACTTCGACGATATCGCTGAGGTCCAGGGCCAAGGCGCCCGACAGGAGGGAGACCCGCGGGGCCGACAGGGACACCGATTGGCGCGCGTCGAAATCGATGTCGATCGACAGCTCGTCGCTGGCGGCAGCCGGGGCGCCGTAGCGCTGTGTGCACAAAGAGGCCAGGGTTTGCTGCGTCTGCGCGTGGGTGGGGTCGATGTCCAAAATGGTGCGGCAAACGGCGATGCCCTTGAGTTGGTCTCCCATGCCGACATAGAGCTTGGCCGCATTGGCGTACACGGCGATGGCCTCGGCGTTCATGCCCAGCCGACGGCACAGCTCCCCTACCTTTATCATGGTGAGGGCGTCTCCCGGAAAGGCGTCGAGGATATCGCGGTAGATGCGCAGTGCTTTTCGGTACTGCCCCTTCTCCAACAAGCGCGACGCTTTGTCCTTGTGCAGCCTGAGTTTGCTCTTTCTCATCCTTGGCACCCCATGTGCATTTGTCACTGCAATTATAACCACCATCGTAACATCGCAATGCGGTAACGCAATCCCACAGCCGTGCCGTCGCGCCATTGACAAGCGAAAAAGTCACCCCACATTGCGGGGACAGGAGGTTTTCCCGCATGAGCTCACGTCTCCCCATTTCTCGCCGGCCTCGCACTGTGTCCGCCCATCTCCCGCAACGCCTGGCGCGCATCACCGCACACCTCATGGCGTGGCTCGGATTGACCCTCGCCCTCACCGCCTGCGCGATCCCCACTCTTCCCAGCCGCGTTAAAGCCGTGCAGGACAAGCACCGCCTGGTCGTCGTACCCGCCCAACGCCTGCGCGACGGCCAGTTTCAAACGGGCGACGGCACGCTGCGCATCATCGAAGCGCCCGCACCTCGCGGCGACAACTTCATGCTCCTCATGCGCGGACAGTTTTAACGCAAATCATCTTCGGCCCGCGCCAATCCATTGCGCAGATTGCATGGAACCAAGAAGGGCTAAAAAGAACTGAAAAGAACTGTGGGAATGAACGGCGCGGCTTAGAGGCTACCGCGAAAGTCGGCCTTGAAGCGATCCATCAAGGCGCCCTGCCAGCTAGAGGTGGTCTTGAGCTTCCCGAAGAAGAAGCGGAGGATTTTGGGCTCTTCCACAAATTGCAGCCCGCCCACTTGCTCGCGGTTTTCGTAGAGCCAAATGATGCGGTCGATGGCGTAATTGATTTGCGACAGCGTGAAGACGCGGCGCGGAAGGGCGAGGCGCAACAGCTCCATGTTGGCCAGGGTTTCGTCGCCGTTTTCGCAGCGCTGCTCGGAGATGGTGCCGCGCTCCATGCCGCGCACCCCGCTCACCAGGTAGAGGGCCGAGGCCAGCGCGCCCGCCGGATACTCGGTTTGGGGCACGTGGGGCAAGAAACGCCGGGCGTCCAGGTGGCAGCCCAATCCCCCCGCTGGCGTGATCACGGGAACGCCATTTTTTTCGAGTTCGTCCACCATGTATTCGATGAACTGCGGCCCTTGGCTGATCATGTTTTCGTCCATGGTTTCTTCGAGTCCGATGGCCATGGCTTCGATTTCGCGGATGGACATGCCGCCGTAGGTGAGGAAGCCCTCGTACAGCGTCACGAGCTCGCGCATCTTGATGTAGTCTTCGCGGTTGTTGGTGCAGATGCCGCCGCCGCGCGCGCAGCCGAGCTTTCGTCCCGAGAAGTAAATGATGTCGAACAGGTCGGACAATTCGCGGGTGATTTGGCGGATGCTCATGTTTTTGCATCCCTCTTCGCGCTCTTTAATGAAGTAAAGGTTGTCGGCCAGCAGGCTGGCATCGAAAACGAGCATGATGCCGTGCTTGTCGCAAATTTTCCGCACCTGGCGGATGTTGTCGAGGGAGTGGGGCTGCCCGCCGATTAAGTTGGTGCCGGTTTCAATGCGGACAAAGGCGATGCGCTCAGGGCCGTACTTTTCGATGACCTCCTGCAGCTTATCGGTGTCCATATTGCCCTTAAAGGGATGTTCGCTCGTCACCTTCAGGCCTTCATCAATAATGATCTCTTCGACGATACCGCCGTTGACCTGGATGTGCGCCTTGCTGGTGGTGAAGTGGTAGTTCATCGGCACCACAGAACCCGGCGTAACGAAGACGCGCGAAATAATGTTTTCGGCGGCGCGCCCCTGGTGCACGGGCAAGAAGAACTCTTTTTTGAAAATTTCGCGGATCTGCTCTTCGAGCCGTGAGTAAGACTCAGAGCCCGCGTAGCTGTCGTCGGAGACCATCATCGCCGCCAATTGGCGATCGCTCATGGCATTGACGCCGCTGTCGGTGAGCATATCGAGAAAGATGTCGCGGTTTCGCAGCAAAAATGTGTTGTTCCCCGCCTCGCGCAAGGCCCGCAATCGGCGATCAATCGGAACCAAATCGAGTTTTTGCACAATGCGCACCTTGTGCATCTCGAGGGGGACTTTGGGCCGGGAATAGAATTTTACTTTGGACATATGCACTCCTCTTTTGGGGCGAGAAAATAGGCGCCTGCATCGTGAAGCAAACAGAAAAGCGATTCAAGTAAGAATTGGGCGGCGAGGACAAATATCTACGGGATTGTGCCCTCTTCGCGGAGGAGGCGCGCGGCAATTTCGGCGCCAGACCGCACCGCACGCATCATGTAACGCGCCCGCAACACTGCGGTTTGCGCAGGGGACAAATCCCCCACACCGCCCCATCGCAACCGCGAGATGGCCACGGCGGCCGCCACCGATACATTAAAGCTCTCGACGAAACCGTACATTTCAATGCGAAACGCCCCGTCCGCCAAGCCGCGCAGTTTTTCGGAGATGCCCGTCGATTCGTTGCCAAACACCAGCACCACATCCCGGGCCTTGAGGGACTGTTCACACAAAGCCGCTCCGCCCATGTCGGCGATGAGCACCGCGCGTTCCGCTGCGCGCATGTCCGCAACAAAGGCCGCAACGCAATCCCAGAGATGTACGTCCAGCCACTTGTGCGTGCCTTGGGTCACCGCCGTGGACGAGCGAAAAGCCCGCGATTCGCTAATGATATGCACCACTTGCACACCAAAGGCCTCCGCGGTGCGCAAAATCGCCGCCACGTTGTGCGGATCGACTAGGCCCTCCACCGCGATTTGCAGACGCTGGGTCCGCGAGGCGATCACCCGCTCAATGAGCTCTCGACGCGATGCGGACAACCGCTCCGATAACACCGCTGTCACGCGCTCGGGATACAATTGGGCCAGGCGCAACTCTTCGCGCTTCTGGGGCGTGAGGGAAAAATAATCGGCGGTGATGCGTCGTTTGCGTGCCATAGCGATGGAGGCTTCATATGTGGCGGATGCAAAAAAATCCAGCTTTCACTTTTAACGGTTGCGCAAGCCCCCGGTAATGGGGATATCTCTTGCGCAGCAGCAGCAGTGGCGCTCACCCCGCTGACGCAGATACCGCAACAGTAGAAAGATGTCCTGTCTGTGAAAATAACCGCCAACCAGGTCACCGTCGCCCGCGTGGTGCTCATGCCCATTCCCGGCTACCTGCTCTACCAAGAGGTGCCCGGCCTCATCGCGGCCATCGCCACCATTACGGTGCTGGGATTCACGGACTGGCTCGACGGTCGCATGGCGCGCAAAGAGGGCCCCACGGTCCTGGGCGGGCTCTTGGACCCCATCGCCGACAAAATTTTTCTCGCCATCTGCCTCATCCCCTTGGCGGATCGCCACATGGCCAGTTGGGGCACCACCGCCCTGCCCTTGTGGATGCTCATCGCCATGTACTGCCGCGACTTCCTCGTAACCACACTGCGCACCAGCCTCTCGCTGCGGGGCGTCCCCATGCGCACCTCCGTGCTGGCCAAGTACAAGACCGCCATCCAAATGAGCGCCGTGGGCTACCTGTTGCTCCTCGTCATCACCGAGCTGACCCACCCAGCGGGCTGGACCGGCCGCTGGATAGCCATCGCCGCCGCCCTCCTCCCCCTCTTGTACGTACTCTTCCGCCTCACCACCCCGCGCAAACCCGGCTCTCGCAGCATCACCACCGCGTCCCTCACCAGCATTTTCGCCATCCTGTTTGTCTTCTTGTCTCCGGGCACCATGGCCTTCATCCTCATGTTTTGCGTCACCGGCCTCGTCGTGGTCAGCGGCTTTACCTATCTCACCGACGCCACCGCCGCCCTGCGCGGACAACCCGGCGGCATCAAAGAAGGGGCGCGCTTCACCCTCGAGGGGATCCTCATGCCCACCGCCCTGCTCTTGCCCTTGCACTACTACCCCGATCACCTCTCCAGCGTGTTCATTATCGTCGGCATCACCATGGAGCTCGCCGCGGGCGGCCTGGGCAACTTGCTGGCCGAAAAAAAGATCGCCCCGCGATTTCGCATGATCGCCGCCAAATCAACGCTCCAGGTGCTGTTCTCGGGCAGCGCCATCTTCCTGGCCCACGCCCCAGGCGCACCGCTACCGCCCCAAACCGGCATCCTCTGCATCGCCGCTGCCGCCCTGGTGGCCGTGGTCTTCGCCGCCATCTCCTTTGTCCGACACCGCCAAGTCTACCTATCGCAAATCTGACGCCCGCCACCGCCCCGCCAAACGGCGACAAGCCCAACAAAAACACCGCGCAACGCCGCCCATCTTTCCCGCGCTTTTCGCTTGCGCACCCCCGCGAGTGCGGCTACAAAACAGCAGGCGAAAAATTGACCCCTGGTAAACAAGTAAAGTACATATACCTACACGGGCTTCGTTTCGCACCCCCGCAGAAAGGACGCTTTGCATGATTAAATTCGCCCTCATCCCAATCGTCGTGTTGGCCGCCCTCGTCCCGCAGTGCACCGGTACCACCTGGGGTCACGTCCTGTTGATCGCGATTTCGAGTGGCATCTTGTTTGGCACCCTCTCCTTGGGCCGACACTGCAACCGCGACAAAACCGCCCAGCCCTCCAAGTAATCCTTTTTCGGCGCCCACCGTGGATGATGTAAGCCACAACAACTACATCGTACCGTACCGAACCATTGAGGAGTTTAAACTCTTCGACCTCGAACTCCTCCGCCTCACCTTGCAGGGCGGCAGTGTTTTCAACTGGAACCAACTGGCCTTTCAAGGCGACGACGCCCAGGCCTTTTGCCGCAACCTGGGATTCGAGCTCGACAACCCCGCGGACATCGCACTCATCGAACGCATCCGCGACGAGGGCATCGCCTATCTCAGCGAGGTTTTCTCGTTTTCGGTGCCCCCATCTCTGCGCAACGCCGACTTGCTCACCCTGTTTCACACCGCCGCCAACCCGCGCTCTCGCCACCGGCGCATCTACGCCTGCACCCTGCTCAAGGCCATGCACATCATCAATCACTTCGATGCGGTGGAGGCGCGCCAGGCCCTCAAGCTCGCCGACCAAGAGCTCTTTCGAAAGGCGGAGACGCGCATTTACCAAACCATCAGCCAAATGATGGCCGACCGCTTGCCCATCGTCGAATTCATGGGCGGCCGCAAACAACGCGCGAGCATGGTCACCAAAATCATTTCCAAGGACGACCCGCTCTCGGCGCAGCTCTTCGATAAAATGCGGTTTCGCGTCGTCACGGCCACGCAAAACGACGTGCTGCCCACCATTAGCTTTTTGTCGCGCAACCTCTTTCCCCTGAACTACATTTTGTCCGGCGAATCCTACAACACGCTCTTCTCCTTCTCTTCGTTTGTGGCGCAGCACCCGCACCTCATGCGCCTCGCCGACCGCCTCTCCACCCCCTTGGCCACCGAGGACAGCGCCTACCCGGTCTCCAACCTCCACTCATCGCCGCGCTACCGCGTCGTCCACTGGGTGGCGGACATGCCCATTCGCATCGAAAATTTCGAGGACGCCTACACCACCGACGGCGTCAACCCCGTGCCGCGCCCCGTGATTTACGTGCGCGCCGAAATCCAAATCCTCGACCGAAAATCCAACCGCCAAAACGAAAGAGGCGACGCCTCGCACAAATCCTACAAACAGCGCCAAATGGAGGCTGTCCGGGACAAACTGCGCATTGCCCCGAAGCCCGAAAACGAGGCCGATACCAACGCCCAAACCTGATCCCTTTCCCCCTGCCGACTCGCCTTGCACCACGCGGAACAGGGCGATATAAGGGGCCATCTTTTTCCGTGGGAGTCTCGCTTTGAATATCCGCTCTCTCGTGCACAAAATCTGGTATTTCCTCTGGTTTGGGGTCCTCCCCCTGCTGCTGGCCTGGTTCACCGTCGACGTCCTCGACCGCATGCGCGTCGTCGATGAATTCGAACCCTGGTACGTGCTCTTGCTCTTCGCCTTGCTCGTTATCCTCATTTACTCCGCCCGCGACCACCTCCCCTTTTGGCAAGACCGCGACGAAAACTCTCCTGCCAACCGCTCCCGGCGCCTCCGCACCGGAAAGTCCCTGGCCCGTCGCCTCAAAAAGCTCATCAAGAAATACCAAAAGCGCCTCTCCGCCACCGCGCGCAAAGACTTGGATGCCGCCCTCAACGACCTCGAAGCCGCCATCGAGGACAAAAAAGACGGCGAGATCAACGCCATCGCCAACCGCATCGAGAAGCACATCGAAAAACACATGCCCTTCTCGAAGCGCAGCCTGTTTTGGGAGTACTTCGAGTCCATCGGCGCGGCGGTGCTCATCGCATTGCTGCTGCGCCTGTTCGCCATGGAGGCCTTTAAAATCCCCAGCGAGTCCATGGTGCCCACCCTCATGGTCGGCGACCACATCTTCGTCAACAAGTACCACTACGGGCTCTCCATCCCCTTTCAAAACAAGCGCATTATCCGCTTTTACGAACCCGCCTACGGCGACGTCATCGTCTTTGCCAAACCATCGCTGGCCGAGCAGGGGCTCCCGCTGACCGCCTACTACGCCGACGCCATCGACCCCAACGACATGGCGGGCGAGGACTTCATCAAGCGCATCATCGCCCTGCCCGGCGACAAGGTCGAAATCCGCGAGAGCGTGGTGTACGTCAACGACCGCCCCATCCCCCGCTGTCCCGCAGGCCGCGCCCTGTTCAAATCCCGCGACTACCTCACGGCGGACACCTGGATGGACGAGGAACTCGACCTATGGATCGAACGCCACGGCGCGCACACCTACACCGTTGTCGAGGAGCCCTTCTTGGACAACTACCCGGCCGAAGTGGTGCCCGAAGGCCACGTCTTTGTGCTCGGCGACAACCGCGATCACTCCAGCGACTCGCGCTACTGGGGCACGGTGCCCATCGACAACATCAAGGGACGCGCCTCGGTCATCTGGTGGTCCAACAAACGGCCCCATGGCTTCGCCTGGGATCGCGTGGGCATGCGCATCATGGGCTCCCCCCACCTCACCCCGGCACAGCAGCGCATTTTCGATGCCTGCCAGTCTCCACCTTAATGAATAGCGGCGGTGCAGGCGCCTAGCTAGGGATGCCACTCGCCTTCGAGGCTGTTGGGGTTGACCCGGGTGATGGCGACGCGCACCAGTTGGCCGCGCAGCGCCGGGTCACAGACATCGGCCGGACAGGTAAAGTTGACGATTTGGTTGTTGCGCGCCCGCCCGCTCCATTGCCGCGGCATGCGCCCTTGCCCCTCGACGAGCACCTCCAGCGTGCGTCCGAGCTGCTGCGCGCGAAAGGCCTGTTCGTGGCGCAACACCACCTCGTGCAAGCGCGAGAGCCGGGATGCCTTTTCGGCCTCGCTTACGTCGTCGCCCAGTTTTTCGGCCGGGGTGCCGGGGCGTACAGAGTACTTAAATGAGAAGGCACCGGAGAAACGCACCGCTTCGACGAGTGCCAGTGTTTGGGCAAAGTCCTCTTCGGTTTCGCCCGGGTAGCCCACGATGAGATCGGTGGAGATGGCGATGTCCGGACGCGCCGCGCGCAAGGCCGTCACCGTTGCGAGGTAGTCATCCACGCGGTAGCGCCGCCGCATGCGCTTCAGGGTGCGGTCCGAACCGGACTGGGCGGGCAAGTGGATGGCCTCACAAAGGGTGCGCAGGCTCCCAAAGGCGCTGGCCACCTCCGGGGACATGTGCCGCGGGTGCGGCGAAGTAAAGCGCAGTCGCGAAAGCCCTTCGATGTTGTCGAGGCGCGCCAAGAGGTCGGCAAACGAACGCTCGCCCTCGCGCCAGGCGTTGACCTTCTGTCCGAGCAGCGTCACCTCCTGGGTGCCCCCCGCCACCAGGCGACGCACTTCGCCTTCGATGTCGTCCAGGGGACGGTGTCGCTCGGGACCGCGCACCGAGGGCACAATGCAGTACAGGCAGCGCTCTTCGCAGCCCTTCATCACGGTGACAAAGGCGCTGATGGGCGCAGCGGCGGCCTCGGAAAGGGCGAGAAAATCCTCGGGGTGACCGGCGTCGAAGCCCACGGCCACTTGGCGCTGTCCATCCGCCGCACATTGGCGAATCAGCGCGGGCAAGCGGTGATAATGATCGGGCGCCACCACCAAGTCCATGCCCGACACCAGCGAAAAGATACGCTCCCCCTCCTGTTGGGCCACGCACCCCAGCATGCCCACCACCAACTGACGGCCGTGGCGCTCCTTGGGTTTGCGCAGGCGCCCGGCTTCGGAAATCGCTTTGTGCCAAGCCTTTTCGCGCACGGTGCAACTGTTGACGAGGGCCACATCAGCAAAGGCGGGATCCTCCACCATTTCAAAGCCGGCACGCATGAGGATCTCTTCAATTCGCTCGGAGTCGTGCACATTCATCTGGCAACCAAAGGTTTTCATATAGACTTTCATGGGCACCGATCTGTATCATTTGCGGCGGCGGGTCAATGCGAACACCCAAAAAACAACATGCCGCAGCCGAAACCCAACACCGCCGTTCGCGCCACAAACCCACCCCACGGCTGCCCTTGGCGGAGAAACCAACCGACATGATTGAACACGACGACCGAAGAGAATCACCGCGCGCCCCCATCGAACTCAAGGTGGAGTACAAGCGCCTCAACACCTTTTTTGCCGACTACACCCGCAACATCAGTCGCGGCGGCACGTTTATCAAAACCGACAAACCGCTGCGCATCGGCACCGAATTCCTCTTCAAACTCCAAATCCCCTCGTTGACCAACCCCATCACGCTGACGGGCAAGGTCAAGTGGATCGTGGACAACCAAGTGGCCACCGAGGACAACCCCGCGGGCATGGGCATCCAGTTTGTGTACGCAAGCCCCGAGCAGCGCAACGAAGTAGAGGGCAAGGTCGAACAGCTCATGGTCGATAGCCTGGGCCAACACCTGTACCAAAAGCTGCTCAAAAAACGCCCCGACACCCCATTCGAATAGCTTGTCTCAAATACCTTGACGAAGGCGCGGGCGCTGGTCTAGTCCTGCAGTATACCGAAACCCTATGCTCCTGGAGGAACCGCCCATGTCCCAACGTAACGCACCGCGTGGCCAACGCCCTACGCTCAAAATCTCCGAGATTCCCCCACCCGACTCCAGCATCAAACACGTCGACAACGTGCACATCGTGCTCACCGAGGCCTACTGTCCTGCCGGACACAACCTCATCAGCGACGACAACGAAACCTTCGATGGCTATCCCGGCATTCGCCTCAAAATCAGCGACGACACCAAGAGCGGCATTTTGTTTGTCTCTCCCTTTCACGGCGACGGCACCAAGCAGGGCGAACAAAACTGGAAAACCGGACAAAAGCTGCACGTCAGTTGCCCCTATTGCGACGCCCCAATTCCCCGCTTGGCCGGCTGCCACTGCGACCCACAAAGCGACGTAGATGGCGACCTGCTCAAGCTCTACACAACGCCCGCGCTCAAAGACAGCCACATCATGGCCTTTTGCAACGTGTGGGGCTGCCCCCGCTCTCGAACCATTGACAACTGGAACTTGGTTTCCGAATACTTTTGTGGCGAACTCACCGACTAAAGGCTCCCACGTCGCCACGCTTCATCTCTTTCTCATTTAATTATCGCTTTATCGTCACTTAATCACTCTCGCCAGTTGACGAACGCTGAAACACTTCTTATATTTATATAAAATTACAGCCAAATCACATTTGCACAGGAGGCCACATGTCAGAAACAAAATCCGAAAATGTTTACTCTGTAAAAGAAGTCGCCACGATGTGCCATGTTTCCAACGAAACCATTCGGCGTTGGATTCGCAGCCAAGGGCTAAACGCCTACAACAACATCAGTGGCCTAGCGATTAAAATTGTCGAATCTGATCTGCGTGAGTTTTCGGAAAGCCTGAAAATTTACGTCGACTGGAATGCGGTAAAAAAATAGCCTCTTTCAGCCTTCCCCGGCTGGCAACCGCGTTATCGATTCAATCACCACGGGCGTGGTCGGAACATCGTCCAACACACCATCTGACGACTCCTGAGACGATGTGGCCGCCACCGAAATCCCCATTACGACATCCATGCCCGACTCGACCTCGCCAAAAATGGCATACAGCCCATTGAGCTGCCACGCCTCTGTCACGCAAATGAAAAACTGACTGGTGGCGCTCACCGCGTGCTGGGTGCGGGCCATGGACAACGCACCGGGTCGGTGGGGCAGACCGGGAATCAGCTCGAGGCGGATGGGGTCTGCCGTTTCGGTATCGCGCTGGAGCGCCGCATCGAAGCCGCCGCCCTGGATCATGAAGCCATCGATGACGCGGTGAAACACTTTGCCCGCGTAAAAACCGCTGTCCACGTAGCGCAAAAAATTTTGCACCGTGAGGGGTGCGGCGGTGCCATACAGCCCCAGGACAATGTCGCCGTGGTTGGTGACGACGAGCACCCGGTCGGTCACTGCGGGGTCGTTGGATGCGGGCACCGGTTCGGGCAACGCGACGTCGGTGTTGTGCGCGGGCAAGGGGGGCAAGTTGGGCAGGGCGTAGCGACCGGCACACCCGAAAGCAGACAAAAAGAGCAAAACGAAAAGCAAAATGTGACGCATCCATAACTCCTTCGCGCATGCCGCGTCGTGTGAGGCAGCCATGCAGCCGGTGCTGCGCTCAAGGCGGAGCGCTATTGGTGGGCGGCGCAGAACGGCGTCGGTGCCAGCGCCTCATCCACCAGCGCGCCATAAGACTACTGCCCGCGGTGACCGTCAAGAGCAAGATGGTCAGCACCAGGGCCCCGGTGGAAAATTCGCCCAGCATGTGCAGCGACACCGCCAAGGCCGCAAAGAGCGCGGCCAGCACGGCGTTCCAGTGGCTGGTGGTCTTTAGGCCGAGGAGCGCCCCCGTCGCCGCGATCGCAACGAAGACAACCAGCGCGACAGCCCCGAGCCACGGCAGCGGAAGGTGCTGCATGACCTGCTGGCGCAGCGCTGCTTTTTCGGTGTCGTCGATGCCCTGTTCGAGGCGCGCAAAGGCGTCTTGCAACAACGCGGCGCTCTCGGGGTGGGCCTCCAGGGCAGCGGTCAACGCGCGGTCCGCCGCAAAGACAACCACGAAGATCGCCAGGGCCCCCAGGGCCACCCAGCGCACCGAGATGTGGGCCAAAGACGGCATTGGATCAGCCCATGGCGCCCATGTCGCGTCCGCCCATGATGTGCAGGTGCAGGTGAAACACCACTTGTCCGCCCGACGCGCGGCAATTGATGACTTGGCGATACCCGGTGGCGCCGATGCCCTTTTCGCGCGCGACCTCGGTGGCGGCGAAGAGCATTTTGCCGAGCAGGTCGCTGTCGTCGGCGGTGACGTCGTCGAGGGTGGCGATGTGCTTCTTGGGGATCACCAAGAAATGCACCGGGGCTTGGGGGTGGAGGTCTTCGAAGGCCACTACGTCGTCGTCTTGATAGAGCACGGTTGCCTGGATGTGGCCCGAGGCGATTTGGCAAAAAATGCAGTCGTCTTTTGTCATGGTGCTTCTCTTTTAGCGCCGAGTTCGCGCTCTTGGCAAGCCGCCTTTCGCCCGATAATCACCGCGCGCACCGGAGCGGGATGCCCCTCGCGCGTCAGCCGATCATCGCCGGGGTCTAGGGCGTCGGCCAAGGATGTATTCGTCATCCATGCGGTGGCGCGTTGCTCCAAAATCGTCGTGCGGGTCACGTCCACCACGCGCACATCGGCGAACCCCGCCTGCGACATCCACGACGACAGCAGCGGCACCGAGGGGATGTGCCACACGTTGCGCATGCCGGCGTAGCGATCGGCGGGGGACAGACAGGTGAGTTCTGGCGCAGTGAGCACCAGGGTTTCTACCACGACCGTGCCGCCGGGGAGCGCGAGGGCGTGCAGGTGTTCGAGGTGCGCCAGCGGTGCGCGTCGGTGGTACAGCAGCCCCATGGAAAAGACAGCGTCAAAGACCGGCGCGTCGGCGGGCACATCATCGATAGAGAGGGGCAACACGCGCACATCGGATTGGGGACACAGCGCGTCGAGGGCGAGAAATTGAAACACGTTGCGCATGTACGGCTCAATGCCCAGCACAAAACGCGCCCCTTCGAGGGCCATGCACAGCGCGTAGTAGCCGTTGGCGCACCCCACGTCGAGCACGGTGGCACCGCGCAGCACAGGCAAATGCGGCCGCACCCGTTGCCACTTCCAGTCGGAGCGCCACTCGGTGTCGATGTCCACGCCACCGACGTTGAGAGGCCCTTTGCGCCAGGGCGACAGGCTTTGCAGACACTGGATGAGGCGCTGTCGGTCGGGGCCATGGGCCATGGGCTCGCCCACGTGCAACACGCCGTCGCGCAGCGACAAGCCCGCGCGCCCCAACGCCCCAAAGCACGCGGGGTGCGCCTCTCGCAGAGAGGACAGCGTTGCCAGCGAGGCGGTCCACTGCGCGATGTCGGAGTTGGCGGATAGGTGCAAGCGCGGGACCGACAAGGCCTCAAGCACAGGCAATAGGCGTTGCAGCGGCGCGGATAATGGCAGGGCGTCGGTCATGACATTCGGCTAACGCACCGCGAGAAATGACGAAAAGTTGAGGCAGTGAAACCACTCGCGCACCTCGGAGAAGCCCACCGCGCGCAGGCGCTCCAGGTGCGCTTGGCGGGTGTCGAGTTTGAGCGCTGTCTCCAAGGCGTCGCGTTTTTGGCGGATCTCCAGTTCGTTGTAGCCGTTGTGTCGCTTGAAGTCGTAGTAGAGCGACTCGATGCGCGCCAACTCCTGCGCGTCGGAGAAGGTGAGCTTTTCGGAGAGCACCAGGGCGCCGCCCGGCAACAGGGCATCGTAAACCCGCTGCAGCAGCGGCTGCTTGTCGGGGACGTCGAGAAACTGCAGCGTGAAGTTGAGCACCACCAGCGAGGCGTCGCTGAGCTCCGTCGTCGACGCATCTTCGCAGCGCACTTCGATGGGCGGGTGCAGCGCGCGCGACGACAATGCCACGGAGAGCCGCTCGATCATCGCCGCGGAGTTGTCGACGGCCACCAGGTGGGCCTGCGTGCCAACGCTCTCGCGCACGGCCAGTATCGCTGCGCCCAGCGAGCAACCCAGATCGTACACACGGCTTTGGGGCGCGACGAAGAGGCGGGCAAAGGCGCCGATTTGGCGGATGATGGCGTCGTAGCCGGGAATGGAGCGCACCGCCATGTCCGCAAAGGCATCGGCCACGTCGGCGTCGAAAGCAAAGGGCTGCACCGGGCGGGGATGGGCGAAGACGCGATCGATCCGGGGTTTGGGCGGCATGTTCTTTCGATGCGTCCTTGGGCCAACGGCGGTGCACGCGCGTTGGGCAATGCCCGCGCCACCAGCAACGGCGGTAACCGCGAGCGAAAGTCGGCATTATAGTGCTTCGGATTTCAAATACAATGCGCTGTCCAGCATGCCCCTGCCACACCGGAGCGGATTTGCGGTTGACTCCACCGGATCAGGACGTACAAACAAGCACGGCGGTCAAGGGCCGCGCGAACCCGCAACCCCAACAGAAAGGACGCCCATGTCACTGCACCCTTTGGCCGGAAAACCGGCACCCCGCACCCTGCTCACCGACATCCCCAGGCTGATCACCGCCTACTTCACCGAGTCCCCCGACCCCGCAGAGCCCGCTCACCGCGTCTCCTTCGGCACCTCGGGACACCGCGGCGTCGCCACCCAGCGCTCCTTTAACGAGGCCCACATCCTGGCCATCACCCAGGCCGTCTGCGAATACCGCAGCGCCAAGGGCATCACCGGCCCCCTCTACCTGGGCGCCGACACCCACGCCCTCTCCGAGCCCGCGCGCACCACCGCCATCGAGGTCTTGGCCGCCAACGACGTCGACGTGCGCTACCAGCGCGACTTCCTGCCCATCCCCACGCCGGGCATCTCCCACGCGATCCTCACGTTCAACCGCGGGCGCACCCAGGGCCTGGCCGACGGCATCGTCATCACGCCCTCGCACAATCCCCCGGACGCGGGCGGCTTCAAGTACAACCCGCCCAACGGCGGCCCGGCAGACACCGACGTCACCTCGGTCATCCAAAATCGCGCCAACGAGCTGCTGGCCGGCGGCAACCTCGGGGTCCGTCGCCTGCCCTACGCCCAGGCGCTGCGCCGCCCCAACATTCAGGCCCACGACCTCATCGCGCCCTACGTCGCCGACCTGGAAAACGCCATCGACATGTCGGCCATCGCCGCGAGTGGCCTAAAGATCGGCGTCGACCCCATGGGCGGTGCCAGCATGCACTACTGGGCGCCCATCGCCGAGCGCTACGGCATCGACCTCGACGTGGTGAACCCCAGCCTCGACCCCACCTTCGCCTTCATGACCGTGGACCACGACGGGAAAATCCGCATGGACTGCTCGTCGCCCCACGCCATGGCATCGCTCATCTCACTCAAGGACCGCTACGACATCGCCTTCGGCAACGACCCCGACGCCGACCGCCACGGCATCGTCACGCCCCAGGGCCTCATGAACCCCAACCACTACCTCGCCGCGGCCATCGCCTATCTCTTCACCCACCGCAGCAATTGGTCCCCCAAGGCCGCCGTGGGCAAAACCCTGGTGTCCAGCGCCATCATCGACCGCCTGGCCGCCGACCTGCAGCGCGACCTCTGCGAGGTGCCCGTGGGCTTCAAGTGGTTCGTGAGCGGCCTGGTGGACGGCAGCCTCGGCTTTGGCGGCGAAGAGAGCGCCGGGGCCTCGTTCCTGCGGCGCGACGGCACCGTGTGGACCACCGACAAGGACGGCATCCTCCTCGACTTGCTCGCCGCGGAGATGACCGTGGTCACCGGCAAAACCCCGTCCGCGTCCTACGCCGAGCTCACCCAGCGCTTCGGCGCCCCGGTCTACGCGCGCAAGGACGTCCCCTGCTCCCCCGACATCAAGGCCGCGCTGCTCAAGCTCTCCCCGGCCCAGGTGCGCACCGACACCCTGGCGGGCAGCCCCATCTTAGAGCGCCTCACCCACGCCCCGGGCAACGGCGCTGCCATCGGCGGGCTCAAAGTCACCACGGCCAATGGCTGGTTCGCCGCGCGCCCCTCCGGCACCGAAGACATCTACAAAATTTACGCCGAGAGTTTCGAAGGCGACGCCCACCTGCAACAAGTACAGCGCGAGGCCGAGGCCCTCATCGCGGGCGTGATCGGGTAAAGCGCGCCAGCAGCTCTACGTGCGCGGTGCCGGGCAGCATGTCCCAGGCCCGCACATCTTCGAGGCGCCATCCCGCCGACACCAATCGCGCCGCATCCCGCGCAAATCCCGTGGGCCCGCAGCTCATGTACAGCAGGGTCGTCGCGCCCATGTCGTCGCTGGCCAGCGCGTCGCGCACAGCGGCGTCCAGTCCGCGGCGCGGCGGATTGACCACCACGGCGTCGGGCATGGGGCCATCCGGCACGGCGTCGCGCAGGTCCAGCACCTCGAAGCGCGCGCGTTGCAAAAAGCCCTGGTGCCGGGCGGCAGCGCGGGCCAAGGCCACGGATTCGGCCACGGAATCAACCCCCAGCACCGCCGCGTCGGGATGGCGAGCCAGCGCGTTGAGGGCCAGCCCCCCGGTACCGCAATACAGATCCCAAATCTGCGACGCCCCGCCCAACTCAGCCGCCGCCGCCACGTACATTTGGGAGGCCACATCGGCGTTGAGCTGTGCGAACACCCCTGCGTTGAGACGGAGGTCTACGCGGCCAAAGCGGTGGGTCACGTGCCGCGCCCCAACCAAGTGCCGGGCCTGGGACACCCGGACGGCATTGCCCGACGACGCGTTTTCCGAGGCCCACACCCCCGCCACGCCGGGAATGTGCATGGCCTCTTGGGCGAAGGCGCGCAGCATCGGCTCGTCGCACCCGCGCCAAATGCCCTCCACCAGCACGTCGCCCGCGGCGTTGGCCCGCAGCAACACGTAGCGCAATCCAAGAGGTTCTGGGTGCACGGGCATCTCCAGGCGGTTCATCAATGCTTCGAGGGCCTCACACACCGCGGGCAGGGGCGCGAGGAGCACGGGGCATCCCGTCATGCGCACCACCCGGTGACTGCGCGGCGCATAGCCCCCCAAGTAGCGGGTGCCGTTGCGGGACACCTGGGCCACAAAGGTCGCGCGATTGCGGTATCCCCGCGACAAAGGTGCCGGTGTAATGGACACGGACGCCGCCAGCCCCTCCGCGGTCAGGGCCTGTACCACCGCTTGCCGCTTCATCTCCAGGGCCACTTCGCCCTGCAGGTGCAGCGCCGGACAACCGCCGCACCGACCGCCGCCCTGAATGGACCGGGTGCAATCCACCGCCTGTCGCGCATCCCCGGACCGCCGCACCTCCAGGCAGCGCCCCACGGCCTGCGGGCGATGGCGGCTCACCGCTTCCACGGCGACGCGCACGACGTCTCCCGGCGCGGCAAAGGGCACCTGCAAGCGCATGCCGCCCACCGTGGCGATGCCGCACGCCTCGTCATCCAGCGCCTCGATGACCACCTCCAGGACTTGCCCCGCCTTCAACGGGGTTGCCCCCGGCGTCACGAGAGATCGCCCCGGCTTCGCATTCGTCGATGATGTCGTCATGGATTAGGTGCGCTCGAAGAGCAGGCGGTACACCGGCATGTCCACCTCGATGGCGCGCTTCTCCCGCGCGGTCCGCGCCCCAAAGGGATTTTCGTCTACGTAGCCCGCGTCCCCCAGTGGGCGCAGTTGGGGCTGGGCCAGGAGCACGTCGCGGTAATGCGCCGCGCGAAAGTCGACGTCGGTCTGCACGAAGCACCGGCCCTGCGGAGCGAGGAGGCGCACAATTTGCGCCGCCATGTCCGGGTTCACCACCATGCGCTTGGCGTGGCGCGCCTTCCACCACGGGTCGGGGAAGTGAATGAAAATGTGTTGAAAGCAGCCCGCCGGTTGCATGCGCGTAACGGCTTCGCGGGCGTCGCCAAAAAAGAGGTGCAGATTGGAGAGCCCCTGCGCGCAGGCCTTTTGCGCCACTTCGAAGACCATCTTGCGCTTGGTCTCGATGCCCAGGATGTGCACGTCGGGGTGTTGCTGCGCGCGCTCGCGGATGAAATGACCGCGCCCGAAACCGATCTCCAGTTCGAGGTGCGGCGCGTGGCCCATGATGTCGGCGGGAAAGATGGGGTCGTTGCCCGTGAGGCTCGGCACCCCGTGGTAGCGTTTTTCGGGCGGGAGTGTTGCCGGGTGTTGCGATTCCATGTGTGCCATGTAGAGGAATCACACGCGCGATTCAAGCCTTGAATCCCCAAAGCGCCGCTGCGCATTCGCCGGACGCACCGACTCGCCGCATTCCCCGCCAGCAAAAGCATCTGCAAATGATAAAACAATCCACAAAAAAACTTTGACATTCCTATTTAAGGGGTTTAGACGCGGACCGTCACTTTCAAATTTAGCGGAATCACAGCCACCGGAAAGTGCCGGTGGAAATCCGTCATAAAAGGAGGGAGATTATGAAACGATTGGCTTATGCATTGTGCTTGTCCTTGGGCTTGGTGGCCCTAACCGCCGGCTGCAAAGAAGCAACACACGTCGCGACAAACGACGACGACCCCGTGGATACCACGCCTGCCGACAAGCAGCCCGATGGCGACACCGACAAGACATCGGACGACGGCGATGACACCGACACCGGCAAGACACCGGACGATGGCGATGACACCGACACCGGCAAGACACCGAACGATGGCGATGACACCGACACCGGCACCGACACCGGCGATACAACCGACACCGGCAAGACACCGGGCGACGGCGATGACACCGGCACCGACACCGGCGATACAACCGACACCGGCGCTCCCGTGGGCGACCCCTGCACCGTCGACGCGGATTGCGCGGGCCCGGGCACACCCCAGTGCTTGCTGGGCGGCTTCTATCCCCTCTCCTCCTTGAGCGAATCCCCCGATGAAACCGCCCAAATGCTCGCCACCCTGGGCGTCAACCTCCCGGGCAACTACTGCTCCACCGCGGGTTCCTGCGCCACCGACGCCGACTGCGGCCAGGGCGGCTCCTGCTTCTTCCCGCTGCGCGACGCCGACCCGGACCTCTTTGTCGTGCTGGTGGGGGCCCTGGGGCTCTCCGAAACCGACAGCGCGCTCGTGGGCGGCTTTCTCAACTTTGGCCAGTGCCTCAAGGCCTGCGACACCAACGACGACTGTCCCCGCGAAGGCTACACCTGCGCCACGCCCATCGGCGACTTCATCGGCCTCGTCCCCAACGCCGACCTCAGCACCTACTGCATCGGCGAACCCATCGATTACTGCGAGGGCGATCCCTGTCAAAACGGCGGCGCCTGCGAAAACCTCCCGACCGGCTTCATCTGCGACTGCGAAGACACGGGCTTCGAGGGCGACACCTGCGAAATCGAAATCAATGAGTGCGAACCCAATCCCTGTCAAAACGGCGGCGCTTGCACCGATGGCATCAATGAATTCACCTGCGAGTGCCTCCCCGGCTTCGAAGGCGACACCTGCGAAACCGACATCGACGACTGCGACCCCAACCCCTGCCAAAACGAAGCGACCTGCATCGACGGCATTGACAGCTTCTCTTGCCAGTGCCTCCCCGGCTTCGAGGGCGCGCTCTGCGAAACCGACATCGACGAATGCGCGGGCGATCCCTGCCAAAACGGTGGCACCTGCACCGATGGCAT
>JAAYKL010000141.1 GCA_012522445.1 Myxococcales bacterium | reverse complement strand
TGGCCTCCTTTGCACCGCTTCGCGAGTGCGTTAGTTGGGAACATTCCCCAATTGGGTTCATCTAAATAGGTTTTGCCTAAATGAGCACCCGTTTCAGGAGGCCAGCCTTCTCATTCCATCTCTGATCACCTTGATGGTCTGTCGCATCAGATGCGGTATCCAGCGCACCCTCTCCTTGAAATGACAGCGCCTCCCAACAAGCCGGAAGCCACAGCATTACCGCAATCGCGACAGTGTATTTCGCTACCGCTATTACAAACGCATTGCGCGCACCAAATGCCCTCATGTTCGGCCTCGATTCTCCCGTTAAAAATGCACCGCCACACCGCCGCTTTGCAGGCTCACCGGCGGCGATGTTTTTTTGTCCTTGCCCCGCTGCACCGCCACCCCCACCATCACGGCCCCGGCAATAGCCAACGCTGCTCCGATAGACAATGACACAGCAGCCACTGTTCGCCGCGTCTGAAAATCATCGTTGTGCTTGTGAAAAGCCGGCTCATCGTGGGTGGAGGCATCGTCGGCCCGATGCCATGATTTGTTCGCCAGCCCGAGAAACACCCCTCCGGTCACCAGAACGGCACCGCCGACAGAGAGCAACGCAGCACCGGTAATCATCATGGGACGCCCAGCCGCCTCACCCGCTGGAAGTGCCTCGGATGTCCCTGCGGCATCCCCCTCGCGTCCCGCATCAACACCCCCGGCGTCATCCCCGGTTCGCGCATTGACTGTCACCACCAAGCCGCTGCCCACTGACACAGTGCGCGCCCAAATGACGTCTCCGTCCCGCAGCAGCGCAATTTTGTTTTGGCCAGCAGACGCGCGAATCGGTGCCAACATGGGCGTTTCCCCCTTGGTGCGTTCATTAATTTGCACCACCAGGCCGTCTTCGGCATCGATTTGTATAAACCCGACCAGCAGTCGCAGGCGCGCAAGCTCGGCTTCCACCATGCTGCGGCGTTCGATGGGCACTTGGTCGCCGCCCTGCACCAAGTAATCTTCAAAGGCCTCCAGGGCCTCGGCAAAGGCCGAAGCCGCCGCCTCAGCCTGTCCCAAGTTGAACAGCAGCTTCCACGATGGCCGCACCTCATGAGACTGGCGAAACAGCACAGCCGCCGCTGCGTAATCCTCGTTTTGGAAGGCGAGGGTGCCCTGCTCAAAAAGAAGCCGGGCATCGCCCGCCGGTTGCGCCAACAACGAGCAAGTACCCAGCGACAACACAATCCCCAGCAACCATGCGATAGTCTTTGTTCGATGCATAACCCACACCCTCATCCGCTCAGTTGGTTCGCATTTAAGCCAGCATTTTATATAAATAATCAGCCAAAACCGACTGGCAACTGCGCCGTGTTGTTTGGCCTGCTTCGCCACCGCCGAAACCGCAATAAATCTTGACACCGCAGGACAAATCACCATCTTTCCCTGGTGGCATGACGCGACTATCGCGCGTGGCCCAATCCCTTTTGGCGCTCGCAAAGGCGCTGTTCAACACAAGGAGTTATCGCAATGGCAACAGTTGGAATCGTCGGATGGCGCGGCATGGTGGGTTCGGTTCTCATGGATCGTATGAACGCCGAAAACGACTTCGCGCATTTCACCCCGATGTTCGCCTCCACCTCCCAAGCCGGCGAAGACGGCCCGGTCATCAACGGCGTGGGCACCACCCTCCAGGACGCCAACGACCCCGAAGTCATGCGGCAGATGGACATCATCCTCACCTGCCAGGGCAGCGACTACAGCCAAAAAATGTACCCCCAGCTACAGGCCCTGGGCTGGAACGGCTACTGGATCGACGCGGCCTCGCTCTTCCGCATGGACGAAGACGCCGTCGTCGTGCTCGACCCGGTCAACCGCCAGGTCATCGACAAAGCTTTAAAAGACAACGCGCGCAAGTACATCGGCGGCAACTGCACCGTGAGTCTCATGCTCATGGCGCTAAACGGCCTGCTGCAGGACGGGCTCATCGAGTGGATTTCCTCCATGACCTACCAAGCGGCCTCTGGCGCTGGCGCCCCCAACATGCGCGAACTGGTGGCCCAGATGAAGGCCATCGGCGATGCCGCGCCGCACCTCATCGCCCCCTCGGCCTCAGCCCTGGACCTCGACCGCCAAGTGCTCGACACCATGCAGGGCCCCGGCTTTCCCACCGAGCGCTTCGGCGCACCCCTGGCCGGCAGCCTCATCCCCTGGATCGACACCGAGCTGCCCAACGGCCAAAGCCGCGAGGAGTGGAAGGGCGGCGCAGAGACCAACAAAATCCTCGGCACCACCCAGAAGCCCATCCCCGTCGATGGCTGCTGCGTGCGCGTCGGCACCATGCGCTGCCACAGCCAGGCCCTCACCATCAAGCTCACCCGCGACATCTCCGTGGCCGAAATCGAGGCGCGCATCGCGGCGGGCAACGAGTGGGTCCGGGTCATCCCCAACAACCGGGCGGACACCGTGCAAAAACTCACCCCCACCGCGGTCACCGGCACCCTCGACGTGCCCATCGGTCGCATCCGCAAAATGAACCTCGGCCCCGAGTACCTCACGGCCTTCACCGTGGGCGACCAACTCCTGTGGGGCGCCGCCGAACCCCTGCGCCGCATCCTGCGCATCATCCTCGAATATATGGGCTAAACGAAACGCCGCCGCTCAGGGCTTGGCAAAGGCGCGGGCCAGGGTCACTTCGATGCCGATGCGACAACCGGGCTCGATGCCGCGCAGCAAACTGGAGCGCCGCGGGAACTGCGCAAAGATGGGACCCGCCCCTTCGATGGAGGCGTCGACCTTCACCCGGTCGCCCAAATACAACATGCGGTGGACGATGGCCGGTCCGTCCTCTTGCTTGAAGAACTTGAGGTCATAACTGCGGATGACGAGCCGCACCGCGCTGCCGTCTTCGAAGCCGCGCACCGGCACCGCCACCCGCCCCACCAGGGCCACGCCGTCCCGCACCACGCTGTCGAACACGTTGGCATCGCCGACAAAGCGCGCCATGAACTCGGTGGCGGGCTGGTCGAGGATGTCCACGGGCTGCCCCGATTGCTCTAGCCGCCCCTTGGCGATCACCATGACCTTGTCGGCCAGCGAAAAGGCCTCCTCTTGGTCGTGGGTCACGAAGATGGAGGTGACGTCGAGCTCGTCGTGCAGGTTGCGCAGCCAGCGGCCGAGTTCTTCGCGCACCTTGGCATCCACGGCGCCAAAGGGTTCGTCGAGCAGCAACAACCGGGGCCTGGGGGCCAATGCCCGCGCCAGGGCCACGCGCTGCCGTTGACCGCCGGAGAGTTGATCGGGGTAGCGTTTTTCAAAGCCCGTCAGGTTCATGAGCTTGAGCATTTCGTTGACCCGCGCGCGTTTTTCGTCCTCGGGCACCTTGCGCACCGACAGGCCAAAGCCGACGTTTTTTTCGACGGTCATGTGGCGAAACAGGGCGTAGTGCTGAAACACAAAGCCCACCTGGCGGTCGCGGGTGTGCATGTGATCGACCCGTGCGCCACCGAGTTCCACGGTGCCTGAGTCGGCTTTTTCGAGGCCCGCGATCATCCGCAGAATGGTGCTCTTGCCCCCGCCCGACGGTCCCAACATGGCCGCGAGTTGTCCGCGCTCCACGCGCAAAGAGACGTCGTCCACAGCGACAAAATCGCCAAAACGCTTGCACAAATGTTCGACAACAATGCCCATTTCATCGCCTTTCGTGAGCGCGGGCGCGCAGTTTTTCGACCAGCAATAGCAGGGCCACGCTGCACAGGCCGAGCACCAAGGACAGCCCCAGGGCCGCGCCGTTGTTGCGCTCGTCCACCGCGGTGAAGATCCAGGTGGTGGCCGTGTGGGTGCTGCCGGTGATGGCGCCGCCCATGATGAGCACCGCGCCGAATTCGCCCAAGGCGCGCGCCGCCGTTAGGCTGATGCCACAGGAGAGCGCGCCGCGCATGTTGGGCAGCGTCACGTGCCAAAAGGTTTGCCACCGCGATGCCCCGAGGGTCGTAGCCGCCATCTCCTCTTCTTCGCCGATCTCGCTCAGCACGTGGATGACCTCGCGGGCAGTAAAAGGCACCGTGACGAAGAGGGTGGCGATGATCAGCCCGGGAAAAGAAAAGATGACCCGCACGCCAAATTGGCTAAGCCAGGGCCCCAGCCAGCCCGTGCGGCCGAAGATCAAAATAAACGCCAGCCCCACCATCACCGGGGACAAGGCCAGGGGTACTTCAATGAGTCCGTCGAGCAGGGCCCGCCCCCAAAAGCGCTGCCGTGCGATGACGAGTCCCGCGGCGATGCCGAACAACACGTTGAGCACCACCGCAATGGCGGCGAGCAAAAACGAGTTGCGCAGCGCCAAGAGCGACTCGGGCTCGGTGATGCCCTGCCACAAGCTCAAAGCGCCCTCGCGAAAGGATTCGACGCCCAAGGCCAACAGCGGGGCAAAGAGAAAAATGGTCAGGTACGTCAGCACCAAGATGCGCAGGGCCCAGGGCGGCGGGCGTTTGGACGAGGCGGCGAGATCAGGCATGGCGTCGCACCCCCCAGCGCACCATCAGCTTGGAAAACAGGGTCACCAGCAGCGAGAGGGTTACCAAGGCCAGGGCCACCGCTGCCGCGCCGTGCGAATCGCCGCTCTCCACCTGGCCGTAAATGTACACCGGGGCGGTGAGGGTCTCGTGGGGCACGTTGCCCGACACCACGACGATGGAGCCGAACTCCGCCATGGCCCGCGCAAAGGTTTGCAGCGCACCGCCGAGCACCGCCGGGCCAATCGACGGCCAAATGATGCGGAGAAACGTGACCAGGCGGCTCGCACCCAGGCTGGCGGCGGCCTCCTCCTCGGCGCGGTCCATGTCGGCGAGCACCGGTTGCACCATGCGCACGGAGAAGGGCAGCGTCACAAACCCCAGGGCCAACACGATGATGGGCGAGTGAAAGGCGACGTAGATGCCGTGGCCCTCAAACCAAGCGCCCAAGGGGCTCATGGGGCCAAAGAGGACCACCAGCATGATGCCGGTCACCAGCGTGGGAATGGCCAGGGGCAAGTCGATGAGCGTGGCCAATAACCGGCGGCCGCGAAAGCGATACCGCGTAATGAGCCAGGCGGTGGCCGTGCCCAACACCGCGTTGATGAGTGAGATGAGCAAGGCGGTCCACAGCGTTAGGGCGACGGCGTCCTTGGCCTGCGGTTCGGTGATGGCCGCCCAAAAAAACGGCACGCCGCTGCGCAATCCATGAATGGCCAGGGCCACCAGGGGCAAGACGACGAGTAAGAGCATCCAGGCGATGACAGCGCCCCGCAGCAGCAGAGACCAACGGCTGGTGGGTGTCAGGGCCGGCCTCATTTTTTGCGCGCCGCTGCCAGGGCTTTGTCGTAAACACCGCCGGTGCCAAACAGAGCGGGCACCACGCTGGGCCAACCGCCCAGGTCCGCAACGGTGAACAAGTCGGTGACCGCGGGGAAGTGCGCGGTTAACGCAGGCGCCAAGTCGGACACCACGGGCCGCAACCCGCCTTCGGTCACGTACATGGCCTGCACTTCGGGCGTGCGCAGAAAAGCGACGAAGGCCGCAGCCACGTCCAGGGCTTTGTGCTGCGCGGCATGGGCGTCCACCACGGCGGCGGGGTTGTCGATGCGCACCGTCGCAGCCGGGACGATGTACTCGTAGTCTTTGCCCGCCTTGCGCCCCAGCAGAATTTCGTTTTCGTAAGTAATGATAACGTCGCCCAATCCCTTTTCGAAACTGAGCAGGGACTCGCGCGCGCCCTTATCCATAATGCGCACATTGGCGAGCACCGACGCCAAGAAGGCAATCGCCGCGTTTTCATCGTTCGCCGGCACCCCTTGGATGCGACCGCGTATGGCCGCGCCGTACAGCGCCATGACATTCCACATGGCCCCGCCGCTCATCTTCACGTTGGGCGTCAACACACGAATGCCCGAACGCGCCAAATCTTGCCAATCGCGAACCCCCAGCGGATTGCCCCGGCGAACGCCGATAACCACGATGGAGCGCGACACCATGCCCCCCAAGGCGTCGCTGTTCCAAGAGGAGGAGATTTGCCCCGAGTTTACCAGGCGCAGCACGTCGGGCTCCAGAGAGAGCGCCACCACGTCGGCTTCAAACCCGCCTTCCACTGCGCGGGATTGGGCGCCGCTGCCCATGTACGACTCCTGAAACTGCAGGGTTTGTCCGGATTGTTGCTGCCAGTGTCGCTGAAAGGCTGGAATGATGGCGCGACCGTATACCTCGCGGGGCGTCGTGTAGGCCGCCAACACCAGCTTTCGCCCCGCTTTGGCACCGCCTCCCGTCCCCGCGGCAACACCGCTGTCATTTTCGCCAGCCGAACTGCCACAGGCCGCCAGCAGCAACAGCCACGCCCCGAACCCGAATGAAAGCAAAAAGTTCACTTTGCGCATATATTTAATTCCCTTGTCGTTGAAAGTGACAGGCTCGTCAGGTGCATAACGGATACAGCGCCCAAAAGGCAACAATCCGTTGCAAACACCGCACAAGAGGGCCATTGACCGCCTCAATCTGTTCATAGTACATTTTTCCATCTTCTGACCTCACCAAGGAGTGCGCATGCTACCAGAAAACAGACTCGGCGAATTGTTGGTCCGCGAAAAACTCATCTCCCTAGCTGAACTCCGCCAAGCGCAAGAGCTGCAAAAGACCAGCGGCGACAACCTGGGCAAGAGCCTCGCCAAACTGGGCTACATCTCGGACAAAACCGTCACCGATTTTATCGCGCAGCAGTACAACGTTCCCGCCATCGACCTCGAGCAGTACGAAGTCGATCCCGAGATTCTCTCGCTCATCCCCAAAGAGGTCGCCGAACGCCACAAAATCCTGCCGGTCTCCCGCGCGGGCACATCCTTAGTTGTGGCCATGATGGACCCCACCAACCTCCACGCCATCGACGACATCAAGTTTCTCACCGGTTACAACGTCGAACCCGTGGTGGCCTCTCAGTCCGCCATTGAAGAAGCCCTGGGCCGCCACTACGCCTCTCCGTTGGCCTCCTACGACGAGGTGATGGAGGGCTTCAACGACGAAGAGTTCGAAATCGGCGGCGAGATGGAAGAAGGCGTCACGGCCCTCGAACTCGAAAAGATGACCGAAGACGCGCCGGTGGTTCGCCTGGTCAACCTCATCCTGGTCAACGCCATCAAGAAAGGCGCCTCGGACATCCACGTCGAGCCCTACGAAAAAGCCCTGCGCGTTCGCTACCGCGTGGACGGCGTCCTCCTCGAAGAGATGAAGCCGCCCCTGAAGCTCAAAAACGCCATCACCAGCCGCCTCAAAATCATGAGCCGCCTGGACATCGCCGAGCGCCGCCTGCCCCAGGACGGCCGCATCAAGCTCAAACTCGGCCAGGGCCGCGAAATGGACTTCCGCGTCTCGGTGTTGCCCACCCTCTTCGGCGAAAAGGTCGTGCTGCGCTTGCTCGACAAATCCAACCTGCAGCTCGACATGACCAAGCTGGGCTTCGACCCCGACCCGCTGGCCAACTTCAAAGAGGCCATCCACCGCCCATACGGCATGGTGCTGGTCACCGGTCCCACGGGCTCGGGAAAAACCACCACGCTGTACTCGGCCCTCTCCGAGCTCAACAAGGCCGACGTCAACATCTCCACCGCCGAAGATCCTGTGGAGTTCAACCTCTACGGCATCAACCAGGTACAAATGCACGAGGACATCGGCCTCAACTTTGCGGCGTCGCTGCGCTCCTTTTTGCGCCAGGATCCCGACATCATCATGGTGGGGGAGATCCGCGACTTCGAAACCGCTGAGATCGCTGTCAAGGCCGCGCTCACCGGTCACATGGTGCTCTCCACCCTGCACACCAACGACGCGCCCTCCACCATCAGCCGCCTGCTCAACATGGGCGTCGAGCCGTTCCTCGTGTCGGCATCGGTGAACCTCG
>JAAYKL010000025.1 GCA_012522445.1 Myxococcales bacterium | reverse complement strand
GCCCAAAACAAAACCCACCAACGTCAAACTTCACTTCGATTCGCTATGGATTGCATCACAACTAGCGACTGCTGCAATGTTGGTTATTGCTGCATGTAGTGTCGTTTTTGTACCAGCCAACCACAAGGCGCGCGGCGCGCAATCCACAGTCGGGGTGCGGGAGCACGAGGGGAAGGGGTTAGAGGACGGCGTTAGAAGATGCGCGAGAGCCAGCCCCACCCTTCGGACTGGATATTGGCCGCCACGTCCATGGAGATGGCCACCCCGGCGTGGATCAAAAACCCAGCCCAGATGGAGCGCGTCCAGAGCGCCAGGTATCCCAGCACCACCCCGGCCAAGATGGCGGCGAAGGTTTCGGGCATGGGCTTGCCGAAGTGGATCATCACGTAGGGCAACAAAACGACCCACACCGCCGAGGTGCCGATCCAGCGACGGAGGGTTTGCAGGGCAAAGCCGCGGAAAAAGAACTCCAGGGCGAAAAACTGCAGCAAGTACAGGATTTCCCAAGTCCAGAAATCGAAGGGGGCGCGCGTCGACTGACTGTAAAAGGGATAGTAGGTCGCGAAGGAATCGGTGAAGGAGACCGCGATGACCGCGATGAGCACCGGGACGAACAAGGCGAAATACAGCGGCAGGTGCCGGGAGAAGCCGCGCAGCGAGAGGCCCATTTGCGAGAACCGCAGCCCCGGATGCAGGGCGATGGCCAGGACCGGGATGAGCAGGTAGGCCGCGATTTTCGCCACGGCCCAGTAACCGAGTTGGTAGAGCTCGGCGTAAGGCGATTGCGTCACAGTGCCCTGGGCGGGCTTCATCCAGGACAGCAGGCCAAACAAAACGGGATGCTGCCCCGGCGTTTGCGGATCGTCGGTGAAGCGGAAGAGCGCTGCCGCCGCTTCGGCGCCGCCCAAGTACGAGAGGTCGGAGAGAATGAGGACCACCGCCACCACGGCGACGACATAAAAGAGATGCCAGTGTTCCTTGGGGCTGAGGTGCCCGCGTTGGGCCAGGGCCGAGGACGCGTCGATATCTTTCAGCTCGGCGGCAAAACGCTGCCATCCGCGCCGCAGGGGACACGCCGGAGGCGCTGGGGATGTGGCTGGGGTCTCCCTCATGGATTGTGGTGGGAACAGGCGAGGCGCAGGCGGGCCACACTGGACGCTGGACCGAGCACCGCCATGGTTTCGTAGAGCCCCGGTCCCTTGGGTGCGCCGACCAGCGCGACGCGGCACGGTTGGGCGATGTGCTTGAGTTGCAGATTTTGCGCCGCGATGAACTGGCGAACGGCGGTTTCAATGCCCGCCTCGGTCCAGTCCTCCGTTGTAGAAGCCAGGGCGTCGGCCAGGGCGCGCAGGTGGGCGCAGGCCTCTTGGGTGAGGTGCTTGCCCTTGGCGGCTTCATCTATCTCCAGGGCGTCGTCGTCGACAAAGTAGAAGCGGCAGTTTTCGGCCATCTCCACCAGCGTGGACGCGCGGGCGCGCATCGTGGCGACAGCGGGGAGCAGCCGGGGATGGTCGAGCGACATCTCGGGAAACCCCGCCTTTTGCAAAAAGGGCACGAGCAGCGCGGCCAATTGCTCGGGCGGCGTCATCTGGATGTGCTGCTGGTTGAGCCAGGCCATCTTGTCGAGGTTTAACGCTCCTTCAGCGCGGTTGACATCGGCGAGGTCGAACTTCTCGATCAACTCCTCTTCGGTGAATATTTCTTGATCGCCGTGGGACCACCCGAGGCGCGCGATGTAGTTCGAGACGGCGCTGGGCAGGTATCCGGCGTCGCGGTAGGCCCCGAGGCCCGCCGAACGCAGGCGCTTGGAGAGCCCCAGAATGAGCGGTAGGTGCGCAAAGACCGGTTCGGGATAGCCCAGGGCGCGGTAGATTTGCACCTGCTTGGGCGTGTTGGAGAGGTGATCTTTGCCGCGCACCACGTGGGTGATGCCCATGAAGGCGTCGTCGATGACCACGACAAAGTTGTACAGCGGGGAGCCGTCCTGGCGCGCGATCACCAAGTCCTCGAGCTCGCTGTTGGGGGTCACCACCCTGCCCTGCACCAGATCGTCGACCACGGTTTCGCCCTCGGTGGGCATTTGAAAGCGCCAGACAAAGGGCACGCCGGGTTGTTCGGGCTTGCCCAGGCAGCGGCGGTCGTACTGGTAGCTGGTTTTTTCGGCCTCGGCCTTTTGGCGGGCGGCTTCGCGCTCCTCGGGGGTGCAGTAGCACTTGTACACCTTGCCGCTGTCGATGAGTTGCTGCAGCGCCTCGCGGTGGGCTGACAAGCGGCTGGACTGCACCACGGGTTCCTCGTCGGAGCGCATGCCCATCCAGGCCATGTCCTCGAGGATGGCTTGGGTGAAGGCCTCGGTGGAGCGCTCTTTGTCGGTGTCTTCGATGCGCAGCAAAAACTGCCCGCCGGTGTGACGGGCGAACAGGTAGTTGAACAGGGCCGTGCGGGCCCCTCCTAAGTGCAATACGCCTGTGGGAGACGGGGCAAAGCGAACGCGAACCTGCGGCATGTTTTCACCATCCTTTTCGTTGTGTCGAGGGGCGAAAGCGGCCTTTGCAACGGGCCGTTTCAACCCCGGAGTGCTTAGCAGTCCCCCTTTAGAGAGACAAGATTATTTCGCGGGATTCTCGGCGAGATGCCGGGTGTTTCGGGGATTTTGGGGGATCGCGAAGATAGCGGACAGCGCGTGGCGGGGGATCAGTCGAGGATGTGGAATTCGACCCGGCGGTTTTTGGCGCGGCCGGCGGCGGAAAAGTTGGGGGCGATGGCGCGTTCGGGTCCGTAGCCTTTGTGGAGCAAGCGCGCGTCGTCGATGCCGATGGAGACCAGGTAGGTGCGCACGGATTTGGCGCGGCGTTCGCTTAAGTCAAGGTTGTAATCGAGCTTGCCCCGGTCGTCGGTGTGCCCCTGGATTTCGAGCTGTTCGATTTGGGGATTGGCGCGCAGCGTGGCGGCCACCTCGTCGAGCAGCGGCAGGGACTTGGCCTCGATCTCATCGGAGTCGGTCTTGAATTGGATGGTGCCGCGAATGCGGATTTGCTTGGCCTTGATGGGCGCCTCCTTGGCGGCGGGCACCGGCATCAGCACCGCCTCAAAGCGGTTGTAGGAGTCGAGGGCCACCGCCACGTCAATCGTGCGGGAGATGCGATCGGGGGCGTCGATTTTGACCTGCAGATCGCCCTCGGGGCTCTCGAAAATCGCGGCGCCGTCGCTGTCGGACTGCAGTTGCGCGCTGTGGGCACCGGTTACCGCAATGCGGGCCCCTTCGATGGGTTCGCCCTTTTCGTTGCGCACCGCCAAAGAAACCACGCCCAGGCGCGGGGCCGGGGTCAGCGCAAAGACCTGCTGCACGTCGCCCTGGGGGGGCAGATCGAGGTCGAAGGCGCGCTCGACGAAGCCCGGTGCGCGGATCCAGACTTTGATGGGACCCGCGTTGAGGGGATAGGACTGGAAAAAGCCCCGTGCATCGGTGACCTGTGCGTTGACCGGCAGGTTTTCGTACTGGATGAGAGCGCCCTCAATGGCCTGGGGAGCGTCGTCGTTTTCGTCGCATTCCGCCACGACGGTTCCCAGAATGAAAGAGGAGACCGGTGACGCGGACGGCGCGGACTCAGCGGGAGGATACGCGGCCGCAGGGGCGCAGGTGTCGCATTTTCGCGAACGCGGGTCGACGGTGTAGCTCATGCCCATCAGCAAGGCCCAGGGCCACTGCGGTGCCAGCTCGTGCATGGACGGCGCGTAACCCGTCAGCCCGATTTGCACGCCCAGGTCGATGGCCAGGTCGGGCAGCGGCGGCAAGATGCGCACGCCCAGATTGAGGTATTGGCGCATGCCCGAAATGCCCTCGTCTTTTAGACAGTGGTCGTTGGTGCCGGGGGCGTCGGAGGGGCAGACAAAGTCTTGGCGGTTGACCGGGACCTCGAGGCGGTACTCCACGATGGGCGACACAAAGGGCAGCAGGGCGTCCAGGGCCAGCGAAATGTCGACGTGATCGACGCGGTCGATGCGCCAAATTGTGCGGGAAATCGGGCCGAGGCAGCCTGCGTAGTCGGTGATGCCGTCGCCATCGATATCGGAGCCGCAGCCGCCGTTTTGTCGCTCCAAAGCGGAGACGAGATGGGCGGAGTTGTCAAAAACATATCCGGCGCCCAGGTGGAAGCGCAGCGGCGCCTTGGGGTTGAGCTCGGTGAAGTCCATCGACATGAGGGCTTCGATGCCCGCCCCGGTGGCCTTCGCGTCGATGGTGGCGTCGGTGACGGAGCGGAGGAAGAGCACCGATGCGTCGAGGCCCAAGGTGAGGAAGGGCACGGGGCTGAAAAACCCCTTGAGGCCGAAGTGGAAGTCTCCCGCGATGCGCGTCACCAGCGAGGCGGCCATGTTGTGCGCGCTCTCCAAGGCGCGAGCGCCGGCGCGGAGCTCCAAAAAGCGCAGCGGTGTCACCCGCAGCAGCAGATCGCCCCGCAGCCCCAGGTATTCGTCGCCGGGGATGAGGTAGTCGTTGTAGCGCGTAAAGGCTCCCATCACGCCAAACGCAAAGGACCCCTGGGAACCGGAGCCCGCCTCTTTCACGTCGAACAGGCCCACCGAGCCCGAGCGCGACATGTGGTGGCGCTCAGCGCCCAGTAGCCACATGGGTTTGTCATGCCGGGCGGTTTGCGCCGCCGAGACATCGCTTGGCGCCATGTCGGCCGCATCGGCGTCAGCGTCAATGTCGGCATCAACGTCGGCGTCAGCACTGGCATCGGCGCTGGTGCCGGTATCGGTGTTGGCGCCGGCAGAGCCGCCAAAGCCAATTGACGCATCTTGGGCGTGTCCCACAGACGCTGTCCCCAAGAGCAATGAGAACGCCCAGGCTGCCGCCCAAGCGCTTGCCCACATGTTTTTTCGCAGTGCGTTCATCGTTGACTCCTTAGCATAGTTTGATGCGGCCAAAATAACACCCTTCGGCGCCCAACGCCAGTGTGCAGGTGTCCGGGCAACGCGATTTGGTCCACTGGTGGCGCGGCGTGCGTTCGGTCAAATCCAGCCGCGTTGTTCGTACTCGTGCCATTGGTTGAGATAGCGGAAGTAGTACACCCACTTCATCGGGCTGCCGGTTTCGAAATGAAATTTGTACACCTCGCCTTGGGCGCGGAACTCGAAGATGGTTTTGCGCTGGAAGACGTAATCCTTGATGTCGGATACGGCAAACGCGAGGGGCTCGCCGCCGTCGTCGGGCGAGAATGTGAGGCGTTCGGGTGTCAAGCGCAGGGTGCCCACGGCCAGCGTGGGGTATTCGCCGGTGTCGGTGACGGTGCACTGGTGCGCCCCGCGGCTCTCGGTGAGGACGGCGTTTGTTTCGGCGGCGTCGATCCACGCGCGCACCTGCTCTTTGTGCATAGAGGACCAGTCGTGCAAATCGCCGATGGTCGCCTCAGTGGGGCCAACCGGCGCAAAGCGAAAGTGCGTGTCCATGGTCCAGCGCGCCTGGCAAGCCTCGCAAAAGACTTCGGTGTCGGAGACCGAGAGGCGATCTTCGGCGCGGCAGGCGGGGCAAATCCAAACAAAGCGCGTCAGGCCCTGCAAACACGGCGGCCCGGCAAAGGGCACGGCGAGATTGTCGGGATGCTTCACGTCGTTGTTGTGCAGGTAGGCGATTATCTCCGCGCGCAGTTCATCTTTGGACAGCGCGGCGATCTCGTCGACGGTCAGCATTTTGAGATGTGCCTCGACGCGGCCCTTTCGGTAGTCCTCGCCCCACCAGGGCCGAGAGAGGAAGTTCCCGTTCAGGCGACACATCACCAGGGGGAGCTTGATGCGCTTGGCGATGCTCTCGATGCCGCCGTAAATCGGCTGGGTCTCGCCGTCCCAGGTCGTCTGGCCCTCGGGAAAGATCAGCACCGGATAGCCGTCCTTCAGGGTTTGCAGCGTCGTCCGCATGGCGCGCACGTCGGATTCGCCCTTCTTCTTGGGATACGTGCCGATGCTGCGCAGGTACCACTGAGTGAACTTCGAGGCGCGAAAGCCCTCCTCGTTCATCATGATGCTCAGCGGATGGCGCACCAGGTGCCCCACCAGCCACGGGTCGAAGAAGGTGCCGTGGTTGGCGACGATGAGAAAGGGGCGCTTGGGCATGACAAAGCCGCGGGTGCGCAGCCGAAAGCCGAATTTGGGGCGCAGGTAGAGGTAGCAGAAGGCGCGGCTGATTTGCCAAAAGGACCAGCGATAGATGTAGCGCAGCGTTTTTTTCATGCGGGCGTTTTAGGTATTTTGGCGGGATTATTCAAGCTTGGTGACGGCCCCCGCCACGCGAAACACCAAAAACTCATCCTGGTTGGAGCCGAGGAAGGGCCCGGGGATAATGCCGTTCGCCATTTTGCCCGCGTCGTGCCAAATCCACAGGGCGTCGATGGCGATGTTTTCGTGCACTTGCTGCCAGGGATTGTGTGTCCAGGGGGTGTCGGGGCCGTCGGGTGGGGTGCTGGGGTCGTTGTCGAAGTCGGGGTGGCTGTAGGGCAACACCCAGAGCTTGTGGGTTTGGGCGTAGGTGATGGCGGCGTCCACTTGTGCTTGCGTGGGCAAGAGGGAGTGCGTCCACTCCGCGCCGGTGGGCCACGCCAAATCGGGGTGGAGATCGCGCAGCTCGTCGAGCCAAGCGCCCGCAGCAAAGACCTCCCAGATGTTGTCGGCGGTGGTGCTGGTGAGGCCCAGGGTGGTGTTGGTGAACTGCCCCAAGAAGCCCTGGGCGCCGCTTTGGTCGGAGGTGGTGGCGATGTACATATAGTCGGTGTAGGCGCGGCCCGAAGCGGTGTAGTGGTATTCGCGCCGCCAGTCGTCGCCACGGCCCACGCTGGACTCGGTGGTGTGCCAGGGGGTGCCGAAGTAGATGTCGAACTGGTTGTCGACGACGATGTAGATGTCCCAGTCGTAGCGGCCCAAGGTGGAGATTTCGTCGATGAGGCCGTTGCAGTTGTCGTCGATGCCGTTGTCGGGGATTTCGTTGGCGCCGGGGTGCACGTCGGGGTCGTTGTCGTCGCAGTCGAAGAGCGCAATCCAGCCGTCGGAGTCATTGTCTTCGTACATGGAAGTGTCGATGACCGGGAACTCGTCGGTGGGGTTCGGCGCGCTGTCGGTGTCGTCGGAGTTGGTGTCGTCTCCGGCGGTGTCGTCTCCGGTGTCGCTGCTGGTGGGCGCTGGGGGCGCGGCATCATCAGACGCGGTGTCTCCGGTTTTGTCGCCGTTGTTCGGGGTGCCGGTGTCATCGGTTTTGCCCGTGGTGTCACCGGTTTTGTCTTTGTTCGCATCCGATGTGTTCTGGGGGGCATCGCCATCGGAGGAACAGGCCAGGACGCCCTGGAACAAGAAAAACAAAGCAACAAAATACTTAAATATTACAGTTGGTTGCAATTGCATTGATAACCTCGTGTCGGAACATTTGTTACAGAACAATCTCATTACGTTTATCAGATTATCATCATTCCTCTTTTTATGGTTTTAAAATTTTCTTTTGTGCCCGCATTGCCCCAAACCGCAAACCGCCGCCGTGCCCCGCCGCTGAGGCCGCACCAAAAGAGTTGGCAGGGGGCGCAAGATGCTTTATGCCCTTTCGCCATGGAATGCGTCATCCTGGGCGCCGGCGGCATGATGCCCATGCCCTTGCGCCTGACAACATCTGTTCTCATAAAGCACAACGGCCGCATGCTGATTTTCGATGCCGGCGAGGGGATTCAGCTCGCGCTCAAAAAGGGCGCCCTGGGCATCCGCACCCTGGATGCCGTGGCCATCTCCCACCTGCACGCCGACCACGTGCTGGGGCTACCGGGCATCCTGATGTTCCGCGCCCAATGCGACGATCCGGGTCCGCTCACCATCATCGGCCCCAAGGGCGTCGCGCGCTTCATCCAGCACACCCTGCAGGACTTGCGCTACCGGCTGAACTTCGACATCACCTACGTCGAGTACGACAAGAAAAATCCCACCGACGTGGCCTGGCGCTGGCAGGGACACGCCCTCCACTGGGCGCCGCTGAAGCACTCGACCTTTTGCCTGGGCTACCGCCTGGAAGAAGCGACGCGACCGGGGCGCTTCGACCTCGACGCCGCCCGACAACTCGGCATTCCGCCGGGTCCGCTTTACGGTCAATTGCAATCGGGGTGCGCCGTCACCTTAGCGGACGGCACCGAGATCCAGCCTGCGCAAGTGCTCGGCCCGTCGCGCCGCGGACGCGTGGTGGTGTTCGCCACGGACACCCGCCCCTGCCCCGCCCTGGAGCAGCTCATGCGGGGCGCAGACCTCGCCTTCGCAGAGGGCATGTTCACCCAGGCCCACCAGACCGAGGCCATTGAGAAACAACACAGCACCGCCGCCGAGACCGCGCAACAGGCCGCCCGCGCTGGGGTTCACCGACTGGTGCTGGTCCACATCAGCCCGCGGTACGGCTACGAAGACGAGGCCACGCTCAAGGCCGAGGCAGCGGCGCACTTTGCCAACGTAACCGTGGGGCGCGCCCTGGCGACATTTGCGGTGCCCCTGCCCGACTGAACGCCGGCAGCGGCGCACACCACAGACACCAACGGAAAGGCGACAACATGGGCTTTCGGGATGAAGCGATTTTGATTTTCGACGGGGCCTGCGGCTCCAACCTCCAAACCCAAGACCTGCAGCCCAGCATCTGGGAGGGGCGTTACATGGGCTGTAACGAGTACCTGAACCTCGCCGCCCCCCAAACCATCGCCGACCTGCACCAATCGTTTATCGATGCGGGCTGCAATGTGCTGGAGAGCAATACCTTTGGCGCCAACCGCGTGGTGCTCAGCGAGTACGGCCTCGAAGACCGCGTGGTCGAGATCAACACTGCGGCGGTGCAAAACGCGCGGGCCGCCATCGCCGGGCGTCCTGGGCTGTACGTCGCAGGTTCGGTGGGTCCGGGCACCAAGCTGGTCTCCCTGGGGCACATCTCCCACGATGAAATGCGCGACGCCTACGCCGAGCAAATCAAAGCGCTGGTGGATGCGGGGGTGGACGCCATCATCATCGAGACCACCCAGGACCTCATGCAAGCCAAAATCGCCGTCATGGCGGCGCTGGAGGCAGGGAGCGGCACCCCGGTCATCCTCTCAGTCACCATTGAAACCACCGGCACCATGCTGCTGGGCTCGGACATCTCCGCCATCTGCACCACCTTTGCGCCCTTCGATCTCTTCGCCCTGGGCCTGAACTGCGCCACGGGCCCCGAGCAAATGGAGGAACCCATCCGCTACCTGTCGCAAAACTGGCCGCGGCGGATCTCCGTCATCCCCAACGCGGGCATCCCCGAGGTGCGCGACGGGCAAACCTTCTACCCGCTGTCTCCGGGCGACTTCGCAAGCAAGATGCGCCACTTCGTCACCACCTACGGGGTGAGTGTCGTGGGGGGCTGCTGCGGCACGGCGCCGGCGCACATCCGCGCCTTGGCCGACGCGGTGCAGGGGGTAACGCCGCCGGTGCGCGACATCCAACCGGTACCCTCTCTGTCGAGCCTGTACACCGCCACCCCCTGCGCACAGGAGATCCCCCCGCTGCTGGTGGGCGAGCGCATGAACACCCACGGCTCCAAGCGCTTCAAGCGGCTGCTGCTCGCCGACGACTTCGAGGCCCTGGCGCGCATGGGCGTCGAGCAGGAGAACGAAGGCGCCCACCTCCTCGACGTGTGCGTCGCCTATGCGGGTCGCCCCGAAACCGAAGACATGGTGCGCCTGGTGCAGCACCTCAACAGCCAAGTGCGCGCGCCCCTGGTCATCGACACCACCCGCCCGGACACCGTGGAGGCCGCGCTGCGCATCATCCCGGGCCGCTGCCTGGTCAACTCCATCAATCTAGAGGACGGCGGCACCAACGCCCGGCTGGTCCTGCCCCTCATCAAGCGCTACGGCGCTGCGGTGGTGGCCCTCACCATCGACGAAGACGGCATGGCCATGACCGCGGACAAAAAGCGCGCCGTGGCCCAGCGCATCTACGACATGGCGGTGCACGAGTTCGGCCTGCGCCCCTGCGATCTGTTTTTCGACCCCCTCACCTTCACAGTGGGCAGCGGCGACACCACCCTGGAGCGCTCCGCCGTCGAGACCATCCGCGCCATCCGCGACATCCACGCGGCCATGCCCGGGGTCTTCACCCTGCTGGGCCTGAGCAATGTCTCTTTCGGACTGCCGGCCGCGTCGCGCAAGTACCTCAACTCGGTCTTCCTCGCCGAGGCCATCGAGGCGGGGCTCACCGCCGCCATCGTCGACGCCGCGCGCATCTTGCCCCTCTCCAGCATCGGCGACGATGATCAACGCGTGTGCCGCGATCTGCTCTACGACGTGCGCCCCGAAGGCGAGAGCGAGAGCCCCCTGGAGCGCTACATCGCGCACTTCGGCGAACGACGCGCCGACGACGACAACGATGGCAAAGAACAAGGCGCCGCCGAGGAACAACTCGAAGCCCTGGTGATGAACGGCGACCGCGCGGGCCTCGAAGACGTGCTCGAAGTGCTGCGCGTGCGCAAGGCACCCTTCGATATCATCAACCAAGTCCTCGTGCCCACCATGCGGCGCATCGGCGAGCTCTTCGGCGCGGGGAAAATGCTGCTGCCCTTCGTGCTCAAGTCCGCTGAGGTGATGAAAGCCGCGGTCTCGCTGCTCGAACCCCACATGGAAAAGCAAGGCGACGACGAGGGCGTGCGGGTGCTCCTGGCCACGGTGCGCGGCGACGTGCACGACATCGGCAAAAACCTGGTGGACATCATCTTGTCGAACAACGGCTACCGGGTCTTCAACATCGGCATCAACCAGTCGGTGGAGCAGATTATCGAGCAGGCCCGCGAACACCGCGTCGACATCATCGGCCTCTCCGGGCTGCTGGTGAAATCCGCCCTGGAGATGCAAGCCGCCCTGCCCCGCTACCGCGAAGCCGGTCTCACCGCGCCTGTGCTGCTCGGCGGCGCCGCCCTGACCCGCAAGTTCGTCGCCACGGAATGCGCGCCGGCCTACCACCAACCCGTGGTCTTTTGCGCCGACGCCTTCGACGGCCTCCAGGCGGTGCAAGACTTTGAGAACGGCGCCCTCGCCTCCACGACCTTTGTATCGAAGCGCCCCAGCGCCGATGCGGACAGCGGCGACGCACCCGAGGCCCCGGCGGTCTCTTCGGGGATCTCCCGCGACTACCCCAGCCCCACGCCGCCCTTCTTCGGCGTGCGCCACATCCGCGACATCGACCCGGCGGCGGTGGCCGAACACCTCAACGAGCAAGCCCTGTTTCGCGGCCGGTGGGGCTTTCGCAAGGCCAAGATGAGCCAGGAGGAGTACGAGCGGGCCCTGGACGAAAAAGCCTGGCCCGTGCTGCGGCAACTGAAAGCGCGCTACCTCGACCCGGCGTTCATCGCGCCCCAGGTCTCCTACGGTTACTTCCGCTGCTACTCCGAGGGGGACGCGCTCTTCGTCATCGACGGCGACCGGGAGGTGCGCTTCGATTTTCCGCGCCAACGCATCGCCCCGGGGCTGTGCCTCGCCGACTACTACAAGACCCGCGACGAAGGCGGCGACGTGGTGGGCTTCTTCGTGGGCACCGTGGGCGAACGCATCATGGCGGAGGTCTCGCGCCTCTTTGCCGAGGACGCCTACCACGATTACTTGATGCTGCACGGTTTTGCCGTGGAGATGGCCGACGCCCTGGCCCAGTACTTTCACGACGTCATGCGGCGAGAACTCGGCCTGCAGCGCTACATCTCGCTCAACGGCGTGGCCATGGGTGGCCAGGGGGAGCGCTACGGATTCGGCTATCCCACCTGCCCGGATCTCGCGGCCCAAGAACTCGTATTTCAGCTCTTAAACCCGGCGGAGATCGGCGTCGCCCTGAGCGAGAACCACCAGATGGTACCCGAGGCCACCACCTCCGCCATCGTGTCGCACCACCCGCAGGCCAGCTACTTCTCGGTAAAATGATTCCCTACCCCGCGACCCGCTCCCGGCGCTCTCAGCACCTCCGTGCGCCGCTGTGCGCCTTGGCCGGGCTCCTGCTACTCTGCGCCTGCGAAACCCGACGCGACAATGCGCCAACGGCAACCGCGCCATCTGCCAGCGCCACCACCGACGCCGCAACAACGCCATCCCCGGCATCCCCGCAGGCCGACACCGATGCCGCCGCCGACACCGACGCCGCCCGGGAAACAACCGCGACGCCCGCGGGCATGTTGCCGGTCCCCGGCGGCACCTTCCACATGGGCAACACCGCCCAAGGAGCCGACCCCGACGAGGGCCCGGTGCACGCGGTGACCCTCGACGGCTTCTACCTCGACATCCATCCGGTGACCCACGCGGCCTACGCACAGTGCGTCGAACAAGGCGCGTGCCGACCGCCCCGGCTCCGCGTCTCTCCCGAGAGCCGCCTGGCCCCGACCGAGCGCTTCCACACCCCCCAGCGCCCGGTGACCGGTGTCTCGCAATCCGACGCCGCGGCCTATTGCGCCTGGCGCGGTGCGCGACTGCCCAGCGAGGCCGAATTCGAGCGGGCCGCCCGGGGAGGCGACCAACGCACCTATCCCTGGGGCGATGATCCCCCCGACGACACCCGGGCTGTCTTCGGGCAAGACGTCACCGCCGATGTGGGGAGCTGTCCGGCGGGCAAAGGCCCTTACGGGCACCTAGATCTCGCCGGCAATGTGTGGGAGTGGAGCCGCGATCTCTACGATCCGCTGGCCTATCTGCGCCCGAGCGCCGACCGAGGCATCCCCGGCGACTGTCCGCAAATTCTGGCGGCGCAAAATCGGCTGCGGCGCGAAAAGAAAACCGGCTACACCGGCAGCAATCCCATCCCCACCACCTGCGAGTTTTCGCTGCGCGGCGGCGCCTTCAACTACCACGCCCGGGGATTGCGCGCGGCCAACCGGGTCCACCACCCCGGCCAGTGGCGCATGATCATGGCGGGGTTTCGCTGCGCGAAAGATGCGGCCCCCACGCCCCCTCCGACGGTTCCATAATCACTCTGATCGCGTTGCTAGCGCGTTGCCAAGAAGCGCTCGGCGGTGCCCACCAAGAGCGCGGTGCCCATGGGCAGGCAATCCTCGTCGACAGCAAAGTCGGGGTGGTGATGGGGCGCGGCATCGGCGGGCGTTGATCCGCCACAGCCCACGAGGATCATGGCGCCGGGCACCTGGGCGAGGATGAGGCCGAAGTCTTCGCCGGCCATTAAAGGACGCGGCTGGATCGCGGTGACTCCGGGCAGGGACGCGGCGAGATCGCGCACCACAGCGGCGATGCGCGGATCGTTGACCGTGGCGGCGTGCTCGGTGAAGTAGGCGATGCGCCCCGTCGCACCCATGGCGGCGGGCAAGTGGGCGACCAAGTCGGCTAAGGCGTCGCGGAGCTGGGCGCGCACCTCGGGGACAAAGGAGCGCAGGGTGCCGAGCAAGCGCACCTGTTCGGGGATGATGTTGAAGGCGGAGCCGCCCTGTATGCGGCCAAAGGTGAGCACCGCGGCGTCGTGGGGCGCGATGCGGCGGGCGACGATTTGCTGTGCCGCCGTCACCAACTGCGCGGCGATGGCGATGGGATCGATGCCGCTCTCCGGAGTGGCCCCGTGGGTGCCCCGCCCCGTGATCTCGATTTCGAAGCCGTCCACCGCGGCCATGACCGGTCCGTCGATGATCGCGACTTCGCCGGTGGCAAAGAGCGACCAGACGTGCAGCGCCAAGGCCGCATCGGGAACCGGCGCGCGCAACACCCCGGCGTCGATCATCATTTGGGCCCCGCCGCCGCCCTCTTCGGCGGGCTGAAACAAACAGCGCACCGAGCCCCTGGGCAGGCCCCGCTCCCGCAGCATTTTGGCCGCCACGAGCAGCATGGCCATGTGGGTGTCGTGTCCGCAGGCGTGCATCACCCCGGGGACGCGGCTGCGAAACGGCACCGGGGCGGTTTCGTCGATGGGCAGGGCGTCCATGTCGGCGCGCAGCAACATGCAGGGCCCCGGCTCCGCGCCCTTCAGTGTCGCCACCACGCCGGTCTCCCCCAAGGGCGATGCGGCAATCCCCCACGCTTCGAGGGTGGCGCACACAAATGCCTGGGTCTCGCGCTCTTGGCCCGAGATCTCCGGATGCATGTGAAAGTGGCGGCGCAGCGAGATCAGCGCGTCGCGTTCGGCCCGGGCGTCGTTGAGGAGGCTTTTGGTGTGTGTGGTGTACATGCCTGTTCATAGCCAATGCCCCCAAGCCGCAGCAAGCAGATTTCAGGCGCGTGGATACACAAAAGTGCTATCTTTATAAAGTTAACTACGCCGCAGAAAGGCCCCGACTCCATGAGCACCATTCTGTTGATCGACGATGACTACGCCGTCCGCCTCTCTTTGCGCATGCTCCTCGAAGACGAAGGCTTCACGGTGGTGGAGGCCGAAAACGGCGAGGAAGGCATCGCCAAGTACCGCGACAACCCCACCGACCTGGTCATCACCGACCTCTTCATGCCCAAAAAAGAAGGCATCGAAACCATCACCGATCTCAAGGCGGCCTTCCCCGACGCGCGCATCGTCGCCATCTCCGGCGGCGGCAAGCACATCCCCGGCGGCTTCCTCGTCTTTGCGCGGCAGATGGGAGCGCTGCACACCTTCGAAAAGCCCATCGACCCCGAAACCTTTCTCCAAACCATTCACCAACTGCTCAACGGCGCGCCCGCAGCGACATAGGCGACATCCCCCGCGACACCCCCCCGCCACCCGTCTCTTTGCTGCGCCCCGCGATTTTCCGGCATCGCAATTGCAGCGGTTGCGAGTTTTCGCTATATTGCGAAACAACATATCAATCGCTCGAAACCGACCACTGTATTGAACGCCGAACTGGAGAGCCCCCATGCCCCAAAAACGATTGCGCCTTGGTGACACCCTCCTCGAAGCAGGCCTCATTACCCAAGCCATTCTCGAACAGGCCCTGGCCATTCAAAAAGAGCGCCACTTGCGCCTGGGCACCATCCTGCTGCAGGAGGGCTTCATCAGCGAGCCCCAACTCTTGCAAGCCCTAAGCCGCTCTCTCTCCATCCCGTGGGTCACGCTGTGGCGCCTCGACATCCCCGACGAAGTGCTGCGCCTCGTGCCCCTCAACGTGGCCGAAGAGTTCTTCCTCATCCCCATCTACATCCGCACCGAAAAAAGCGGTCGCCGCGCCCTGTACGTCGCCATGAACGATCCCTCCGACGAAGACGCCATGCGCTTTGTCGCTGCCACAGCGGGCATGGATGTCCGGCCCATGATCGCCGGTCCCTCCGACATCGCAGCGGCCATCCGCTTTTACTACTACGGCGAGGACGTGCCAGCGGCCCCCGCAGCCCCGGTCGAAACCGCTGCGCCGGTCGTCTCCTCAACGCCGCCCCCGGTGCCCCAAGGCCGCTCCAGCACCCCGCAAATGCCGCCCCCCACGCCCTCCAAGCCCCCCGTGCCGCCGCCCGTGGCCGTCGAGGTGGAGGTCGATGTCGATTGGGAGCCCGCTCCCGAGCCCCTGCACATCGAATCCCAAGATGCACTCGACCGGGACGATCCCACCGAAAAGACCGCGCTCCCACCGGTACACGTCGAGGCCAAGGCCATGCGCGACAGCGTGCTGCCCGCCGAAGCCACCGTCGATCGCTTTGGCGACTCGGTGATCCCGGCCCCGCCCACCGGCGAAGACGGCGACGCCATCGAGTCCCCGGTCATCTCACCGCCGCCGGGCGATCGCGAAGAGAACTCCAGCGTGCAGCGCCTCTCCGAAATTATGGCTGAGCGCGCGCGCTTCGCCGACAAGACCGACGCCCAACGCGAGGCCGAGCGCCGCATCTACGGCGTGGGGCGCAGCAAGGCATCCCCCAAGGGCTTCTCCCTCACCCTGCTGGACGGCACCACCCTCTCCTTTGGCGACCGCAAACGCAAACGCGCCGCGAGCGATCCAACGCGCAGCGCGCCCCTCACCCGCAGCGAATTGCTCCAAGCCCTCCACGACGTCGCCGCCGGACGAGAGCCCGCCCACGCCCTGCCCGCCGAAAAATGGCAGTCCTATGTGGCCGTGCTGCTCAAACTGCTGCTCGACAAACACCTGGTGTTTTTCACCGAGTTTCTCAACGAACTCGAAAAGGTCGAACGCGGCGACGACGCCGAATAACCCGCCGCCTCGCGCGGGCTCCCTCTCCCGCAGTCCATCTGTTGTCTGTTGTTTTTTTGGGTTACTGGCTCCGCCTCAGCGACCGCCGGGCACCACGGCGAAGCGCCGCGCCAACTCGAAGAAGCCGATGTGTCCCGACTCCTCGGCCACAAAGAGCGAGCCGCGCTCGTCGACGTTGAGCAGATCAGGCACCGGGGGTTCGCCGCTGAGGGCGTGGACGACATCGCCGCTGTGCGGATCCACGACGTACACCGTGTCGGCGGGGACAAAGAGCACGCCGTTTTTGGCGGCGATGGCCAGCCCCAAAGGGATGTCGTCGGAACAGGTGGGCCCCAGGTAGGTCATCCAGCGCTCGTCGCCGCTGCGGGCATCGATGGCGCGCAGCACACCGCCGGCGACATTGACGATGAATTGCGATTCGTAGGCCAAGAGCGAGCATGTCTCGGCCCATCCGTCGCAGGGGACGCGCCAGAGAGGGGCCCCGGTTTGCACGTCGAAGGCCGCGAGGTCGGTGTGTCCGCCCTTGCGCACCGGCATCATGGCCACGCCGGAGGCGATAATGGGAGCGGTGAGGCTGCCGCCGTCCAACGATGTGGCCCAGCGCCGTTCACCGCTGTAGGCGTCGATGCCAAAGAGGACGCCTTCGGTTTTGCCGTAGCGCCCCCCGGGCACCACCAGCGTGTCTTCCCAGATGCCCGCCGGCAGGTGAAACATCGTGCGTTCGGGAAAGCGCCACACCAGCGCGCCGTTCTCGACATCGAGCGCGGTGAAGAGCGTGTCGCTCGAGGAAACATAGAGCAGTCGGCCGTGACGCCGCAGCGAGAAGCGCCCGCCCCGCGGTGCCGCGTAACGCCAGCGGGGTTCGCCGGTGCGCAGATCCAGGGCCACGAGCTTCTTCTCCTCTTCGGCGACGATGAGGGTGCCGGGCAAGGCCCCCTGCTCCACCAGCATGGCCACCGGAGAACCGCCAGCCCTGGGGAGCAATTTGGTTTGCCAGCGACAGGCCCCGCTGCGCAGGTCGATGAGTTCGATGAGCCCGGTTTGCGCCACGCGGGCGATGCCGTCGCGTCCCGTCGGCACCACCACGGCGTCGCAGCGCTCGACTTCGCGCTTCCAGAGCACGGCGCTGCTGTCGATGTCGACCCCCAGCATGAAGCCCCGCGCCGAAATAACGGCGATGCCCTCGCAGAGCAAGGTGCGTTCGAGCTCGAGGCCCTCGGCTTCGATGCGCCACTTTTCGCGGAACATCAAATGCGAGTGACCGCGGAAGTTGTTGGACGGACGCGCCGGGGCGATGTCGATGGCCTGAGACCGGTAGCGTTCGGCCTCGGGGTTGATGACGGCCTGGCGCTGTTGTTCCCGCGCCCACTCCGTGAGCTGTCGCAGCTCGCGAGACAACATCTCTACGCGGATGTTGCGGCGCAGCAGGGGCGCTTCTTGGAGCACGTAGCGGCGCACCTCCCGGGCGACGCCGAGGATGGCATCGGACCACTGCCAGGGCGTGATGTCGTTGAGCACGGCGGTGTGCGATTCGTCCTTGCGGTTGATCAAGGTGACCGAGAACTGGTCGTCGGTGCCTAAGCGCAGCGCCAAAGTCATGCCGCCGCTGTTGAGGCGAACGGACATGGGGCGGCGCTCCTCCCAGGCCGAGAGCACTTTGCGCACCGAGAAGAGCATCTTTTCGAGCTGCAGAAACAAGAAGCCCTCCCCCATGATGCGGCGGCGCTCCTTGGCGTGCACGACAAACTGGCCGCGGAACAACAAGGCGTTGAGATCATTGCCCGCCGGGACGCCCTTGGCGCGCAGGTCGGTGGCGTCGGCCACAAAGCGAAAGCCCAGCGAAAAACCGTCCGGGGTGCGCGGCGTGCGCCAGCGCGTGCTCTCCACCACCGAAGCGGCCGCCGGGGGATCTGCCGGCAGATGCAGGGGGCGCGACACGATGCCCTCTAAAACGCGTTGCTGTTTGCCCATCCATTGAATGAGCGCGTTGTCCTGGGCGTGGACGTCGGCCTCGGTGGCCTGGGCGATGAGGCAATGGGTGGAGGTGATGAGGCCGCGCAAAAAGTTGATCAACGGGATGCGCTGATCTTTGACCATGACCTCTGGCGACGCGCCGCCGCGGTAAAAGGTAATGGACAAATCGTCGCCCAGGCGTTGCAGCACCAACTCGTAGGGCGCCTCGTAAAAGCTGACCCGGGCCACGGGATCGCCAGCGGCGATGCGCTCCGCCGCCAGCAGCAGATCGCGCACGAGGAAGAAGAGCGAGTCCTCGCTGGGCTGGGCCAACAGGCTGGTGCCGTCCACGACCATGTCGAAGCGGCCGCGCACCTCTGCGGGGTCGAAGCGCTTGCCCGCGTCCAACACCTGGGGCGAAGACAGCGCCGACGCGCCCTGGGTCCAGTGTCCGTTAAAGACGATTTTGAAAGAGCCGTCACCCATCATGCCGAAGCACCTCGTAGTTCGGAAGGCGGTCCGGTCCATCCGGATGCCAGCCGACAGCGCCAAGGGCCAAAGGGCCCATCGCGCAACGATCAGATTGTAATCTGGCGGGAATTCAGATCGCAACAAAACGACCCAAAATGTACGCAGATGTAAGACAGACGGCGGCTAGCGCTGGCGCCCGGCCCCAGGGGTCTTGCCTTCAATGATAACGAGGGTGCCCGGTTGCGCCTCGGTGCTGAGCACGCCGTGCCAGGCCTCGGGCAGCGGCGGATCCGTCCAGTCGAAGAGGGTGCGGGCATCCGCGGGGGCCAGGTTGATGCAGCCGTGGCTCTTGGGTTGTCCGAAGCGCGAATGCCAAAACGCCGCGTGAAAGGCGATGTTCAAGTGGATGTACTGCACCCAGGGCACATCCTCGACCTGGTAGGCGTCGGTGCCGTCGCCCACGGAGCCGGTCATGTCGTCGGTGAGGTGCTTAAAGTTGATGCGGAAGCGCCCGGTGGGGGTCTCCTTTTCCGGCGTGTCCCCCAGGCCCGAGGACACCAGCGTCATGAGGATGGGCATCAGCCCCTCCCAGGCCTCCAGGGTTTGCTCGGTCAAATCGATGCGGATCCACTTTTCGTTTTCGCGCACGCCCTCGGGCAGCTCGGTGCGCATGGGGAAGTAGCTGACCTGCGACTCTTTGAGCCAGCGGTTGCCCTCGATCTCGAAGTAGCGGTTGCCCGGCGTCCCCGACTCGGAGAGGACGGAGTAAGACATGAGGCGCTCGGCCCGCCCTGCCCCCACAAAGCGTTGGTTGCGGCGCTGAAAGAAGGCGGCGTTGTTGGCGCGCACAATGACCGCGGGCATGGGCGTGTCGCCGCGCACCAGGTGGCCGCGGAACTCCGGCGGGCGCACCAGGTGCACCGCGTTGGCCGGCACGAAGGCGCCCTTGACGGTTTGGTAGTAGTACTGGCGCGTGTCGTCGTCGCGCAATCGCTCCTGCACCGCGACCCAAAACCCGCGGGACATGAGCTGCTGCACCGCCTTGAAGCGGCGCGCGTATTGGTAGTAGTCGACGCCGTCGGGGGTGTCGGTGTCCTTGGCCGTGGCATGGGGAATGACCTCGATGGTCGGCGGCGGGCGCGTGGGGTCATCCTCGCTGTCGCGCGGGGCTTCGGCTACTTCGGGTGCCGCGGTGTCGGCGGATTCGCGCTCGGGCAAGCGCCACATCTCCTCTTCGGTGGGGATGCGCTTGTAGCTGGGCGTCCAGTCGGCGCGGATGAAGCCGTGGGGATAGGGATCGAGCATGTCGACCCGGGGCGGCGGCGGCGGCCGGGGAATCGCACGCGGTTTCTCGCCGACCAGCAGGCCCTTGCCCTGGCAGGCATATCCGCCGGTCTCCAGTTTGAACCAGCCCTGGGGGCACGACTCGGAGCTGTAGTGCGGATCGCCCACGCGAATGCGGCTGCCGCGGCGCAGATAGCCCAGGCGCGGGCTATCCATGTCGGGCTCCTGCCACACGTTGACGCGCTCGAAACCGGCCCGGCCGTGCAGGTGGTAATCGGTGACGGGCTTGGGTTTTCCGCCCACCGGTGCCGCCTTCACCCCGGTGTCGCTGTCGCCCGCCGTGTCGTCCAAAGGTGCCGTATCGGTGTCGCCATCCGACGTGCTGTCGGCAGCAGCGCAGGGCTCAGCCGGGGGGCACTCGGGACAGCGGGTGCAGCCCCAGAGCGCCGACAAGACCAACAACCCAATCAGTGAGATCGCATTTCGCATAGACAATTGACTTCGCATAATAGGGCCTCTCTAGCAGAGGCCGCGCAGGAGACCAAACGATTTTGCCCCCAGCGCGTTCGAGTCGACCATGTGTACAAGTGGTTCGCGTTCCCGCCCTCGCCTTTTCCGAATGATTCTAGCGGGTCTCATTTGACATGCGCGTGGCATGCGAGGCCTCGACTTGGTGTGCACATCCCCCAATCCGTTGGCCAAACCTCCCCGTAGAAACAGAATCACCAAACTCGCGCCAACAACTTGTTTTCATTTGTATTTTACAAGAATCGATAGCGCATCAGAGTCATTAGGGGGATCATTTTGGGGTCGCCAACAAGCCTTTGCCAAGCCCCGCGCTGTGGCATTCGCGCAGACACCGGGCGGGCCCAGTGCTGGGGATGGAATGACAATGGCCAGGCCAACGCGCCTGCGGATATCTAACGCGCCTGTGGATATCTACGCGCCTGCGAATCTCTGATGCAAATCCTCAATGCGGATGACGGCACATCTGCGGGATTGCCAGAGCAACAGAGAAGTCAAAGCGCTGGGGAAGCCATGACAAGGGCAAAAACGCGAACCGTTCGTACACATCATTTATCTCGATTCGGCAATCATTTCATGTAGGCGAGGCGCGGGCCGGGGCGGCAGGCAATCATTTCGGCGAAGCAGCGCCCAAAATCAGCACAAAAAGAATCTTTTTTGTGCTCAGCAGGAAACTTTTTCGAAAAGCGGCCGATGTATCAGTTGCGGAAACGCGCGCAGCGAAATGCATGAAGTGACATGAGGCGAAATGCACGACGCAACGCGCAGCTACCCTTCCGCTAAAGGAGCCCACTTGCCCAACCACGATGCGGGATTCAAAAAGATTTTTAGCCAGCCCGAGGCGATCGAAAAGCTCATCCGGGGTTTTGTCAGCCACGAGTGGGTGGAGAAGATCGACTTCAGCACGCTTCGGCTGCTGCCCACCGAAAAGATCAGCAATCGCTTGGACAAGCGATTCCACGACATCGTGTGGCGCGTGAATGTCGCCAACAGCGAGATG
>JAAYKL010000140.1 GCA_012522445.1 Myxococcales bacterium | reverse complement strand
TGGCCTCCTTTGCACCGCTTCGCGAGTGCGTTAGTTGGGAACATTCCCCAATTGGGTTCATCTAAATAGGTTTTGCCTAAATGAGCACCCGTTTCAGGAGGCCAGCCTTCTCATTCCATCTCTGATCGCCAAGAAACGATGAGAAATCACGGGGTTGGCGCGACGCACAAATGGCACGCCCAAATGACTCGGAGTCGTTGGGGAAGCGTTGGGGAAGGGCGTTGGGCGTCCGGATAAAAACACTACGAGTGAATGTCGGCGTGAATGTCGGCGGCGTTAGTTCCGATCAACGATGCTGCCGCAACGGATGCATTTCCACACTTTTGTTCTCTTGCCCCCCATGAACAGCGCCCCGATGCAGATCAGCGGACCGATGAACCAGCCGAACACAGGCAAACCAATGGTAACGGCCACCCCAATGGAAAAGACGATCAGCGCCAGAACGATCCCTAAGCAGTTGCCGCTGCTGATGACCTCTTTGCGCATCGGCGCGCGGCATTGCTGGCAAACGGGCATGTCCAGTACCCGCCTATTGTTGGCCGTCTCAGATGATGGCGCATTTGGTTTTCGACCATCGAGGAACTCGCCACAATACCGGCACTTGATCGCCGTTGCCAAAATGGATTCGCCACAAAATGGGCAGGCCCTTGTATCTCTCTGGGAAGGCGCGGTTTGCGGCGTCTCGGTTTGCGGCGTCTCGGTTTGCGGCGTCTCGGGTAACGCAATGGTCTCCTGGCACGAGGGACACTGAATTTCCTGGCCGAGCAATTCTGCCGGCGCATCCAACATTTGATGGCAATGTGGGCAGACAAATCTAAATTCCGTCATATCCCTCCTCCTTCCCAAAAGGTCGAAGTCGCCCTTGGTGAGAATCGTTGCGAGAACCCGTTGTGAAGCCCGTTGTGAAGCCCGTTGTCAAAAGCCGTTGTGCAAATCGTTGCGAGAACACGCCTGTTCGTCTCACAGCGCTGCCGCGTACCAAGATGCCATCATAGCCCACGCCATGGACAGAAAATGTCCCAAGGGAACACTTTTTTGCCCGCGCCCTTTGAACGGCTTTCTGGAAATTTCTGCAAATGACTCAGAGCGATTTTGGAAACAGTTGCCCCTGAGGTGCCTTCTCATGGAAGTGCTTTTGGGAACTTGGTTTTGGCGGAGGTTATTGCCAGAGGTTGCCGGATTGTTCGCCCCAGCACACGACGATGCCATCTTCGGTGCGGATGCCGCAGGTATAATAAAAGCTCGCGCTGATGGCGCTGAACGTCACGCCTTCGGGCGGTGTGGCTTGGCCGATTTCCTTGCCCTAAATAATCACTCTGAACGCCAAAAAATGTCCCATGGCAACGCCGTAAGGCTCTTCAATAATGATCTTCAATAATGACTCTGATCACCAAAAAGTGCGCCAAAAAGTGATGTGAAATCAGGGGGTTGTGGAGTCGGCGGGTTGTCGTCGAAAGATTTACAGGCCCTGCAGACGGGCGAGGCGGCGGATGCCCAGCTCGGTTTTCATGTCGTCGATTTCGCCGCGGTCGCACATCTCCAACGCTGCCCCCAAGGGTATCCACTGGGTTTGGGCGTGGGCCTCGAGCAAACTGCCGTCTCCGGGAGGCTCCTGGACATCCGCGGGATTGGCCACGTGGGCCCGGACGTACCAAATGCGCTCGGGCAACACCCCCGGGGTAACCCAGGGCGCGCCGTTGAGCAGCGAGAATGCCGTCAGGGGCAAGTCGTATCCCGCCTCTTCGAGGGTCTCGGCGCGGGCGCGGTGCAAGATGCCTTCGGGGCCCTCGTCGCCGGGCTCGAGCAGACCAGCGGGCAGCTCGCGAACCAGGGCGCTAGGCGCCGCATCCTCGGTGGGAATGTAGGCCATGTGGCGCAGGAGCAAGGGCGGCCGCAGGCACGTGCGCAGCAGGATTTGCACCTCGCCGTCCATCTCCGCAGTGAGGATGACGACCACCGCATCGAGCCACTTCCGCAGCACCGCATCGTACGGATAGGACGCGCTGCAGGAGCCGTCGTTGTAGTGGGTGCGAAGGCGCAGGCGGTATAGGCTCAGGTAGGGGCGGTCGGCGGCCTCGCCCACTTTGTCGGCCTGTTGCAATTCGACGGAAACGGGCTTCTTAACAGACATATTACTCCTTTAACAGACAGCGGCTTACGCGCGCCAAATGACTCCGAGTCGTTACGTTACGTTACGTGAATCGAATGACTCAGAGTCGTTAGGCGTAGCGCTCAAAATTGATACACCACCTCGTCGGGGGCGATCATGCCCAGCTCGTTGCGGGCGATGTTTTCGATAAAATCGGGGTCGGCGTGAATGGCGCGGATCTGGTTGCGCAACACCTCGTTTTCGCGGCGGATCTCGCGGTTCTCCATGCGGAGAGACTGCAGGTCGCGTTGGATCTCGCGCACCCGGGTGTAGCCCTTGTCGTCGGTGAGTTTGAGGGGCACGTAAATCGCCGTGGTTACCAGCAAGACAATGGGAAAGAGACGCCACATGAAATGGGAGAACGCGTGCATGGCACTGGTATACCCGATGTGGGCCGCAGCGCCAAAAAAACGCCGCGCAAAACGCCGTGCGAGCTGTCGCGCAAAACGCCGCTAGGGTTGTGGCAGGTCGGGCAACATGGACTGCATGAGGGCGGCGGCACCCAGCACCGCCACGTTGCGGTCTTGCAACTGGGAGACCTCGAGGCGCACCTTGCCGCGAAAAATCGGCAGCAGGTTGGCCTCCATGGCGCGTCGCGTCGGGGCGAGCAGCAATTCGCCGGCGCGGGCCAGGCCGCCAAAGAAGAAGAAGGCCTCCGGCGACAGAATCATCACCGCATCGGCGAGCTTTATCCCCAGCACTTCACCGGTGATCGCAAAGACCTCCAGGGCCAACGGGTCGCCCTTTTCGGCGGCGAGGAAGACGTCCTTGGAGGAGATGTCTTCGGGGGGCACCAGGCGCAGTTGGCTGTCTTCGGTGCGCTCGGCCAGCAGTTTGCGGGCGGTGCGCGCCACGCCGGTGGCCGACGCCCAGGTCTCGAGGCAGCCGTACTTGCCGCAGCCGCAGCGACGGTCGCTCTTGGGGTCGACGGTTAGGTGCCCCATCTCGCCGGCGAATCCGTCGTGACCAAACACCACGTTGCCGTCCACCACCAGGCCGCTGCCCAGACCGGTGCCCAGCGTGATTTGCACAAAGTGCTTCATGCCCTTGGCGCCGCCGTAGCGCATCTCGCCCAAGGCCGCCGCGTTGGCGTCGTTGGTGATGAGCACGGGCAAATCGAAGTGCCGCCGCATCAGTGACACCACGTCGACCACCTCCCAATCGAAGTTGGGCGGGTGCTCCACGGTGCCGTTGTGAAAGTTGGCGTTGGGCGCGCCGATGCCGATGCCCACCAAGCGGCAGTTGTCGTCCTCCAGGGACATGAAGGCCTTTTTAATCGCGTCGGCCAAGCGGCGGATCAACTGCTCCGGCGGGTCGTCGGAGTAGGTGGCAAACTGCCCGCCCCCCAGCTCGCGGCCCGTCGCGTCGATGAAGCCGAACATCGTATTGGTGCCCCCGATATCCACGCCCACGGTTACATCTGTCTGTGTCATTGGACTCCTTTATGGCAGCAATGCCAACGCGTCGTTCAACCACCGCGCGGCAACCAGCCAGGTGGCGTTTTCGGCGGACTTCCAGACGCGCACATGGGCGGGGTCTGGCTGGCCGCTGGGCAAAACGTGCGGGCCGAAATGCAGGGCAATCGGCGCGGCCGTTTCGGGTTCGAAGAATTCAATGGTCAGGCTGGGCTTGTCAACGGCATTGCCCCAGGCAACGGTTTCTTTGGCGCGCAGGGCCCCCCAGTCCACGAGCAACCGCGCCAAGCCGGGCCCATCGATTTCGGTGCCGGATTCGGGCTGCCAGTCCGCGCCTGCCGCCTCGCGCTGCACTGCGTAGGTGCGACTGCCGTGTGAAAAGGCGATGCGCCGGGTTTGGTCGGTGTTGACGGCGAGACGGTCTAGCGACAAGGCGGGGCGATCTGCGGACGCCAGGGACGCGGCATCCAACACAAACACCGTCTCGGGGGTGTCGGCGAAGCGCGCGTAGCGACCGCCGTCCGGAGCGGGGGCGCCGATCTCCAGCACCACGTCGGCACCGGTGTCTCGCTGGCCCTTGAGGGTGAGCCAGGGGGCACCGGCAAAGCTTTGGGGCGGCACTTGGGCGGGTTCGACGAAATCGGACACCGCGGTCTCGCACAGCAGCGACGCGAGTTGATGCACCGCGTGGGCGTGTACGGGCAGGGCGGCGGGCGCGGCGATTTCCCAGTCGTCACCGGGGCGGACGAGGCGTTCGGCCAGGGCGCCTTGGCGGGATACCTCGCGCAGATCGCTTGGGTCGCAGTGGCGCAGCTCGCGCACCGCAAAGGCCAGGGGCCAAGGCCGGATGGCGTCGCCCACCGCGGGGAGCACCTGCAGCAGCACGGGTTCGTCGCCGCGGCGCAGGCGCAACAAGGTAGCGGCGGTGTCGTCGTCGGTGTGGGGCGCGTTGACCTCCGGGGGATAGAGGCGCAGCACCACCTCGCCCTGTCCGCTGTCGCCGGCAAAGGTCACCTGGGCCAGGGGCGTCGTGCGCTGCAGGGCGTCGGTGTCGATGTCGCGCAGCAGGCCCGCGGCACGGGTGTCGGCGAAATGGTCGATGAGCTCGGCCACGCGCAACTGGTCGGTCTCCTTGGGGGTGCGCCCGGCGACCTGCCACAGGGCCTCGGGGGTGCGCTCCAACACCAGCGTGCGGCCGTCCTTTTCGAGGGTGATGCGCTCCACCGAGTCGGCGGACAACGGCAGGGGCGTGCGCGCCACATACCGCACCCAGGGGCGCAACAACCAGGTTTCAACGTCGGCGCTGACGCAGGCCACTTCGCTGTCGCCCTTCGCCCAAAACCGGCGGAGACCGTCGTCGCACGCGTCGCCCAAGAACAGGGCGTAGGTCGCGTCCCCCAGGACAACCGCGGCGGTGGGGGCGGCCTCGTTGGCAGGTGGGGGCTCGTTGAGAAAGCGCGCGGCCTTGAGGCGGGTCAGCCCGTCGAGGAGCTCGTTGACCTGGCCCGTGTCCGCGGCCATCCACGCGTCGCCTTGCCCCACTTCCCAGCGCCCAGAGACCGGCACGCGGCGCAGCGAGAAGTCGCCCAGGGTTACGGCGGTGGCCTCGGAGAGGGGGCGGTCCAGCAGGTGGCGGTCCCGCACGTCGTCGACCCGACGCGCCAGCGAGGTGAGAAACTCCTGGTGCACCGCGTAAAATTCGTCGTCCTTGCCCGCGACGCGCACGTAGACGAAATCGCTAGAGGGGTCGTCGCCGCCAATGGCAAAGGACACCGCCTCCGCACCCATGTGGAAGGCGCCGGTCACCCGGGGCGCGCCAAAGCCGTACTGCGCTTTTTCCGCGTCGTCTCGCACGCGACGTTCAATGGTGAGGAAGTCGAAGGCCGAGAGAATTTCGCTCATGACCGAGGCGTCGGCGCGGTACTTCCCCGGCGCGGCAATCGCCCACCGCTCACCGCCCTGCGCCACCGTGGACACCCGCTCCAACACCAGCGAGGGCTCGCCGGGCACGTCGAGGGTCACGCGGTCGATGGCGGTTTTGCGACAGGTTTGAAACACGTGGTTGCGCCGCGATTTCTTTTCGTCGGTGGAGGGGGCCTTTTTTTCGACGAGGTAGATGAACGCCGCCATGGCCATGGCGATGACGAGCAACAGGGTGACGGTGCGGTTTCGCATGCTACTTCCTCCGCCCAAAGACGATGAAGGCCCCCAGGGCGGCGATGAGCAAAATTTGCAGCCCCAGGCTCGTCAGGAGGTTGCGCGAGTCGCGCTGCGACAAGGTGAGGTGCACCTGCTCGGGGTTTTTGGGAGCGATGGCCATTAAGGTGCGCGCGTCCCCCAGCCAGCCCACCAGGGCGTTCCAGAAGTCCTGGTTGAACAGGGCGCCGTTGCGCATCAGGGGCTCGGACAAGAAGTCGGAGTCGCCCACCACGATGAGGCGGCCGGCCTGCTCCGGGGTGTCGCTGTGGCGCGTCGAGACCACCGCCAGGTGCAGGGGACCGTCGTGGTCTGCGGCGTCTTGTACCGGGGCTTCGTCGGCGTCCTGCAGCGAGGCGATGTCGGTCTCCCCCCAGGACATGGGCGAGGTTTGCACCAGGGGCTCGGCCACCGCGTGGGCGCTCTCAACCACTTGCAGCGAGCGCGCCGACGAGAACACCACCGGTGGCGGCACCGCACCGGCCAAGGGACGCACCGCCGCGTGGCGAAAGAAGGTGCTGGCCGTAAAGGTCACCGGAGACTGCGACACCAGGCGCCGCGGGTCGGTCTCCAAGACGATGTCGGACGACAGGGAGATGCCCGCGTCAAAGGCGAGCTTTTCGAGGCCCGTCACCTCGATGTCGCTCTGGCGCGGCACCGGGTCGAGCAAGAGCAGCAGGCTGCGGCCGCGGTGAAACCAGTCCGTGAGGATGCTGGCTTCCTCGGGGAGAAAGGGCCGCGAGGGACCCGCCACCACCACCAGGGAGCACGTGTCGGGGATGCGCGCCGCCGCGTCGATGTCGATGGCAATCACCGAGAAGCCGTCCAGTTGCAGGCTGCGCTTCAGGTGCGACAGGTTTTGAGACGCCGACGGCTCCAGGCCCCACTCGCCGTGCCCCTGGGTGAAGCACACGAGGCGCTCTTTGTCGTCGAGGAGTCCGGCGATGGCCGAGGTGAGCTCGGTCTCGGCCTTGAACGCCGACGGGGGTGGGTCGCCGCCGTGCGGGTCGGCAAACATTAAGCCTGAGAAGTCTTCGAAGTCCGACGAGGCGATGAAGCGCGCGTTGTCGCCGTACACGAGGATGAGGCCCGTCTCGAGCCCGGAGCGCCCCTCGGCGTCGGTGCGGACGCGGCCGTACTTTTGGCTGACAATGGCGAACTGGTCGGGGTTGATGTCCGGGTCTAGGGTTTCGACCGAGAGGTGCCCCGACAGGCTTTGGTAGCGCTTGAGCACCTCGATGACGTGGGGATAGAGGGGGTCGGTGCGCGACCAGAGCACGTAGATTTTCAGCGGCGCGTCGAGGGTGTCTACCACGGCTTCGGTCTTGGGCGAGAGCGTGTACATGCCCGAGGCGGTCCAGTCGAAGCGCGCGTAGTGCCGCGACGCCAGGTAGTTCACCATGAAGGCGATGGCCAGCACCGTGACCACCGAGATGAGGACATTGGTTCGTTGCTGTGTCCGGTTCATCCGCGCCACCTCCGGGATTGGAGCACCTGCACCGCCAGGAAGAGGCACAGGGCGCTCACCGACGCGTAGTACACGAGGTAGCGCGTGTCGACGACGCCCTTGGCGAAGTCCTCCATGTGGCCCAGCAGGTTGATGTGGCTGAGCAGGCCGCCAAAGGAGACCTCCGGGGTGAAGCTGAACAGCCCCGCCAAGAAGAGCAGCATGACCGCGCCAAAGCCGAGCAGGGCCGCGACGATTTGGTTGCGGGTCAACACCGAGCATAGGATGCCCACCGCCATGAACATGATGCCGATGCCAAAGGTGCCCAGGTAGCCCGCGAAGACCGGCCCCATGTCGATGGGCGTGTGGCGCGACAGCAAGAACGGGTAGAGGAAGGTCGGCGACCACAGCACGATGTAAAAGGCGGCGCAGGCGACGAACTTGGCCAGCACCACGGCGGTGTCGCTGATGGGCGCGGTGAGCAGGGTCTCCAGGGTGCCGGCGTGTTTCTCCTCGGCAAAGGAGCGCATCGTAATGAGGGGGCTCACCACCAGGGCGATGATCCAATAGAGGATCCACGAGAACATCATCTGCATGGGGGCGCCGGGTACGGGGTTGGGGCCCGAGAGGAATTCGAGCAGCAACACGAACATCGCGGCGTTGAGAATGGCCGACGCGGCGATGAGCACCCAGCCCACCGGCGAGAAGAAGAAGGCGAGGAATTCGCGGCGCACCTGCGCGACCACGGCGGTCATGGGGTCACCTCCTCGTCATCTCCGGGGGAAGCACTGTCGTCTCCGGGGGCGGCATTGGTATCTCCGGGGGAAGCACTGTCATCTCCGGGGGCGGCCTCCTCGCTGGTGGTGATGTGTACGAAGACGTCTTCGAGGGACTGCTGCTGCCCCACCATCTCCAGCAGGACAAGTTCCGCCGCCACCGCCGCGCCAAAGATGCCCGCGCGCAACTCGGTGCTCTCTGTTCCCGCGCCGTACACGAGGTAGGTGGACGCATCCTGTTGCGCCTCGTCGCTTCGCCGCACCTCGCGCACCCCGGGGAGCGCCTGCAGCGCCGCCAGCGCCGCACGGTTGTCGCCGCGCAATGTCACCCGCACCGCCGCGTCTTCCCCCAAGCCCGCGCGCAGCTCGTCGGGGCGTCCCTGGCCCACGATTTTGCCCTTGTTAATAATGATGACCCGCGAGCACACGGCCTCTACTTCGGGCAGGATGTGGCTCGACAAAATCACCGTGCGCTCTTGGCCCAAGGCGCGAATGAGGTCGCGGATGTCGCGGATTTGGTTGGGGTCGAGGCCCACCGTGGGCTCGTCGAGGATGAGAATGGGCGGGTCGGCGAGCAGGGCGTCGGCCAGTCCCACGCGCTGGCGAAAGCCCTTGGAGAGCTGTCCGACGATGCGGTTTTGCACCTCGGTGATGCGGCAGCGCTCCATGGCACTGTCGATGGCGGCGCGGCGCTGTTTGCGCGGCACGGCCTTGAGGGCGGCGCGGTAACCCAGGTACTCGCTCACGCGCATCTCCGGGTAGAGCGGCACATTTTCGGGCAGGTAGCCGATGCGGCGCTTCACCGCTTCGGGGGCTTCGTCAACATTAATGCCGTCGATGTGCACCTCGCCGGATGTGGCGCTGTGAAAGCCGGTGAGCACCTTGAGAGTCGTGGACTTCCCCGCGCCGTTGGGCCCCAGAAAGCCGACGATCTCGTGGCGGTCCACCGCAAAGGAGATGTCGTCCACGGCCCGGGACGCGGCGTAAATTTTGGAGAGATGTTGAACGCGGATCAAGGGCACCTCCGGTTATTTGCGTCTCTTGCGGCGTTGTTTGCGGTCGGCCACCACCCCGCGGGCCGCCACCTGTTTGTTGAGCACCGTCATCAGCGACATCTTCAGCACGGGCTGGCCGTTCACCAGGCGCATCCGGCCGCGCACCCGCACTTGGGCGCCCGGGGCGATGATTTTTTCGACGCCGTGAAAGTTGGCGCCGTTGTACTGGCGGGCTAGGGACTGGTGGTCCTCGCGGGTAAAGCGACCGGGACGGCGCGGCACCACGGACAGCGCGCCCCCGTCCATCTCCAGCGTGAACGGCCCGTACACCTCGGCTTGGCGCAACCGGTGGATCATCGGTTGGGGGCTGCGGCCGCCGCTCGACACCAGGTAGGACTCGTAGAAATAGGCGACGCAGTTTTCGCCGCGCACCGGCGAGCGCAAAGGCTCGTCAACGGTGATGACGCCCTCGACCACGTTGAGGCCGGGCACCACCTCCGCCAGGGAGGACACCGGCGGTGGGTCGGTAAAAAATGTGCGGATGCTTCGAATGATGCTGCTGAATGACATGTTGTTTTTCTCCGGTTGGGTGCGGCGTATCACAGCGCGCCGCGCGCCTCAACGCGCATACTTCTCGCGCAGGGCCCGGGCCACCAACTCCGGCACAAAGCAATCGATCTCGCCGCCGAAACGCGCGATCTCCTTCACGCCCGACGAGCTGACAAAGAAGGACTTTTCGGAGGTCATCATGAACAGGGTTTCGAGTTCGATGTGGAGCTTGCGGTTCATGTTGGCCATGAGCATTTCGTTTTCGAAGTCGGACACCGCCCGCAGGCCGCGCAAAATGGCCCGCGCCCCGCGCTGCATGGCGTAGTCCACGGTGAGGCCCTCGATGATGTCCACCTCCACCCGGGGCTCGTCGGCGAAAATTTCCGCGATCATCGCCTGGCGTTCCTCCACGCTGAACAGGCTGTCCTTGCGGGTGTTGCGGGCGATGCCCACGATGAGGTGGTCGAAGATCGACAGACCGCGCCACGCGATGTCCAGGTGGCCGTTGGTGATGGGGTCAAACGACCCGGGGTAGATAGCGATGCGTTGGGATGAACTGTGTTGTGGTGCCGTCATGGCTCACGCCTCCTCGTGCGCGGCGCCCTGCAGCGCCAATGTCGACAGGGCCGTATTACCATAGGTGCGCGTGCGGGTGAAATGTAATGCAGTGGGCAGCGCGGGCAAGTGTCCAGCGTCGTGCTCCGCGACGATGATGCCGCCGGCGGACAACCAGCGACCTGCGGCGATGCGGGCCAGGGCAGACTCCAGCGGCGAAGCCCCGTAGGGCGGGTCCAAAAAAATGAGATCGAAACAGTGCCCCTTGGGGTTGTGCGCCAAAAACGCCAGGACGTCCCCGGACACCACGTCGCTTAGCGCGGCAAATCCGCAGCGTTCGATGTTGCGCCGCAGCACCGCCAGATGCCCCCGGTGTTTCTCGACAAATACCGCCCGTTGTGCGCCGCGGCTCAGGGCCTCCAGTCCCAGGGCGCCACTGCCGGCAAAGGCGTCCAGCACCACCGCCTGCTGCACCACGGGCCCCAGCGACGAGAACAGCGCCTCCCGAATGCTACCGGCCGTGGGACGCACCCCAACCCCTTTGGGAACCTCCAACCGCCTGCCGCGGGCACTGCCAGCCACGATGCGCATGTTGTTTTCTCGATTCGACTTTCTGCCAGTCTTTTCGCCAGCGACCCTCGACCGGCGTTTTGTGTCGGCGCCTTTTTTGCCAGCGTCCGCGCCGCGAACATTGACAACGGCGCTCTTTCCGCCCGACTATTACAGCGAAGTTGCAACCGTGTCATCCACAGATGCGCGCGCCATTGGGCCGCATCTACACCGCCCGCAAACAGGAGTCCCCATGCCCCAAACCCTCATGGATTTAAAACGCGAAGCCGAACAGCGCCTGGCCACTGGTAACGCCCTGGGCGCCCTCAAAATCTACCGCCTGCTCCTCGAAGCCCTGCCCCTCGACTTCGACCTGCGCTTCGAGATCGCCGACATCTTTTTGCAAGCGCGCGACCCCAAGGCCGGCGCCATCTTACAGGCCGTGGCCACCCACTGCACCAAGGCCGGCGAGCCCCTCAAGGCCCTGGTGGCCCTCAAGCTCATGGAAAGTCTGGGCATCGCCACCGCCCCGCTCCAGGACGCCCTGGTGCGCCACTACAGCGCCGGTGCCCCCACCTTGGGACGCAGCGTCCGGCCGGCCCCGCCCGATTACACGCTGCCCCTGCGCGACGGCATCGACCTCGACTACGACATGCCGCCACAAGAGGTGTCCCACGGGCTCGCCCAAATGGCCGCCTACACCGACAACATCGAAAACTACCCGCCCCAGGTGCCGCCCCTGGCCATATTTTCGGCGCTACAACCCCAGCACTTCAGCCGCCTGGTCTCCCTGCTCGCGCTGCGACGCCACCGCCACGGCGAGGCCATTGTCCGCGAAGCCGAGCCCGGCGAAGCCCTGTTCTTTATCGCCTGCGGCGAGGTGCGCATCACCCGAAACACCGGCACAGGCGCAGCGGCCCGCGAGGTGGACATCGCCCGGCTGGGCCCCGGTTCGCTCTTCGGCGAGATGGCGCTGCTCAGCAACGAGCCCCGCACGGCGTCGGTGTACGCCGAAGGCCCGGTCGATGTATTGGAGCTGCGCCGCGAGATGGTCCACGCCCTGGCCGCCGAAATCCCCGACATCCGCGGGGCCATGATGCGCTTCATGCAGGACCGCCTCATCGCCAACCTGCTGGCCCACAACCCTATCTTCGCGCCCTTCGACGCGGCCTCGCGCAAACAACTGCTGGCGCGCTTCGTCGGCCACGAGGTCCCGGCGGGCACCATCTTCATCGAGCAGGGCAAGGCCGGCGCCGGGCTCTTCGTCATCCTGCAGGGACGCGCCGAGGTGCTCACCTGGAGCGGTCAGAGCTTCGTGCCGGTGGCCACCCTGGGACCCGGCGATGTGGCCGGCGAAATCTCGCTGCTCCACGACGCCCCGGCCACGGCCACCGTACGCACCTTGGGGTCCGCCACGCTGCTCTTCTTGGCGCGCGAGCTGTTCCACCCCCTGGTCGAAGCCGTGCCCGCGCTGCGCGATCACCTGCGGCAATTGGCCGACGCCCGCCTCACCGACACCCGCGACAAGATCGCCGACGCCCGCCTCACCGACGACGACCTCCTCGAAGACGTCGACGGCGATTTCATCCTGGTTTGAACCGCTGGTTGTCGGGCTGCCCCTTGTGAATTCCCAGCCAAAAATGACTCTGATCGCCTCTATTTCACGCCGTCCAAAACGGGACAATATCTGTCTCGCAACGGGACAATATTTGGCCGAATTTCAAAAATGTAAAATAAAGTGTAATAATTTCAGTGGGTTAACCTGCGCACAATTGTGCGCACCTGTTTTCTCCTTCGCATTCCCGTTTGTTTGCTTGGGTGGTTACGGGACGCGGGCGTTTTCGTAGCGCGCCTTTTCGGCCTGCGCGCGGGCCTTCATCTCTTCGGGAATCGATTTTTCCAAATGAACTTTCCACCCGCCTTGGTCTTTGCGCAGGTGGATGACGGATTGCCCAGCGGTGAGGGTGGCGTCTTCGCGGGAGGCGGAGGCGAACAGGCGGTCCTGGTGGCGCGCCAAGGCGCCGACGATGACACCGACGTACAGGTCGCCGATGAAGGGGTCGAATTCGTCGAGGTCGAGGAAGAGCGGTTGCAGCTTCTCTCGCGGCACCAGGCGGTCGACGACGTCGCGCGGGCGGTCTTCGGGCAGGCGCCCCTTGAGGCCGTGCAGCTCGAGCAAGGCCCAGGCCACGTCGGTGGGCGTGGATGCCAGTCCCGGCGCATCGGAGGGCGCGCTGCGGCAAGCGCTCAGAGTGATTAGGAAGAGGCAAGCGCTCAGAGTGATTAGAGAGGTGCTCAGAGTGATTAGGGATGACAGGGCGCTGGTGCTGCTGGTCCGGGGGATGCGGCGCATATCAGGGCTCCGAAATGAACGTGCGGTGCCCCATGACCCGCACGCGGCCCTCGGCGATCCAGCGGATGGCCCGCGGATAGATGCGCCGTTCGGCGTCTTGCACGCGCGCAGCCAGGGTCTCCGGGGTGTCGTCGTCCAGCACAGGCACGGCTTCTTGGCAGAGGATGGGCCCCTTGTCGTATTCGGGGTCGGCGTAATGCACGGTGGCGCCGGTAATCTTCACCCCCGCCGACAACACCGCTTCGTGAACGTATTGCCCGTAAAATCCCTCGCCGCCGAACATGGGCAGCAGGGCCGGGTGCACATTGACCGTGGTGAAGCGGCGCAAAAACACCGGGGAGAGGCGCGTCATGAAACCGGCCATCACCACGAGGTGCGGGTCGTATGGGGCCACGATGTCAACCAGCGCCGCACCGTAGGCATCGGCGTCGAAGCCCGCATCACCGCTGAAGGCGCGACGGCCCAAGAAATGTGTGGGGATGTCCAATGCGCTGGCGCGCGCCAACCCCAGGGCGTTTTTTCGGCTCGACACCGCCACCGCGATGCGTCCGGGCACTTCGCCCGCAGCGATTTTTTCGTGCAGGTTCACCATGGTGGAGCCCGCGCCGGACAGGAGCACGGCCATGCGAAAATCAGCGACAGTCATCGGGGCCTCCCATTGTGGGCAAGGGGGTGGAATGCACGGCGATTATTCGAAAATCAGGCGGGCATCGTAGCGCTGTCCCGGCAGCACCAAGAAGGGCGACTCGGTTTTTACGGTGCCGATCACGTCGCCGTTGGCGTTTTTGGCGTTGAGGGTGACGCTGTAGTCATTGGCGATGATGTTGGAGATGAGGTAGTGGCCGTCGGTGCAGGGGACCTCGTCGGATTCGGCGCTGAAAATCTCAATGGTGGCGACCTCGTTGGGTTTGTTGAAGCCGCAGGTCAGCGTGCTGGCAAAGCCCCAGATGATGTCGATTTCGCCCTCGGATTGGGTCAGCGAGACGCGTTCGTGCAGGTTGTTCGCCGAGATGCGCACCTCGCTCAGGTCGTCGCAAAGCGGGAGCTCTTGGTCGTCGATGGTGCCGATTCCCTGGGTGAGCATCCAGTATTTGCGGCCTTCCAGTCGGCGCAGGGTGGTTTCTTTTTGCTCGCAGGGCACCACGACGTCGTCGGTGGGGTTGCGCTCGGCGAGGGCGTCGTTTTTGGATTTGTACATGCGGATGTGAATGTTTTCGATGTCGATGGTTTCGCCTTGAAACGAAATGCGGCAATCCGAGCTGCCGCCCAAGGTCCAAACGACGTCGAAGTCGTATGTATCGGCGACTTCAGAATCGCAGCTTCCCAAGGCGATGGCGGCGCCCACAAGGGCCCATATCCAAATGCGGTTTTTCATGAAAGCTCCTTATGAAAATCAAACAGTGGACGATTGTGTCGTCACAGCTCGGATTGTACCGACGGGAAGCGGCAAGTAAAATTTTCAGAAGTCTTTTGTGGGCAGAATGGCGAATAATCATTTCGGGGGTCGATTTCAATGTGGTGGGAAAGCATTTTTTTGCGTCGGCAAATTTGATTTCTGCGCCTGGAAACGGTATCCATGAAGCCAGTCACACAGCGATGTTTCGCCTGCGAGTCACCCACATCAAAAGAGGCGTCCATGGGTTCTTTTTCGTTTGCCAAAAACACAGCCATCGTCCGCTCCACCCGCGAGGAAACCCCCGCATCGCGGCGGCGCGAGGCTTGCCGCAACCAAACCGTTCTCTACGTCGATTTCGTGATGCCCCTGGGCTACCGAACTCCGGTCAAAGGCGTGATCCGCTGGATTCACGATCATCCCTCTGCGGCGGCCCTGGCCGCACGTCGTCGCGCTGCTTCCCTGTAAGTTTGCAACCGAACCCCACAACGCGTTGGGCCTGCTGGGCATTGTCGCTGGCCCTTCTGTTCTCCGTTTTTCCCGCCCTGGCCGCGCCCCCGCGCCCACGCCCGTTGTCAGGCATCCCCGACGATCCAGAGAAGGCCGGAGATGCCTTTGTGGCGGCGTGGCTCACCCTCCGCGAAGACTTTAATTCCCTGTCGCACGGCGGGGTGCACGCCCGGCAACTGAACGCCTGGCTCGACGCAGCACCGCGGTTCTTGCTGCGCGATATTTTGCGGCATGCGCGCGAACCCGTTTTGTTGTGGCACGCGGGCCGAGCGCTGGCCAATGGCGCCGACGATCGCGACCGCGCACTGTTGCACGCGCTGTCTCGCCACTATGCCGACGCGCCCCTGGGCTTTGTCTACGAGGCCCTGCGCGTTGCGGCGGGGGATGCCGATGCAACGAAAGATGTTGCCGCGCGCCTCGAAGACGCGGCGGCAGCGGTGCGCTTTGCGGCGGCGTCCACGCTGGGGGCCGCAGGGGATGCGCGGGGCATGCGGGCTTTGGCGCAGCACATTCAACAGTGCGATCCGTGGGCAGCCGGGGCCGCGCAGGTGCTGGGACGCTTTGGCGGGACCGCCGAGCTGGCGCTGCTAACCGCCCCCGAGGCTGTCCAATGCTTGGGCCCGGGAGCCGAGAGCGCCGCCGGGGAGATCCACATGCGCCGCCTCTTTCCCGAGCTGCACATGATGATGGAGCGCCGCGATCCCGTGGGCATGCACTTCGCGACCAACGACGGCATCTACACCACCTGGAGCCGCGTCATCGCCGAGGCCGTCGCGCGAAACGTCACCTCACTCCCCGAACTGGAGCGCTTCGTCAACGCCTACACGCTGGTGCGCGCGCAGTGGCAGCACCAACCCGAGGGCGTGGTAAATCGCCGCATCGCCGAGCTGCGCATCTTCGTCAAAGACGTGCTGCAAACGCATGCCGCGTCGCGCCCGGAGCCCGAGTGGCCCGCCAATTTTGCGCAGGCCTTGCAACGGGTCGAGGCCCCGCACCGCCGCGCGCCCAATGCACGCCTGGCCTTCTCGCAGCGCATCAGCGCCGCCGTCTTGTTGCTGCGCGATCTACACGAACGCCTGCACCACGAGCGCCACGAAGATCCCGGCCTGACCGAGCACGCGCTCTTCGCCGACGCCGAACGCCTGACCGACAACCACCTGGCCACGCATCTGCGCGTCGCCGCGGGGCAATCGCTCACCTTTGCGTTTGCGCAACCCGAGTCCATCGGACGGATTTGGCTGGCCAACACCTGCACCGCCCAAAAAGGCGCCGCCATCGAGTCCATTGAGGTGACGGGGACGACCCGCGAGGGCAAAGAAACCGCGCACACCCTGCTGCTGCTCAGCGCGACGCGGTATTACCAGCCGATATCCGTATCGCTGCCCAAGGTGGTGCGCCTGACCATCACCGTGGGCGACATCGCGCACAACGCGACGGGCCCTGCCTGCATCGCCGAGCTGCGCATCGAGCGTGCCGCGCCATGAAAATCATGATCCTCAGCACGGGCGACGAGCTGCTCAAGGGACAAATCTGCGACACCAACGCCGCCTGGATGGCCGCAGAGCTCGTGCAATTGGGGCAGCAAGTGTCGCGCGTGGTGGTGGTGGGCGATGATTTGCCCGATCTGGTCGCCGGCATTCGCGAAGGGCTCGCGCACTACGACTTCACGCTGGTGGGCGGGGGACTGGGCCCCACGGTCGACGACTTAACCGCCCAGGCCGCGGCCGAGGCATTGCAGGTGCCGCTGGTGCACGACGCGAAAGCCGAAGCCATCGTGCGGGCGCGTTTTGCTGTCAGCGGGCGGCCCATGCCCGAGATCAACCTCAAGCAGGCGCTCCTGCCCCAAGGGGCCCAGGCCATCAAAAATCCCAACGGCACCGCCCCGGGGTTTTGGGTGCAACGCGGCGACCACCGCGCGGTGTTCATGCCCGGCGTACCGCGAGAGCTCAAGTCGATGTTTGGGCGCGTGGTGCCCGGATGGCTGCCCCAGCCGGCGGCACCCCACCAGGCCGTGTTTCAATTCCTGGGCATCGGCGAGTCGGTGGCACAGGAGCAACTGGCGGCGCTGTTGCCACCCGGTGCGCCCATCCGCGTTTCTTTTCGCGCCTCTTCGCCGGAGTTGACGCTGACGCTTTCGTCACCGGATGCGGTGGCCTTGGCAGCGCTGGAGCCACAGGTGGCGGAGATGCTGCGCACGGGGTTGTTTGCCCGGAGCCGCGTGGGATTGCCCGCGGTGGTGGTGGCGCTGTTGCGCGAAAAGGGATTGCGCCTGGCGGTGGCGGAGTCCTGCAGCGGTGGGTTGTTGGGCAGCGTCCTCACCGACATCCCCGGTGCGTCAGAAGTGTTTACCGGCGGCATCATCGCCTACGACAACGAGGTAAAGATGCGCCTGCTCGGGGTGCCGGCATCCGATCTGGAGCGCTTCGGTGCGGTGAGCGAGACCGTGGCCCGGACCATGGCCCAAGGGGTGCGACAGCGCCTGGACAGCGACCTGGGCGTGGGCATCACGGGCATCGCCGGACCCGATGGCGGGACGCCCGAAAAACCCGTGGGCACCGTGCACATCGCCCTGGCGACAAAAGACCATATAATCCATAGACAGTGCGCCTTTCGGGGGTATAACCGGACAGCCGTCAAGCGGGTTGCGGCCTGGACGGCGCTAAAGATGATTTACGACGCCATTGGGAGCCACATGCCATGAAGACCGTCCGCAGTTTTATCGCCCTCAATATCGACGTGGCCACGGTGCGCAGCATCGCAAAGTGGCAGCGGGATTTCCGCGCGCAGACCGACGCCGCGGGGCTGGCGCTGCAGTGGGTTCCCCCGCAAAACATGCACGTGACCCTGCGCTTCTTGGGGCCCATCACCGAGCCGATGATCGCGCTCCTCAAGGACCGCGTCTCCATGCTCACCCGCCGCCTCGCGCCCATCGATTTCTCCGTGCAAAACTTGGGCTTTTTCCCCGACGCCGACCAGCCCCGCGTGTTGTATGCGGGCATCGACGACGCCACAACGGCGCTGCAGTCGCTGTACCGCGACATCTCCGATGTGCTGTCGCAAACCGGCTTTCAAGCCGAGGAGCGCCCCTACGTGCCGCACGTGACCGTGGCGCGCTTGTCGCCAGATGCGGGCGCGGCGCTGCAGCCAATGTGCGACGAACAGGGCGATATCCGCTTCGGCGCTTCAACGGCCAAAGAGGTGCTGTGCTATGCCAGCGACTTGAGCGCCCGTCGCGCCGACTACCGCTTGCTCTGGACCTTGCCCCTGCAGGGAAAACCAACCGCTGTCGCCGCCGACACCGACACCGACGGCAACGCACCGCCAACCGATCCCCCAGTCACCACAAATAACGACAACGCGTCGCCGACGCGCGAGGAGCCATCGCCATGAAAAACGCCCCCGAAAAACCAGGACTCAGCAAAGAAAAAGACAAGGCCTTAAGCCTGGCCATTACCTCCATTGAAAAAAACTACGGCAAGGGCGCCATTATGCGCCTGGGCGACGCCAAGTCCCTCTCTGAGGGCATCGACGCCATCTCCACCGGCGCCATCAACCTCGACATCGCGCTGGGCATTGGCGGATACGCCCGAGGGCGCGTCATCGAAATTTACGGCCCCGAGTCCTCGGGAAAAACCACCCTCACCTTGCACGCTGTGGCCGAGGCCCAACGCGCTGGTGGGGTGTGCGCTTTCATCGACGCCGAGCACGCGCTCGACATCTCCTACGCGCGCAAACTCGGGGTCAACACCGCCGAGCTCCTGGTGTCGCAACCGGATTGCGGCGAGCAGGCCTTGGAGATCGCCGACATGCTCGTGCGCTCTGGTGCCGTCGATTTGATCATCGTCGACTCCGTCGCCGCGCTGACGCCGCGGGCCGAGCTCGAAGGCGACATGGGAGACGCCCACGTGGGATTGCAGGCACGCTTGATGAGCCAGGCGCTGCGCAAGCTCACCGGCGGCCTCAACAAGTCCAACACCGCCATCATCTTCATCAACCAAATCCGCATGAAGATCGGCGTGATGTTCGGCAGCCCCGAAACCACTACGGGGGGCAACGCGCTGAAGTTTTACGCCTCCCAGCGCCTCGACATCCGCCGCATCGGCGCCCTCAAGCAGGGCGACAACATCATCGGCAACCGCACCCGCGTGAAAGTGGTCAAAAACAAATTGGCGCCGCCTTTTCGCGAGGTCGAGTTCGACATTTTGTACGGCGAGGGCATCAGCGCCGAGGGCTGCGTGCTCGACATGGGCGTCGATCAAAACATCGTCGACAAGAGCGGCTCCTGGTATTCGTTTTCCGATACCCGCATCGGCCAGGGACGCGAAAACGCCAAAGACTTCCTCAAACAAAACCCCGAAATCTACACCGAGATCCGCACGCGCCTGCTCGAAAACAGCGGCCTGCTCGCCTCCGAAAACAGCGCCGCCGAAGCCCCCGAAAAGGCCGCCGGAAAGTAGCGCGTTTGTTTTTCAAAGTCCTCGAATGGGGGGTGCGCCTCGTTTATCGCAAGCGATTTCGCGCCGCCGAAACCATTGGCAAGGCCACCCAGTGGCAAGCCGAAGGGCGCGCATCCGAGGCCCTGGCGTTGCTCGAAGAGCTGCGCCCTGCGCTGCACACAACGCTGTTGCCGCTACACCGCTTCGCCCTGGGGCACACCCTCGTGTCGCTGGGGCGTTGGGACGAGGCCGAGGCCGCGTTTGCCGAGGCGGCACAAGGCGACCCCAAAAATCCGCGACCCGATATCGAGGCGGCGTTGCTCTGCGCCCGCCGGGGCGATCACAGCGCGTGTCGCACCTGGCTCGTGCGCGCCATCGAAAAACAAGATGGCGTAGCCGACGAGCGGGCCGCGGGATTTTTACAGCGCCTCGATCAACTGGAGAACGGCGAATTGGGCACCGAACTCACCGAGCGCGGGCGGCAAATGTCGCTGCGGGTGCTCTCCGATTGCGACGCCCCCCTGGGCCTGTCACCCGATCGAGACCGGTTGCGCGCCTGGGCCGAGGCGCATCCCGATGAAGCGCGCGAGCTGTTCGACGAGCTGGCCCTCTGGCTCGCCTGGACCGAAGTACAGCGCGGTGGCCGCTGGGTGTTTCGCTTGTTTTTAGAAGATACCCGCGTGGCGTGTGCCGACGGCCGCACCTGTGATCCCTTTGCCGAAGCGGCGGAGTTGCTCTTGTTCGATACCCCGCAGCGCGACTAGCGCTTGTCCTTGGCCCCTTGCACCGCCTTGGGGCTGTCGGGAGGCCAGGGATACTCTTTGACGTGCAAAGGCTGGATCTCGGGTGATGGCTCCTGCGACTGTCGCAGCGCTTCTTTGAGGCAGGCCATGCAGAGGGGGGCTCCCTCTAAAATGGCCACCGCCAGCGCGTTGCACTCGTCACAAAAGATGGGAACCGAAGCGTTTGTTTTCATCTGCGCAATCCCCCCAGGTGATTTGCGTTGGGCCCACAAAAAGCCCTCTTACTAGCATGAACTTTTTGGGGCGCCTTGCAAGTGCGTTTTATCGTCGGGGTAGGCGGGCAATGCCGGTAGTGCAAAAATGTATCTACTGTGTCGTTATCCGGTACACAGCCGCCCGCACGGCAAAGCGCCGCAGCAAAAAGAAATGCGCTTTCGCTGTTTGCCGGATAGGCAGCGCCCACAATTTCGCTATACTCCCGCGTTATGTGGCGACAATTCTGGCGCAAAGTGCAGCGCATCACCGCGAAAATTCTCACCGAACCCAGCTTGCGTCGTTGGTTGTTCGCCTGCGTGATCGCCGTGGGCATCCTGGCGGGCGTCGGCGGATACACGTTCTTTTACGCCGAGGGCCCTTCCTATCTCAGCGACAATCCCCAGTCCTGCGCCAATTGCCACATCATGAATAGCCAGTACGACTCATGGCAAAAGTCGGGGCACCACGCCGCAGCGGTTTGCGTCGATTGCCACCTGCCGACGAGCTTCATCCCCATGTACGCCGCCAAGGCGATGAACGGCTACCACCACTCCAAGGGCTTCACCCTGCAAGATTTTGCCGAGCCCATTCAAATCAAGCCCATCAACAGCCAAATTTTACAAAACAACTGCCTGCGCTGCCACGGCCCCATGGTCGACACCATGCTGCCCGGCGCCACCACCGACCGAGACGCCATCCGCTGTGTGCACTGCCATCGCTCGGTGGGGCACGGTCCGCCAGCGGGCTTGGGACGCACCGATCAGGGGCTCGCCAAGGAGATGCCGCGCGGCGTTGTGCTGCCAAAATCCTTTCGCCAAAAGGAGCCAAAATGACCCGAGAAACCCCCTCTACATCCCGCATGCGCACCGCCCTCATCGTCGTGTTGGGCATCACCGCTGTGGTGACGGCCGCGGTCACGCTGCTGCTGGTCAACATCTTCGAGCGCAAGTCCGAGGCCTATGCGCCCTGGGTGCGTTTCGAGAAAGTCGACGAGGACACCACCGACCCGGCGATTTGGGGCCGCGACTTCCCGCGTCAGTACGACTCATACCAGCGCACGGCCCTGCCCACCCAAACGCGGTTCGGCGGTCACGGGGGTTCCGAGGCGCTCCCCGAAGAAAAAATCGAGCGCGATCCCTGGCTGAAGCGCATGTTTCAAGGCTACGCCTTTGCCATCGATTACCGGGATCGCCGCGGCCACGCCTACATGCTCACCGACCAAGAGAACACGCTGCGCCTCACCAAGCCCCAGTCGGGGTCGTGCTTGCACTGCCACGCCTCGGTGATGCCGCTCTACCGCAAGCTCGGCGACGGCGACGCCTTTAAGGGCATGGATGCCACCCACAAAATGTCTTATGCCGAAACCCACCAGATGCTCAAAGACATGGGAAATCTGCACCCGGTCTCCTGCGTCGACTGCCACGATCCGGCGTCCATGAGCATCCGCGTGACGCGCCCGGGGTTTTTGCGGGGCATCGCCGAGTTTGCCAATTCGTCCCAAGGCGCGCCCTTTGCCCCCAGCATCGAGCAGTGGCGAAAGGGCAACAAAAAGCGTCCCTACGATCCCAACCGCGACGCGACCCGCCAGGAGATGCGTTCGTTTGTGTGCGCCCAGTGCCACGTCGAATACTACTGCTCCTCCGAAATTCCGCTGACCTTCCCCTGGGGCAAGGGGCTCTCAGTCGAGAGCTCCGAGGCTTATTGGAACGCCCTCAAGTTCCCGAGCGGCGAGCGCTTCTTCGACTACCGCCACGCCGAAACCGGCGCCGAAATCCTCAAGGCCCAGCACCCCGAGTTCGAGCTGTGGAGCCAGGGCATTCACGCGCGTTCCGGTGTGGCCTGCGCCGACTGCCATATGCCCTACATGCGCGACGGCGCCTCCAAGGTCTCCGACCACTGGGTGCGCAGCCCGCTGCTGAACATCCAGCGCGCCTGCCAAACCTGTCATTACTTGCCCGAGAGCGAAATCGCCGCCCGCGTCGATGTCATCCAAGAGCGCAACTACAACTTGCTGCAGCGCTCGGGTGCCGCCATCAACGACATGATCGACGCCATCGTCGCCGCGAAACAACAAGGCGTCGCCGAAGCCGCGCTACAACCCGTCTTGGAGTTGCAGCGGCAGGCCCAGTGGCGCATCGACTACATCGCCGCCGAAAATTCCATGGGCTTTCACGCCCCCCAGGAGGCCGCGCGCATCTTGGGCGATGCCATCGATATGGCGCGCCAGGGCGAAAACATGGCGATGCGTCTCTCGCGGGGATGCCCGACCGCCGCGCCGGTCCCCGCAGAATCTCCCGCCACACCAGAAACCCCCGACGCATCTCCGGCGCCTGCCGATGGCGCAGATACCGAAGTCCCCGCCGAGGCGCCTGCCGTCGATACGGCCACGGTGGCCGGCAACATCTAACGCGTCTTCACGTCTTCACGCCTTCACGTTTTCACGTCTTTACGTCTGCTGTTAATGGGTAAGGGCTGCGCCTGCGGTGCGGGTGGTAAGGGCCGGCTTGGGGCAGGTGGCATCGCCAGCGCGCGTCCAGCGATGCGCCCCACAATGCGCCGTTAGTGAATGATGGGGATGTTGAGTTTGCAGGCGTTGGAGCAGGCGTCGTTGTTGTTGTTGTTGCCGTCGTCGCACTCCTCGTAGGGTTTTTGTACGATGCCGTCTCCGCAGTGGGGACCCAGGACGCATCCCGGGGCGCACTGACCGTAGCCGCCCGCGTTGGTGCCGTCGTCGCATTGCTCGTGCGCGGACTGCACGATGCCATCGCCGCAGT